>NZ_JBJHAJ010000006.1:0-202319 GCF_054051015.1 Blastococcus sp. SYSU DS0616
CCGACCTCGTCCGCCCCGCGGGCCGCCACCGCGCGGCCGGCCGCGCCCCCGCCCCCCGCCCCCCGCCCCCGCCCGCCGCCCCCCCCCCCCCCCCCCCCCCCCCCCCCCCCCCCCCCCCCCCCCCCCCCCCCCCCCCCCCCCCCCACCTCTGCACCATCCCGGACGGGCACGTCGCCCCCACACGCCCAAGGACTCCCTGATGCTCGGCTACGTCGCCAAGAGGTTCGCCATGGCGGTCGGCACGGTGCTCGCCGCGATCCTCATCAGCTTCCTGCTGGTGCACGCCACCGACACCTCGCCTGGTGCGGTGCGCCTCGGTCCTGGCGGTACCCCCGAGCGCATCGCCGCCGAGAACGAGGCGCTGGGTTGGAACGACCCGTTGCACGTCCAGTTCTTCGACTATCTCGGCAGTCTGGTGACCGGCGACCTCGGCACGTCGCTCATCGACGGTCGCGATATCGCCGCGGACCTGACCGACCGGGTGCCGGTCACGGCGTTCATCGCATTGCTCGCCACGGTCTTCTCGGGAGTCGTCGGCGTGGTCCTCGGGGTCACGGCCGCCGTGCGAGGGGGACGCACCTCCCGGGTCATCACGACAGGAGCCGGGGTCGCGCTCTCCCTGCCCGTCTTCTGGGTCGGCATCCTGCTGGTGTATGCGCTGTCCATCCAACTGAGGTGGTTGCCGGCGACCGGCTACGTCCCCTTCGCCGCTGATGCCGCCGGCTGGTTCAAGAGCCTGCTGCTCCCGGTGATCGCACTGTCGATCGGCGGGGCCGCCATCATCGCCCGGACCGCGAGAGCCGGAATGGGCGAAGCGCTGGCCCAGGAGCACATCCGAACCCTGAGGGCCATGGGGACTCCCGAGTGGCGCGTCCGGTACGTGCACGCACTTCGCTTCGCCAGCCTGCCGGTGGTGTCTGTGCTCGGTGTCCAGTTCATCGCCCTGTTCGGCGGCTCGGTGATCATCGAGAACCTGTTCGCCCTCCCAGGCCTCGGCCAGGCCGGGCAGATCGCCGCCGCCTCCAGCGACTTCCCGGCGCTCACCGGCGTCGTCATCGTGGCCACGGTCGTGGTCGTCGTCATCAACCTGCTGCTCGACCTCGTGGTCGCGGCGCTCGACCCGAAGGTGCGTACCGCATGAGTGTGCTGCCCCTGGACGCGGCCGACGAGGTGGCGACCCAATCGGTCCCACAGGGCCCGAAGCGCCGTGGACTGCCCTATTTCCTGCGCCGCCCGGGCGGGATCTTCGGTGCCGCATGGCTCGTGTTCATGGTCGTTGCGTCGCTGACCGCTCCGCTGTGGCGGCCCTACGACCCGGCCGCGCAGGACACGGCCAACCGCTTGGCACTGCCGTCGGCCGATCACTGGCTGGGCACCGACCCGCTGGGCCGCGACCTGCTCAGCCGGATCTTCAGCGCGGGCACCGAGCCGTTGCTCGCCTCCGTGGTCTCGGTCCTCGTCGCCTTCGGGATCGGGCTGTCGATGGCGCTCGTCGCCGCCGAGCGCGGGCACCGCGTCGAGCGGGTCACCACCCGCCTGGCCGAGGTGCTCCTCGCCCTTCCCGGGACGATCATGCTGCTCGCCGTGATCGGGGTGATCGGCGTCCGGATCTACATCATCATGGCCATCCTCGGCGTGATGATCTCCGCGGCCGTCTACCGGGTCATGCTCGGCGTCGCGAAGTCGGTGCGCCAGCGCCTCTACGTCGACGCCGCGCGGGTCAACGGACTCGGCTCGCTGAAGGTCAACCTCGTCCACGTCCTGCCGTCCATGGGCACCGTCGTGGCCGTCCAGGCTGCGCAGCTCTACGGCATCGGTCTGCTCATCGTCGCCGGCCTGGCCTTCCTCGGCTTCGGCCCCGCCGAGCCGCAGCCGAGCTGGGGTTTCATGATCCAGGATGCGTCGTCGTACGTGTTCAACGCGCCGTGGCTCATGGTGCCGACCGGTTTCATCCTCGCGCTCACCGTCGTCGCGGCCAACGAGCTGGCCGACGCCATCGCCAGCAAGGGGTCGATCGCAGCGACCACGCGACGTCGCAAGCGCCCGCTGGCCAGGGCCGCTGCCGGGACCACGGGAGAACCTCGTTCTACCGATCCGCAGGCGCTGCTCGAAGTCCGTGATCTGGATGTCACCGTCGATGACGGTCCGGCGCTCGTCAGTGGGGTGTCGTTCAACCTGCGACCGGGGCGGGTCCTCGGGCTGGTCGGCGAGTCCGGCTGCGGCAAGACGATGACGGCCCGTTCGCTCATCCGTCTGCTCCCCGACGGCGTCTCGATCTCCGGCGGCTCCATCCTGTGGCAGGGGCGCAACCTGGTCGGGCTGAACGAGAAGGAACTCAACGCCATCCGCGGCCGGGAGATCGCGCTGATCTCCCAGGAGCCGATGGTCGCCCTCGATCCGATGTTCTCCGTGTCCTACCAGCTGACCCAGCCGTTGCGCCGGATCCGCGGGGTCGGCCGCGCGGAGGCCGGCCGGATCGCTGCCCAACTGCTGCAGCAGGTGGGGATCGTCGACGCCCACCGGGTGCTCGCGAGCTACCCGCACCAGTTGTCCGGCGGCATGGCGCAGCGCGTCGCCATCGCCCTGGCGCTGACCGGCGAGCCGAAGCTGCTCATCGCCGACGAACCGACCACGGCCCTCGACGTCACGGTCCAGGCGGAGATCCTGACCCTGTTGCGTCAGCTCGTCCGGGACCGCGGCCTGTCCGTCGTCCTCGTCAGCCACGACCTCGGCGTCGTCGCCGACATCTGCGACGACGTCGCGGTCATGTACGCGGGCACCGTCGTCGAGTCGGGGGACGTGGCGAGCGTCCTCGACAGCCCGGCACATCCGTACACGATGGCGCTGCTCGGCGCCAACCCGCACGTGTCGGAGGGCGAGCCGGTGCCCGAGCGGCTGGCGTCCATCCCCGGCACCGTGCCCTCCCCGGGGAGCTGGCCGACCGGCTGCCGGTTCGCCGGCCGCTGCCACTTCGCACGGGACAAGTGCACCGAGCCCTTCTCGTCGCTCCCCGCCCACGGCGACGGGTCCGTCCTGTGCATCCGAGCCGATGAACTCGCCCATGCCTCCGCCACCTGGGCGCCCGAACACGCCGGAGACGAGGTCGTCCCCGGCACGAGGCAGGCCGCCACGCCGGCCGGTGCGACCGCTGCCCGGAACGGGCAGACGATTCCGACTGCTGGAGCGTCCCGATGACCGCACCCGCCGATACGCCGTCCGCCGCCCCCGCCCCTGCGTCGGCCCCGGCGCTGGAGGTCCGCGATCTCGTCGTCCGCTACGGCCGGGGACGCAAGGCCCGGCAGGCGCCACCGGCGGTGGACCGCGTGAGCCTGGACATCGCACCTGGCGAGACCCTTGGTCTGGTCGGGGAGTCCGGCTCGGGCAAGTCCACCATCGGCAAGGCGGTCCTCGGCCTGGAGCCTCCGACCGAGGGGAGCGTAAGGCTGCACGGGCAGGACATCACCGAGATGCCGCTCAAGCAGCGCAGTCGGCTGGCTGCGGACCTGCGAGTGGTCTTCCAGGATCCGTACTCGTCGCTGAACCCCACCCGCACCGTCGGCCAGACGCTGGTCGAGCCGCTGCGGCTCATGGGTGTGCGCCATCAGGAGGCGCTCCAGAAGGCCCGGAAAGGCTTGGAGTCTGTCGGTCTGCCCGGCGACGCGGTCGACCGCTACCCCGCACAGTTCTCCGGTGGGCAACGGCAGCGGATCGCCATCGCCCGCGCGCTGGTCTGCGACCCGAAGGTCCTCGTCCTCGACGAGCCGGTGAGCGCGCTGGACCTGTCCACCCAGGCGCAGGTCCTCAACCTCCTGGCCGACCTGCGCGACCGGCACGGGCTGTCGTTCCTGTTCATCGCCCATGACCTCGGCGTGGTCCGATTCCTCTCCCAGCGGGTGGTGGTGCTCTACCGGGGGCAGATCATGGAGATGGGCCCGGCCGAGGCCGTCCAGGAGCGCTCACGGCACCCTTACACCGTGGCCCTCAACTCGGCCGCCCCGGTGCCGCGCCCGGCCGAGCAGGCCGCCCGCCGGGCGGCCCGCGAGGCCCTCGGCATCGGGGTGGCCGGCTCAGCGGCTCCGGCCGCGACCGGCTGCCCCTTCGTGCCGCGTTGCCCGTTGGCCACGGAGATCTGCGTCGCGCAGCGTCCGCCGCTGCGGCAGGTGGACCAGACCGTCACCGCCTGCCATCACGCCGAGCGCGTCCCCGGACTGTGACGGCTCCGGTGGAGGGCCGTGCCGCGAGCGTGCGAGTAGCCGAGGACGCCGGGGTCCTTGCGCACACGAGCTCCGCGTCTGCGCCGCACGGCCTGCGCGTCGAGCATCTGGACGAGGCGCTCGGTCTGCGGAGCACCGCGCCCCGGCTGTCATGGCGGCTGCCCGAGGGCGCTCGCGAGCAGCGCGCCTACCGGATCACCACCGACAGCGGGTGGGACACCGGCTGGGTGGGGGGCGACCGAGGCCTCCTGGTGCCTTACGCCGGGCCGCCGCTCTGCTCCGGCCAGCGGGTGGAGTGGCGGGTGCGGGTGGGCACCGACCTCGGTGAGAGCCCGTGGTCCGAGCCGGCGTCCTTCGAGACCGGCCTGCTCTGGGCGGAGGACTGGCAGGCGTCCTGGGTGGAGCCCGGCCGGATGCCCAGCGGCCCGAAGGGGTCGCGGCCGGCCGCCCTGCTCCGGTTCGAGTTCGACGCCGACCGGCCGGTGACCGCCGCCCGGCTGCACGCCACCGCGCAGGGCCTCTACGAGGCGTTCCTCAACGGGCGGCGGGTGGGGGACGCCGAGCTCACCCCGGGTTACACGCAGTACGACGCGCGGCTGCAGGTGCAGACCTACGACGTCACCCCATCGGTCTCGGTCGGTCGCAACGCGCTGGGGATCGTCCTCGCTGACGGGTGGTTCCGGGGGCAGGTCGGCCTGACGCGGGCGGCCGACCAGTGGGGGAGCGGGCTCGCGCTGCTGGTCCAGCTGCACCTCACGTACGACGACGGCTCGACCGCGGTGGTGGGCTCGGGTCCGGGGTGGCGCAGCGCGCTCGGCCACGTCGTCGCCGCGGACCTGATCGAGGGGGAGCGCTGGGACCTGCGTCGGCTGCCGCGCGGCTGGGAAGCCCCCGGCTTCGACGACACCGGCTGGGACGACGTCGCCGTCGTCGAGCACGGTTACGCGGGCCTCGTCGACTCGCCGGCCCCGCCGGTGCGGCGGGTCGAGGAGCTGGTCCCGCGCTCGGTGACGAGGCTGGCGAGCGGTGCCCACGTGATCGACCTCGGCCAGAACATCAACGGGTGGGTCCGGCTCACCGACCTCGGCCCGGCCGGCACGAACCTCACGCTGACCCACGGGGAGTGGCTCGCGCCCGACGGCGACGTCACGGTCGCGAACCTCGAGCCCGACATGCCGTTCCTGCCGCACCGGCTCTCCGCCGGGCAGGTCGATTCCGTGGTGTCCGCGGGCGCCCCCGGCGACGTCTTCGAGCCACGCCGGACCACGCACGGGTTCCGGTACGTGCGCATCGAGGGCCATCCCGGTGACCTGACCGTGGACGACGTCCGCGGGGTGGTGGTGCACACCGATCTGCGCCGCACCGGCTGGTTCTCCTGCAGCGACGAGCGGGTGGACCGCCTGCACGAGGCGGCGCTGTGGAGCTTCCGCGGCAACGCCTGCGACATCCCGACCGATTGCCCACACCGCGAGCGGCACGGCTGGACCGGTGACTGGCAGCTGTTCGTGCCGACGGCCGCCTTCCTGTACGACGTGGCCGGGTTCTCGACCAAGTGGCTCCGGGACGTCGTCGTCGACCAGTGGCCCGACGGCACGATCGCGAACGTCAGCCCGAGCCCACGGCACGAGGGCAGGGACGGGCCGATCGGGCACCTGAACGGCTCGTCCGGCTGGGGCGATGCCGCGGTGATCGTCCCGTGGGAGATCTACCGGGCCTACGGCGACGAACAGCTGCTCGACGAGCTGTGGCCGACGATGGTGCGGTGGCTGGACCGCACCGAGCGCCTGGCGCGGGAGGGGCGCCACCCGTCCCGCGTCGAGCGCAATCCCGATCCCGCGCCGCACGAGCGCCACCTCTGGGACACCGGCTTCCACTGGGGCGAGTGGCTCGAGCCCGGCGAGAACCTCGGAACGGGCAACGACGAGTTCCGGACGGCCGACAAGGGGCATGTCGCCACCGCATACTTCGCCTACAGCGCCCGGCTCGCGGCCCGGATCGCCGAGGTCCTCGGCCGGCACGACGACGCAGCCCGCTACGCGGAGCTCAGCGAGCTGGCCCGGCAGGCGTGGCAGGCGGAGTACGTCGACGCCGAGGGCCGGCTCACCCCCGACACGCAGGCGACCCACGTGCGCGCGCTGGCCTTCGATCTCGTCCCGGCCGAGCTACGGCCGGCGGTCGCCGAGCGGCTGGTCGAGCTGATCCGCAAGGCCGACACCCACCTGGGTACCGGCTTCCTCGCCACGCCGTACCTGCTTCCCGTGCTGGCCGACGCAGGGCACGTCGACGTCGCCTACGAGCTGCTGCTGCAGGACACCGAGCCGTCGTGGCTGACGATGATCGACCGGGGCGGCACCACGGTGTGGGAGAGCTGGGGCGGCGTGGACGACGACGGCGTGCCGCACGACTCGCTGAACCACTACTCCAAGGGCGCGGTCGTCTCGTTCCTCCACCGGTACACCGCGGGCCTGCAGCTGATCGATCCCGCCTACCGCCGGTTCAGCGTCCATCCGCGCCCCGGCGGCGGCCTGACCTCGGCCGAGGCGGCGCACGAGTCCCCGTACGGCCGGATCGAGTCCGCGTGGCGGATCGACGGCGGTGCGTTCGATCTCCGGGTGGTCGTCCCCGCCGGGACGGAGGCCGAAGTAGTCCTGCCCGACGGCACCACGACGACCGCCGGCCCCGGCGAGCACCGGTTCACCAGCCCCTTGGACGGAGAGGGAACCGAACGATGACGGCCGAGGCCGAGGCGTTCGAGTGGGCGGGGCCCGCCCGGTTCCTGCCGCCGCCTCCGGCGACCCGGCGGGACGACGGCGTCCGGGTCTTCTCCGGCGTCACCTACGCCTGCCCGGCCGGCTACCGGCCGCTGCAGCTGGACGTCTGGGTCCCCCCCGGGGAGAAACCGGCTCCGCTCGTCGTCTGGATCCACGGCGGCGCCTGGATGACGGGCGACCGCCGCTACCTGCCGGAGACGCTGCGGCCGGACTCGCTGTTCGAGGCGTTCGTCGCCGCGGGGCTGGCGATCGCCACGATCGACTACCGGTTCTCCCTCGAGGCGCCCTTCCCGGCCCAGCTGCACGACGCGAAGGCCGCCGTCCGGTACCTGCGGGCGCACGCCGGGGAACTCGGCGTCGATGTCACCCGCATCGGGGTCGCCGGCGAGTCGGCCGGCGGTCACCTCGCCGCGCTCGTCGCCCTGACCGGGCACCGCGCCGACCTGGAGGGCGACCTCGGGGTCGTCGGGCCGTCCAGCGGCGTCGACGTCGCCGTCGACTGGTACGGCGTCTCCGATCTGTCGACCATGCCGGGGGTGACCCCGCCGCCGCACATCGCGGCGAAGCTGCCCGAGGTGATGCGGGTGCCGGCGGAGGAACACCTCCTCGCCGGCCTCGACGAAGCCACGACGGCCGACGCCAGCCCGGTGACCCACGTGACCGCAGGCGCGCCGCCGTTCCTGCTGATCCACGGCACCGCCGACTGGCTGGTGCCGTTCAACCAGAGCCAGCAGCTCGCGGACGCCATGAGCGCTGCCGGTGTGGACGTCCGGCTGGTCCCGGTCGAGGGCGCCGAGCACATCTTCACCGGCTGCGACGACATCGACGCCGTCGTGCAGCTGTCCGTCCACTACCTGAGGGAGGCGCTCGGATGAGCGACCTGACCGTCCTACCCGTCTCGATCGAGCACCACCGGGAGCCGTTCGGCATCGGGGAGACGACGCCGCGGCTGTCCTGGGTCACGCGCACCGACCTGCCCGGCTGGCGCCAGGCCGCCTACGAGCTGGAGATCGCGCCGGAGGACGGCGAGGTCTGGTCGTCGGGCCGCGTCGCGTCGGCCGAGTCGGTCCTCGTCCCGTGGGAGGCTCCGCTGCTCGTGAGCCGGGAACGCCGGTCCGTGCGCGTGCGGGTCTGGACGGAGGGCGCCGCCGAGCCGTCGGCGTGGAGCGAGGACGTCCTCGTCGAGGCCGGTCTCCTGGAACCCGCGGACTGGACCGCCGAGCTGGTCCAGCCGGTCCTGCCCCGCGACGTGGAGGAGCCGGTCGCCCTCTTGCGGCGCGAGTTCGTCCTCGAGAAGCCGGTCGTCCGCGCCCGGCTGTACGCCACCGCGCAGGGCGTCTACGAGGCCGAGCTCAATGGAGCGGCGGTCTCGGACGTGGTGCTGGCGCCGGGGTGGACGAGCTACCGGCACCGGCTGCGCTACCAGACCTACGACGTCACGGGCCTGCTGCGCGAGGGCGCCAACGCCCTCGGCGTGCAGCTGGCCGAGGGCTGGTTCACCGGCTACGTGGGCTTCACCGGCAAGCGCGAGTGGTACGGCGACCGCACCGGCGCCTTCCTGCAACTGGAGGTGGAGCACCCCGACGGCACGCGGACCGTGCTGGTCACCGACGGCTCGTGGCGTTCGGCCGGCGGGCCTACGGTCGGCTCCGGTCTCTACAACGGCGAGACCTACGACGCCCGCCGGGAGCTGCCCGGCTGGTCGGCGCCGGGCTTCGACGACGCGACGTGGACCCCGGTCGAGGTCGGCGACCTGGACGTCACCACGCTGGTGGCTCCCACAGGTCCGCCCGTACGGCGGACGCAGACCCTTCCCGTCCAGGCCATCACCACGTCCCCGACGGGGAAGACGCTGGTCGACTTCGGGCAGAACCTCGTGGGGCGGATCCGCTTCTCCCTGCCCGACGGCCCCGCCGGCACCGAGATCACCGTCCGGCACGCCGAGGTGCTGGAACACGGCGAGCTGGGCACGCGCCCGCTCAAGGCCGCGCGCGCCACCGACGTCGTCGTGCTCGACGGTGCGGGGCCGCGGACCTGGGAGCCACGGTTCACCTTCCACGGGTTCCGCTACGCGGAGGTCTCGGGCTGGCCGGGTGAGCTGCGCCCGGCGGATCTCGAGGCCGTCGTCCTGCACACCGACCTGCGCCGCACCGGCACGTTCACGTGTTCCGACCCCGACGTCGAGCGGCTGCACGAGAACGTCGTCTGGGGCATGCGGGGCAACTTCGTCGACATCCCCACCGACTGCCCGCAGCGCGACGAGCGGCTGGGCTGGACCGGCGACCTGCAGGTCTTCGCCCCGACGGCGTCGTTCCTGTACGACACCGCCGGCATGCTGCGCTCCTGGTTGGCCGACCTCGCGGTCGAGCAGCTGGAGGACCACGGCGGCGTCGTACCGATGTACGTGCCGTTCCTGCCGCTGCTGCCCTTCCCGCAGAACCCGGAGACCGGGTGGGGCGACGCCGCCGTCGTCGTCCCGTGGGTGCTCTACCAGCGCTCCGGGGACCGGCAGCTGCTCGCCGACCAGTGGGAGTCGATGGTCGCCTGGATCGACGCCTTCGCCGGTCGCGCCGGTGCCCACCTGGACTTCCCGGAGGGGGGCTTCTCCTTCGGTGACTGGCTGGACACCGCGGCGCCGCCGGACAACCCGGCCGCCGCGCGCACGCCGTGGCAGTGCGTGGCCACTGCGTACCTGGCACGCTCGGCCCGGACCGTGGCGCAGGCGGCCGAGGTGCTGGGTCACGACGGGAGCCGCTTCGCCGAGCTCGCCGACCGGGCCGCGGTCCGCTTCCGCGCCGAGTACGTGTCGCCGAACGGCCGCCTCGCCTTCCCGTCCCAGACCGCCTACGCGCTGGCGCTGGAGTTCGATCTGCTGGAGCCCGGGCAGCGTGAGCATGCCGGCCGGCTGCTCGCCGAGCAGGTGCTGAAGGACGGGTTCCACATCGCCAGCGGTTTTCTCGGCACGCCCCTGGTCACCGACGCACTTACCCACGCCGGGGAGCTGTCCACCGCCTACGAGTTGCTCCTGCAGCGCGAGAACCCGTCGTGGCTGTACGCGGTGACGATGGGGGCGACGACGATCTGGGAACGCTGGGACTCCATGCTCCCGGACGGGACCATCAACCCCGGCGAGATGACGTCGTTCAACCACTACGCGTTCGGTGCGGTCGCCGACTGGCTGCACCGGACCGTGGCCGGGCTGGCCCCGGCGGCGCCCGGGTACCGGCGGCTCAGGGTGGCCCCCCGTCCGGGGCCGGGGCTCACGTCGGCCGGCGCGACGCACGAGACGCCGTACGGGACGGCGGAGGTCTCCTGGACGCTGACCGGTGGGACGCGGTTCGCCCTGGAGGTCACGGTGCCGCCCAGCACGACGGCGGAGATCCGGTTGCCCGACGGCAGCGCTCCGGTGGAGGTCGGCTCCGGCCGGCACACCTTCGCCGCCGAGATCACCGAACCGACGCCGGTCGAGAAGCCGGCGCTCTTCTTCAACCCGGAGGACCACCAGTGACCACCACGGAGTCGCACGGCGCCGCTGCGGCGCAGGACGCGCCTGCCTTCACCCTGCCCACCTGCTTCCCGCCCACCCACGGGGTGCCGGGGCCCGACGGCCGGACGACCTACCGGAGCGAGACCTTCGCCCTGGTCGACGGCTACCGGAACCTGCTCCTCGACGTCGTCGTGCCCGCGGCGGAGCAGCCCGTCCCTGTCGTCGTGTTCATCCACGGGGGCGCGTTCCGCATGGGGGCGGCCGAAGAGGTCTGGTCCCCGTCCTTCGTCCCGATGCGCGAGAAGATCCTGGCCGCGGGGATGGCCTTCGCCTCGATCACCTACCGCTTCAGCGCCGAGGCGCCGTTCCCGGCGCAGCTCCTCGACGTCCGGGCCGGCGTCCGGTACGTGCGGCACTTCGCCGCGCAGCTCGGGATCGATGGCGACCGCGTGGCCCTGTGGGGCGGCTCGGCAGGTGCCCACCTGGCCCTCCTCCTGGCGTTCACGCACGACCGGAGCGACTTCGGCCCGCGCGTCGGGGTGGAGGGCCCCGACCTCCCGGTGGCAGCGGTCGTGGACTTCTTCGGCGTCACGGACGTGCTGGCGCTGCAGGAGGACGACACGACCGGCGGGCGCGCGGACCACGAGAGCGCCGACTCCCCGGTCGGTCAGCTCATCGGTGGGGCCCTGCGCGAGCACGAGGACCGGGCTCGCGCCGTCAGCCCGATCACCTATGTGCGCCCGGACGCGCCGCCGGTGCTGGCCTTTCACGGCACGCAGGACGGAGCCGTCGGCCCGGTCCAGAGCCGGCGCCTCGTGGCGGCCCTCCAGCAGGTGGGTGCGTCGGCCGAGCTCGTGGAGGTGGACGGCGCCGACCACGGGTTCGTCACCATCGACGTGGAGCCGATCCTCGACCGGTCCGTGGGCTTCCTCCGGAAGCACCTGTCCTGAACCCCACGTCGCCGGCTCCTCCGGCCCACCGCCGCCGAGCCGGGCGGCGGCGGTGGGCCGACCCCTCCGTCGACATGAAGACGACCCCACGAACGGCAGAGCTGCGCGCATGACCGTGGAGACGTACGACTCCATCCGGCCGGGACAGGTCTGGCTCGACACGGACGGCAACCGGATCCAGGCCCAGGCGGACACGTCGGTGGCCGGCTACGTGTGGCTGTCCGTCCGGTTCGACGGTGGGATGCCGGTGCTCGACTGGCACGACGAGTGGCGGATCGAGGACCACGACTGATGCCGCCCTCCGGCTCCGGGGACCCGCGGCCCGTCGTCCCCGGGTTCCACCCCGACCCGAGCATCTGCCGGGTGGGGGACACCTACTGGATGGTCGTCTCCAGCTTCGAGTACGCGCCCGGTGTGCCGCTGTTCCGCTCGACCGACCTGGTCACGTGGAAGCAGGCCGGGCACGTGCTCGTTCGGCGGTCCCAGCTCGACGTATCCCGGGCGCCGGGCTCGGGTGGCATCACCGCCCCGACCATCCGGTTCCACGACGGCCGGTTCTGGATGATCACCACCAACCTCGCCGACGGCGGGTGGCAGGTCCTCGTGCACACCGACGACCCGCTGGGGGAGTGGTCGGAGCCGGTCCGGCTGACCGACGTGCGAGGCATCGACCCCGACCTAGCCTGGGACGACGACGGCACCCTGCTGGTCACCTACGCCGGCTTCGGCGCCGGCGGACCGGCCGGCCCGGTGCAGCAGGCGGTCGACCCGGTGTCCGGTCGTGCACTGACCGGACGGCGGCACGTCTGGCAGGGCACCGGCGGCCGGTTCCCGGAGGGGCCGCACCTCTACCGCATCGGTGGGTACTGGTACCTGCTGATCGCCGAGGGGGGCACCGAACGCGGGCACGCGGTGACGATTGCGCGGGGTCCCTCGCCGTCGGGGCCGTTCGAGCCGTGCCCGTGGAACCCGCTGCTCACCCACCGGGGGATCGAGTCACCGGTCCAGAACACCGGGCACTCGGACCTCGTGCAGCGGCCGGACGGCAGCTGGGCGGTCGTCTTCCACGGCGTGCGCCCGCGCGGGGCCAGCCCGCAGTTCCACGTGCTCGGGCGCGAGACGTTCGCCGCCGAGGTGGTGTGGGAGGACGGCTGGCCGCGTATCGGCGAGTGGCTGGCCCCGCCGACGGACGCGGTCGAGGTCGAGGAGCTGGCCGGCGCCGAGCTGCCGGTCTCCTGGGTCTCGCCCCGCCGGTTCCCCGGCGAGGTGCTCACCCGCGGCGAGGGCGGCTGGCGGTTGTGCGCTCGGGACGGCGACCTCGCCTCCGAGGACCTCGCGTTCGTGGGACGCAGACAGGAGCACCTGCACTGCCGGGCCCGCGCGGTCGTGGCGGCGGACGGGAACGGGGTCGGCGGGCTGTCGGTGCGCATGGATTCTCGGCACCAGCTCGCCCTGGAGGTGGACGGTGGCCGGGTCCGTGCAGTCGCGCACGTGGGCGCGCTGCGGCAGGTGCTGGGGGAGACCTCGGTCCCGGCGGGCGAGGACGTCGTCCTCGAGCTCCGCGCCGTGCCGGACGACGGCCACTTCTCCTCGACGGCGCTCGGCCCGGACCAGCTGGTCGCCGGGGTGGTGGACGCCGCAGGCGTGTTCGCCGAGCTCGGCCGGATCGACGGCCGCTACGTCTCCACCGAGGTGGCGGGCGGGATGACCGGGAGGCTGTTCGGCGTCTGGTGCTCCACCGGTGAGCTGGTCGTCCGCTCCTTCGCCTACGCCGGCGCCGATGACCCGGCCGCCGTCCCCACCGTCTGAGCACTGGAGGAACACGTGTCCCTGCGCATCACCCAACGCTGCCGCGTCGTCATCGACAACGACTGGGCCGGCGACCCGGACGGGCTGATGGCTCTGGCCCACCACCTGCTCAGCCCCGCCAACCGGGTGGATGCGGTGACCAGTTCGCACCTCAGTCCGGTGTTCGGCCCGCCCGAGGGCACGGCGGCCGCCGGAGCTGCGCTCGCCCAGGAGCTGGTCGACCTGGTGGGCACCCAGCGGCCGGTGGTCTGCGCCGGGTGCGACGTGCCGATCGGCGGGGGCGACACCTCGTCGGCGGCCGCGGACGCCATCGTCGCCGAGGCGCGGCGGGACGATGCGCTGCCGCTCTTCGTGGTCTGCGGGGGGCCGCTGACGAACGTGGCCCAGGCGCTGCGGGAGGCCCCGGAGATCGCTCCCCGGTTGACCCTGGTCTGGATCGGCGGAGCGCTGGACGCCGATGCCTTCGAGTACAACCGGGACACCGACACCGAGGCCGCCCGCGAGGTGCTGGGGCTCAAGGAGCTCGCGGTCTGGCAGTTCCCGCTGGAGACCTACCGGCGCTGCACGTACTCCGTCGCGGAGCTGGAGCACGACGTGGGCGGCGCCGGGCGGCTGGGTGCCTGGCTGTGGCGGCAGTACACCGAGCTGCCGATCCCCGACTTCATCGAGCTCGGTGAGCTGTGGCCGCTCGGCGACAGCGCACCGGTCCTGGTCACCGCCCTCGACGACGCGTCCTGCACCTGGACGGAGTCCCCGGCCGGGCCCGGACGCGCGGCCCGCCGGGTCTGCACCGACGTGGACCTCCGCCTCCTGGTCGCCGACCTGCTCGCCCGGCTCCGCCTGCACGAGCGCCGGGCGGGACACGGCGGCTGAGCGCCGCGGGGCCGGCGTCCTCGGCGCGCCGGCCTCGGAGGCGGTACTCGGCGACGGACGCAGTCGACGTCGTGATGCCGCGACCTCCGGGGTGGACCACGGGCCCCGGGAGAGGCCGGGCAGCCGGCCGGTGGCGATCCGTACGCCAGACTGGGGAGGTGACGATCGCGCTCGACCTGTCGGCCGTCGTGCTCCCGGACCGGCATCCGGTCACGACCTTCCTCGACGACGTGCGCGCCGCGGAGCGGGCGGGCGTGCGGACCGTCTGGACCTACGACCACCTGACCTGGCCCCGGCTTGCGGACGGGCCCTGGTACGGCGCCGTGCCGCTGCTCGCCGCGGCGGCGGTCAGCACGGAGCGGGTCCGGCTCGGGACGCTCGTCGCCTCGCCGAACTTCCGCCACCCCGTCCCGTTCGCCAAGGAGCTCATGACCCTCGACCAGCTCACGGGCGGCCGGCTCGAATTGGGAGTCGGGGTGGGCACCGAGGGGCACGACGCACAGGTGCTGGGCGGAGTGCCGCTGAGCCGGGCGCAGCGGGCGGAGCGGTTCGCCGAGTGGCTGGCGATGCTCGACCGGTTGCTCCGCGAGCCGGTGGCGACGATCGACGGGACGTGGTTCCAGGCGGTGGACGCCCACCAGCTGCCGGGCTGCGTGCAGCGGCCGAGGGTGCCGTTCACCGTGGCCGCGACCGGTCCTCGCGCGCTGCGGCTGGCGGCCCGCTACGGCTCGGCCTGGGTGACCTACGGCCCGTTCGGCGCCGACGTCGGGCCGGACGAGTGGTTCACCGCCGTCGCCGACCAGAGCCGCCGGCTGACCGAGGCGCTGGAGGCCGAAGGGCGCGCGCCGGCCGAGCTGCGCCGCTCGGTGCTCCTCGGGCTGGAGGTGGCGTGGCCCTTCGAGAGCCGGGAGCGCTATCTCGACACCCTGGGGCGGCTGGCCGACTGCGGCATGAGCGAGGTCGCCGTGCACTGGCCGCGGCCCGACGGGCGCGGCGTCCCCGAGGCGGCCATGTCCTTCGTCCGCGACGCCCACGGCCTGTGACGCCGGTGTCGCACTGAGGCAGCGGCCGCTGGAGCGGCTCGCCGGGGTGCCGCACCGGGCCGTCACCTGCAGCGGCCCGCCGGGCGCGGCCCTGCACGGATCGGTCCGTCTACCGCTGGATGGCAGTGCCGGGCCGCCGCGGTGGCAGATCCCGGCAGGATCACGGGGGTGACCTCGACTCCTCCCTCCGACCCGACCGCGCTGCCGCTGGAGCGGAAGGCGGCCCTGCTCTCCGGCCAGGACTTCTGGTCCACCCCACCGATCGAGGAGGCCGGCCTGCCCTCGGTCGTGCTGACCGACGGGCCGCACGGCGTCCGACGCCAGGCGGCTGACTTCGGGCAGATCGGCCTGCTGGAGAGCCTGCCGGCCACCTGCTTCCCGCCCGCGGTCGCCGTGGGATCGAGCTGGGACCCCGAGCTCGCCGAGCGGCTGGGTGCGGCGGTCGGCCGGGAGGCCCGCGCGCTGGGCGTGCCGGTCGTCCTGGGCCCTGGCGTGAACATCAAGCGGTCGCCGCTGTGCGGGCGCAACTTCGAGTACTACTCGGAGGACCCGCTGCTCTCCGGCGTGCTGGGTGCCGCGCACGTCCGCGGGCAGCAGGGGGAGGGCGTGGGCGCCTCGGTGAAGCACTTCGCGGCCAACAACCAGGAGACCCAGCGCATGCAGGTCAGCGCCGAGGTCGACGAGCGCACCCTCCGGGAGATCTACCTGCCGGCCTTCGAGCGCGTCGTCACCGAGGCCCGGCCGGCGACGGTCATGTGCGCCTACAACAAGGTCAACGGCGTCTACGCCTCGCAGCACCGCTGGCTGCTGACCGATGTCCTCCGCGAGGAGTGGGGCTTCGAGGGCGTCGTCGTCTCCGACTGGGGAGCGGTGCAGGACCGCGTGGCCGCGCTGGAGGCCGGCCTCGACCTGCAGATGCCGGGTGACCACGGCACGGGGAACGGGCTCGTGGTCGAGGCGGTGCGGACGGGTGCCCTGGACGAGTCGGTCGTCGACCGGAGCGTGCGGCGGGTGGCCGCCCTCGCGGAGCTGGTGAACGAGCCCGCCGACGGCTTCGACGTCGACGCCCACCACGCTCTGGCCCGCGAGCTGGCGGCCGGCTGCCCCGTCCTGCTGAAGAACGACGGCGGTGCGCTGCCGCTGGCGCCCGGTGCGCGGGTCGCCGTGGTGGGGGAGTTCGCCCGCACCCCGCGCTACCAGGGCGGCGGCAGCTCCTACGTCAACGCCACCCGGGTCGACGACGCGCTCGGCGCCCTGCAGGACCTGACCACGGGGCCGGTGGCCTTCGCGCCGGGGTTCTCCCTCGACGCGTCCGGCGACGCCGCGGCCCTGCGCGACGAGGCGGTCGCCGTCGCCCGGGACGCCGACGTCGCCGTCGTGTTCGCAGGGCTGGCGGACGCCGACGAGTCGGAGGGCTTCGACCGGACGACCCTCGACCTGCCCGCCGACCAGGTGGCGCTGATCCGGGCCGTGGCGGCGGTGAGCCCGCGGACCGTCGTCGTGCTCTCCTCCGGCGGCATCGTCTCGCTGGAGGGCTGGCACGACGACGTCGACGCCGTCCTCGCCGGGTTCCTGCTGGGGCAGGCCGGCGGTGGTGCGCTGGCCGATCTGCTCACCGGCGCCGTCGACCCCTCCGGCCGGCTGGCCGAGACGATCCCGCTGCGGCTGCAGGACACCCCCGCCTACCTCAACTTCCCCGGGGAGCAGGGCTCCGTCCGCTACGGCGAAGGCGTGATGGTCGGCTACCGCCACTACACGACCGTCGAGCGCCCGGTGCGCTACCCGTTCGGCCACGGGCTGAGCTACACGACCGTCGAGACCGGCGACCTGCAGGTGACCGCCACCGGCGACGACACCGCCGCGGTGGCCGTGACGGTGACCAACACCGGCGAGCGGGCCGGCCGGCACGTGGTCCAGGTGTACGTCGCGACGACGGCCGGCCCGGTTCGTCGCCCGGCCCGGGAGCTCCGGGCGTTCCGGAAGGTGTCGCTGGCGCCGGGGGAGTCCCGGACGGTCTCCGTCGAGCTCGACCGGCGGGCCTTCGCCCACTGGGACGTCCGGGAGGGCCGCTGGCTCGTGGCGCCGGGGGAGTACACCGTGCAGATCGGCCGCAGCGCCACCGACGTCGTGGCCGAGGCGACGGTGACGCTGGCCGGGGACGTCGTCGTCCCGGAGCTCACGCTCGGCTCGTCGGTGGCGGAGTGGTTCGGCCACCCGGTGGTGGGTGCCCGGTTGCTGGAGGGGTTCCTCGCCACGATGCCCGAGGGCGCCGGGGAGATGCACGACGGGATGCTGCAGATGATCGGGTCGATGCCGATGGGTCGGTTCGCCGCCGACTTCGGCTCGGCGATCCCGCCCGCCGAGCTCGACCGGCTCATGGCCGAGGCGCGAGCCGCGCGGAACGGCTGAGCCTGCTCGGCGGATGTGCGCGCAGGCCCCGTTCCAGAGCCTGGAACGGGGCCCGCGCGCACACGCTCGGTCGCTAACCGTGGATCGACGTCTCGCGCGCGCCGCCGCCCGGCTGCGGCGAACCGGGCAACGCGCCGGCCTCCGGCTCGCCGTCGGCCCGCACCACCGGCAGGTCGTCCTCCGACGCGACCGCCTCACCGCGGGCGACCATGCCGGCGTAGTCCGACAGCGGGATCTCCTTCAGCGCCAGCGCCAGCAGGAACGCGACGGCCAGGACCGGCACCAGGTACCAGAACACCGGGGCGAGGCTGCTGGCGTAGGCGTCGACGATCGCGGACCTCAGCGGCTCCCCGGCCGCGTCCACCGCGGCCGGCACCAGGGTGTCCGGCGAGGTGATGCCGGCGCGGGCCGCCTGCTCGGCGTTCGTGGTGAGCGCCCCGGTCAGGTTCTCGGCCAGCCGGCTGGTAAACAGCGTGCCGAAGACCGCGACGCCCAGGGTGGCGCCGACCTCGCGGAAGTAGTTGTTCGTCGAGGTGGCGGTGCCGATCTGGGTGGCGGGCACCGCGTTCTGGGCCGCCAGCACGACGTTCTGCATGACCAGGCCGAGACCCGCGCCGAGCAGGAAGAACATCGCCCCGATCGTCCAGAGCGAGGTGTCGCCGGTGAGGCTGGTCATCCACACCATCGCCGCCGTGATCACGCCGACGCCGGCGACGGTGAAGACCTTGTACCGGCCGCTCCTGGCGATGTACACCGCCGAGCTCTGGATGGTGACGATGATGCCGGCGGTCATCGGCAGCATCAGCAGGCCGGAGTTCGCCGCGGACAGCCCGGAGGCCATCTGCAGGAACGTGGGCATGAACGCGATGGCGGAGAACATGCCCAGGCCGACGGCCAGCCCCAGCGCGGTGGCGACCACGAACGTGGGGTTGCGGAAGAGCGTCATCGGGATGATGGGCTCGGCGGCGCGGCGCTCGATCGCCACGAAGACGGCGGTGGCGGCCACCAGCGCGGCGAGCAGCGAGAGCGCCTGCCACGAACCCCAGCCGTCGCGGCCCCCGAAGTCGGTGAACAGCACCAGGGACGTCGTCGCGGCCGACAGCGCCAGGATGCCCGCGTAGTCCACCGGGGTGGTGCTCCGCTTGCGCGGCAGGGTCAGGGCGAACCAGCCGATGGCGAGCACCGCCAGGCCGACCGGCACGTTGATCCAGAACGCCCACTCCCAGCCGAACGCCGGGTGGTCGGTGAAGAAGCCGCCGACCAGCGGGCCGGCGACGGCGGAGAGGCCGAAGAGCGCGCCGATCGGGCCCATGTACTTGGCCCGCTCCCGCGCCGGGACGATGTCGGCGATGATCGCCTGGGCCAGGATCATCAGCCCGCCGCCGCCGAGGCCCTGCACCCCGCGCCAGACGACCAGCCAGGTGAAGTCCGGCGACAGCGCGGCGCCGACGCTCGCGACGGTGAACAGGGCGATGGCGACGAGGAACAGGGTCCGGCGGCCCCAGAGGTCGCCGAACTTCCCGTAGACCGGCATGACCAGGGTGGTGGCCAGCAGGTAGGCGGTGGTCATCCACGCCATGTGGGAGACCCCGCCCAGCTCGCCGACGACCGTCGGCATCGCCGTCGAGACGATCGTCTGGTCCAGGGCGGCCATGAGCATGCCGGCGAGCAGGGCGCCGAAGATGGTGTTGATCCGCCGCCGGGTCAGGACGATCGGCGGGGCACCGGCGTCGGTCGGTGCCGTGGTGGGGGCGGGCAACGGAGCTCCTCGGGAAGGGACGGCGCTGCAGGCGCAGCGGCGGCTCGGGTCGGGGGTGCGGACGGCGGTGTCCGCGCGGATCAGCGGGTCGGGCGAGGGGGTGCCGGCAGCCCGGCGGTGAGGGCGTCCCAGGCCTCGTCGACGAGGTCGGGCAGCGAGGCGGTGAAATCCGTGGCCAGCCACCGCTGCAGCGACACCCGCATGGCGCAGGCCTGCACCGAGGCCAGCAAGGTCGGGTAGACATCGGCGTCCACCCGGGTGCCGGTGCGCTCGGCGATCGCCGCGGCGAGCGCCCGCTCGGACTCGCCGAACGCGGCGACCAGCCGCTGGACGAGCGGGGGATGGGCATCGATCACCGTCATGCGCAGCGGCCACAGCGCGGACTCGTCGGCCATCTCCCGCGCCCGCTGCCGGTGGACCGCGCGCAGCGCCTCGACCGGGGTCTCGGCGGCCGGGCGATCGGCGAACTCTGAGGCGACCTTCGTGAGGTCCGCGGGGTCGAGGCCCACCACCGCGTCGACCTTCGTGGCGAAGTAGTTGAAGAAGGTGCGGGGGGAGACCTCGGCGCGGTCGGCGATCTCCTCGACCGACACGGCGTCCAGCCCGCGTTCGGCGACGAGCTCGAGCGCGGCTCGGTGCAGCGCCAGCCGGGTGGCGAGCTTCTTCCGCTCGCGCAGGCCGTCGGTCACATCATGGGAGCATGCACGAATAATGCACTAACTGCAAGTTTGCATATCTTGCAGCGTGTTGGCGGCAGGACCTCGCGCCCGCTCGTCGCAGGCAGGTGGTCGGTCAGCCCGCCGCGGTATTCGCCGGTACGCGGATGAGGTTGTCGTAGCGGTCGGTGCGCGACTGCTTGTCGGCGTACATCCGCTCGTCGGCGCGGCGGACCAGGTCCTCCACCGAGCACGGCTCCCGCGGGTCCCAGAGCTCGGCGCCGATGGAGAACCGGAGCTCGAAGGCGGCGCTGGAGCCGGCGTTGAAGGAGTCGAGCGCGTCCTGCACCCGCGAACGGGCGGTGGCCGCGTCCGCGCCGTCGCCGAGGAGGACGACGAACTCGTCACCCCCGAGCCGGCCGAGGACGTCGCCGGACCGGCACGCCGCCCGCAGCACCGCCGCGGCCGAGGCGATGGCCCGGTCGCCCTCCTCGTGACCCAGGACGTCGTTCACCTGCTTGAGGCCGTCGAGGTCGAGGAAGACGGCCAGCCGCGTCTCGCCGGCCCGGGCGGCCCGGGCCAGCTCCAGCTCCGCCAGCTCGAACCAGCCCCGCCGGTTGTGGATCCTGGTGAGCTCGTCGGTCGAGGCGATCACCGCCATCGCCTGTTCCCGGCGACGGCTCAGCACGACCAGCGCGGTGCCGGTGGTCAGCAGCAGGGCCAGCACGAGCAGCTGGCTGCGCAGGCTGGCCCGCTCCAGGTGCCCCTGGAAGGCCTCCCGGGTCTGCACGCTGAACACCAGCCAGCTGGTGCCGTCGACGCGCTGCCAGGCGCTGACGTGGTCGGTGCCGCTCTCGTCGGTGTCCACGATGCCGTTCCCGCCGCCGGTGCGCGCGGCCGCCAGCACCTCGGGGTAGGGCAGCGGGGCCCCGATCAGCTCCGGCTCCGGGGCGCCGACGACGAGCCCGGCGGCGTCGACGATCCAGCCCTCGCCCTCCCCGGCGGTGAAGTACTCGGTGCTGGTCTCGCGCGCCGACCAGAAGCAGACGAACAGGCCGGCGCTCCCGTCGGACAGCCGTACCGGGGCACCCAACGCGAGGGCGGGCTCGGCGCCGATGGTCACGATCCCGGACAGCGGGACCTCGCCGGCTGCCGGATCGCGGACCGCCGCGATCAACGGCTCGAACCCCGGGTCGGTGGGGGAGGCGGCGTCGCCGGTGGGGGCGTAGGACGCCACGATCTGGCCGCGGGTGTTGAAGACGGCGGCACCGAGGTCCATGGCGCCGCCCGAGGTGACGACGATCTTCTGGATCCGCGCGGCGTCCTGTTCCGCAGCCGGCCCGTCCGTGGGCGTGGCGCTGAACGGCGGGACGCCGGACTGCTCCTGGACCGTCATGACCGAGGCCAGCTGGACGAAGCCGTCCCGCACGGTCTGGGCCGTCAGCTGACCGAGGACCGCCACCTGCTGGACGCGGTCCTCCCGGTGCTGGTCGATCGCGAGCGCGCCGGCCGCGTGCGTGGACACCAGCCCGAGCACACCCATCACCCCGACCAGCAGGCCGGACACCACGAGGGCACCCCGGCTGCGCCGCCCCCCCGAGCTGGTGCTCGTACTGTCGTGTGCCACCTCGCGCCCCTTCCGGCCGACGCAGTCCCATCGGGTGTTCCCGGCCGACCTTGAGCTACGACGCGGCCCGCGGGTGCCGGCCACCTCGTACGGGTGAGCCGGCACAGGCCGGGCGGAGGACGACCTGCCCGCAGTCCCGGCGGGTGGCAGGCTCGGGGCCGTGGCGCGCGTGGGTCTGGTGCTGGGCGGGGGCGGCGTCGTCGGGCAGGCCTACCACTCGGGCGTGCTGGCCGTGCTGCAGCACGACGTGGGCTTCGACGCGCGGACGGCCGACGTGATCGTCGGGACGTCGGCCGGCTCGATCACCGGCGCCCTCCTGCGGCTGGGCGTCGCCGCCGAGGACCTCGCCGCGTGGACGGTGAAGGCACCGCTGTCCGGCGACGACGCCGTGCTCCGGCAGGTGGCCGAGGCGTCGGTGCCCGAGCTCGCGCCGTTCCGGCCCTGGGAGCTGGTACGCCGCCCGCTGCGGCTGCCCGGGCGGCACATGGTGCAGCGGGCGCTCACCCGGCCGCTGCAGTTCCGCCCGATGGCCGCGGGCATGGCGCTCCTGGCGCCGGGGCGGCGCGACGTCGTCGAGCAGCTGGCGGCGCTCCGGGAGCTGGCCGGCCCGGGCTGGCCCGACCGCGACCTGTGGGTGTGCGCAGTGCGCCGGCGGGACGGTCGCCGCGTCGTGTTCGGCCGCCCAGGTGCGCCGGAGGCGCCGCTGCACCTGGCCGTCGGGGCCTCGTGCGCGGTGCCGGGCTACTTCGCCCCGGTCACGGTCGGGCGGCGCGACTACGTCGACGGCGGTGCGCACTCACCGACCAACGCCGCCGTCCTGCGCGGGCAGGGGCTGGACCTCGTCGTCGTCGTCGCGCCGATGAGCGGTCCCACCGGGTGGCGGCCCGGCGTGTTCCCGGCGGCCCGCCGCTACTCGGACCGACTGCTGCAGCGCGAGGTGCGGGCGCTCGAGGCCGACGGCGTCGCGACGGTCGTCTTCCGGCCCGGGCCCGGTGAGCAGCTGGTGATGGGCAACGACATGATGTCGCGCGCCCGGCTGGACGAGGTCGTGCAGCAGTCGTTCCTGACGGCGGGGGCCCACGCGGCCAAACCGGAGGTTGCCGTGCTGCTCCGCGCGGCCGCCGGCCGCGGCTGATCCCCGGTCAGAACGAGGCGTCCAGCTGGGCGAGCAGCGTGGGGCCGTCCCAGGTCGGCGGCGGCATGATCCGCCGGATGGTCAGCAGCGGGTACGCCGGGTCCTGGGGATCGGCGAGCTGGAACGCCGCCCGGTAGCCGGCCGCTGCCACGTGGGGCAGCGCCTCCGGCGACCACATCCCGTGCGGGTAGGCCAGCACCTCCACCGGGTGCCCGAGGATCTCACCCAGCTCGGCCCGCGGCTGGTCCAGCTGCGTCGCCCACTCGTCGCCGGTCAGCCGGTCGACCCGCTGGTGGTCCCAGGTGTGCGCACCGATGGTCATGCCGGCCCGGTCCAGCTCGCGCAGCTGCTCGGCGCTCAGCCAGTCCTTCTTCCCGAGGACCACGGTCATCGGGAAGAAGGCCGCCGGGTAGCCGAACTCCTGGAGCACGGGGAGGCCCACCGAGTGGTGGGTCGCCGAGCCGTCGTCGAAGGTGAGCACGACGGGCCGGTCGGGCAGCGGTGCGCCGAACTGCAGGTGGTCCAGGAGCTCCGGGACGCCGATCGGGGTGCGGCCACCGTCGCGCAGCGCCTGCAGCTGGGCCCGGAAGGCCGCCGGCGGGGTGATCATCGTGCGGGCGTACGCGCTGTCCTCGGCGCGGAACTCGCGCAGCTGGTGGAAGCAGAGCACCGGCACGGTCGACCGGGCCAGCACCTCCTCCGCGGTCGCCGGGGTCGGCGGAGCGCTGGACGGAGCCGGCGTGTCCGCCGGCGTCGGCCTGCCCGGTCCCGAAGTGCGGGGGCTGCGCCCGGTGGGAGCGGCCGAGCGGTCGGCGGCCGGGCCGGAGCAGGCCCCGAGCAGGGTGGCCCCGGCCGCGGCGAGGAACGTCCGTCTGCGCACGGCCCCACCCTCGCGGGCAGCCGCCGCCGGGGCAAGGAGGCCGACCGCGGACCCCGCTGACGGGTGCCGCCGGCGGGCCCCTACCGTGCTCGGGGCGAGCCCGGGGCGGGCCGGGGACGAGGAGGTGCGGGGCCGGATGGACGCTCTCCTCCCGGGCGGGCTGCTGCCCGAGGGGCTCACCGGCGGCGTCTTCCTGCTCCTGCTGCTCGCCGCGCTGACGGCCGGGTGGATCGACGCCGTGGTCGGGGGCGGCGGTCTCGTGCAGCTGCCCGCGCTGCTGCTCGTCCCGGGGATGAGCCCCGTGCAGGCGCTGGCCACCAACAAGCTGGCGTCGGTGTTCGGCACCACGACCAGCGCCGTCACCTACTACCGCCGGGTCCACCCCGACCTGCGGACCGCCCTGCCGATGGCCGGGGTGGCCCTGGTGGGCAGCATCGCGGGGGCCTCGGTGGCCGCGGCGCTCCCGGCCGCGGTCTTCAAACCGGTCATCGTCGTCGCGCTCGTCGGCATCGCCGCCTTCACGCTGCTGCGGCCGTCGCTCGGCGAGGTGACCGAGCTGCGGCACAGCGGGCGGCGGCACCACGGCGTCGCCGCGGCGGTCGGTGCGGCCATCGGGTTCTACGACGGCATCCTCGGCCCCGGGACCGGCTCCTTCCTGGTGTTCGCGCTGGTGTCGCTCCTGGGCTACGACTTCCTGCACGCCAGCGCCAAGGCCAAGATCGTCAACGTCGCCACCAACCTGGGCGCCCTGGTCTTCTTCGTGCCCTACGGAGCGGTGTTCTGGGGCCTCGGCATCCTGATGGGCGCCGCCAACATGCTCGGTGGCTACCTGGGCTCGCGCACTGCGACCACCCGCGGCAGCGGCTTCATCCGCGTCGTCTTCCTCGTGGTCGTCACCGCGCTGATCGGCCGGCTCGGCTGGGACGTCTGGGCCGAGAACATCCGTCCGCTCGTCGACTGACCCGGCGGACCGGTGGACAGCCGGGTCGCCCGCCGACAGACTGCCGGGACGACGCGGACGGCGAGGTCAGCGGGAGGTTCGGATGCCCTATCCCTTCGACCGGGGCGGCAGCGGGACCGGGCCGGACGGCATCCGCCGCTACACCGGCCTGCCGCAGAACCTGGTGCAGCTGCTGCGCGCCGCCGTCGATGCCCACCCCGACGCCGAGGCGCTGGTCGAGCTCGGCGGCGAGCGCGTCACCTACCGGGAGCTGTGGGAGCGGGCGTCCCGCGTCGCCGGCGGGCTCCGGGCGGCCGGGGTGGCGCCGGGCGACCGGGTGGCGAACCGGCTGGGCAACGGCACCGACTGGGTGCTCGCCTTCTGGGGGACGCTGCTCGCCGGCGCCGTCGTCGTCCCGGTCAACACCCGGTTCGCCGAGCCGGAGGTGCGCTACGTCGTCGAGGACTCCGGTGCCGCGCTCGTCGTCGGGCCCGGCGCGGCACTGCCCGACGGCGAGCCGCTCGCCGTCACCGACCAGGGGCACACCGACCTGGCCGGGATCTTCTACACCAGCGGCACGACCGGCTTCCCCAAGGGTGCGATGACCACCCACGAGAACTTCCTGTCCAACGTCGAGACCTGCCTGCGCTGCCTCGGGCTGCCGCGGGACGAGCGGCTCTCGACGCTGATCTCGGTGCCGCTCTTCCACGTGACCGGGTGCAACTCCCAGCTGCTGGTCGTCACCGCGCTGGCCGGGACGTCGGTGATCATGCCGGCGTTCGAGGTCGGCGCCTTCCTGCGGGCGATCGAGGAGGAGCGCATCTCCGTGCTCACCACCGTCCCGGCGATCTACTGGCTGGCGCTCCAGCAGCCCGGTTTCGCCGACGTGGACACCTCGTCGGTGCGGGCGGTCAGCTACGGCGGCGCGCCGATCGCCCCGGACCTGGTGCACCGCATCAAGGCGGCGTTCCCGACGGCCCGGGTGGGCAACGGCTTCGGCCTGACCGAGACGTCCTCGGTCTCGACCTACCTGCCCGACGAGTACGCCGCCGAGCACGCCGACTCCGTCGGGTTCGCCGCCCCCGTCGTCGACCTCGACGTGGCCGATCCGGACCCGGCCACCGGTGTGGGCGAGCTGCTGATCCGCGGCCCGAACGTGGTCGCCGGCTACTGGCGCAAGCCCGAGCAGACGGCGGAGACCTTCGTCGACGGGTGGCTGCACAGCGGCGACCTGGCCCGCATCGACGACGAGGGGCTCGTGTACGTCGTCGACCGCAAGAAGGACATGATCAACCGCGGCGGGGAGAACGTGTACTGCGTCGAGGTGGAGAACGCCCTGGCCGCCCACCCCGCCGTGGGCGAGGTCGCCGTCGTCGGCGTGCCCGACCCGATGATGGGGGAGAAGGTCGGCGCCGTCGTCGTCCCGCGTCCGGGGCAGGAGCTCGACCCGGCCGGCCTGCTGGCCTTCGCCCGTGAGCGGCTCGCCGACTTCAAGGTGCCGCAGTTCGTCTCCGTGCGCGCCGATCCGCTGCCGCGCAACCCCGGCGGCAAGGTGCTCAAGCCGCCGCTGCGCGAGCAGACGGACTGGCAGACCGCCCACTCACCCCGCTGAAGAAGGACCACCCTTCCCCCCACGCCTCGCCCGCTCGGCGCGGGCCCCTGAAGGGTGGCCGTCCGGAACACCGCACAACACCTGGGAGGCCCCGCAGTGCCCACCGTCGAGACCGTCCGTGGCCCGATCGACACCGCCGAGCTCGGTGCGACCCTCATGCACGAGCACGTGTTCGTGCTCTCGACCGAGCACGTGCAGAACTACGGCACCGGCGACTGGTGGGACGAGGACGAGCGGGTCGCCGACGCGGTCGACCAGCTGAACGAGCTCAAGGCGCTGGGCATCGACACGATCGTCGACCCGACGGTGTGGGGACTGGGGCGCTACATCCCGCGGGTGCAGCGGGTCGCCGAGCAGACCGACATCAACATCGTCGTGGCGACCGGGCTCTACACCTACGACGAGATCCCGCACCAGTACGAGCACCGCGGCCCGGGGCTGCTGCTCGACCTGCCGCGTGACCCGATGGTCGACGACTTCACCGGCGACATCCGCGATGGCATCGCCGGCACCGGGGTGAAGGCCGCGTTCCTCAAGTGCGTCATCGAGGCGAAGGGGCTCACGTCGGGCGTCGAGCGGACCGTGCGCGCCGTCGCCGCGACCCACCGGGAGACGGGCGCGCCGATCACCGTGCACACCTCGTCGCACACCGGCGCCGGCCGGCTGGCGGTGCAGGTCTTCGGCGAGGAGGGCGTGGACCTCACCAAGGTCGTCATCGGGCACGCCGGGGACAGCAACGACCTCGACTACCTGAGCGAACTGGCCGAGGCCGGCTGCCTGCTCGGCATGGACCGGTTCGGCCTCGACATCTACAACCCGACCTCCTCGCGGGTGGACACCATCGTCGCGCTGGCCGAGCGGGGCTACGCCGACCGGATGGTGCTCGCCCACGACGCCAGCTGCTACATCGACTACTTCCCGGGCGCCGAGGGGCAGGCCGCGAAGCAGCAGATCGCGCCGAACTGGAACTACACGCACATCAGCAGGGACGTGCTGCCGATGCTGCGCGAGCGCGGGACGACCGAGGAGCAGCTCCGCCAGATGCTGGTCGACACGCCGCGGCGCTACTTCGAGTAGGGCGGGCGGGCCACCCGGGCGCCGTCCGGCGACACGGCCACCGGATCCCCGCGGGGCGTCCGGTGGCCGTGTCCGCGCTCAGCGGCCGGTGAACACCGGCGGGCGCCGGCCCAGGAAGGCCGCGACCCCCTCGGCGAAATCGGCCGTCGCGGCCAGCTCGGCCTGCCCGGACGCCTCCCGCTCCAGGGCCGGCTCGAGCTCGCCCAGGCTCGCCGCGTTGATCGCCGCCTTGGTCCGGGCGAGCGCGGCGGGGGGGCCGGCTGCCAGGCGGGCGGCCAGCTCGGCCCCGTCGGCCTGCAAGCGGTCGTCGTCGACCACCAGGGCGGCCAGACCGCACGCCAGGGCCTCCTCGGCGGGCATCTTCTCGGCCAGCAGGGCCATCCGCATGGCGCGCCCCCGTCCGGCGGAGGCGGCGACCAGCGCGGTGGCGCCGCCGTCGGGCATCAGGCCGATCCGGGTGAAGGCGAGCATGAGGTACGCCGACCGGCTCATCACCACCAGGTCGCAGGCCAGCGCCAGCGAGCAGCCGACGCCCGCCGCGGGGCCGTGCACCAGGGCCAGCACGGGTACCGGGACGTCGCGGATCGCCCGGACGGCCCGGTTGGCCGCCTGCACGGAGACCTC
Organism: Blastococcus sp. SYSU DS0616; assembly: GCF_054051015.1. Lineage (NCBI taxonomy): Bacteria > Bacillati > Actinomycetota > Actinomycetes > Geodermatophilales > Geodermatophilaceae > Blastococcus > Blastococcus sp. SYSU DS0616. The sequence continues at coordinate 27,867 of NZ_JBJHAJ010000006.1, forward strand.
CTCCTCCGAGCCGCCCAGGTCGGCGCCGGAGGAGAAGGCCCGCCCGGCACCGGTGAGGGACACCGCGCGGATGCCGGGGTCCCGGCCGGCGGCGGTCACCGTCGCGGCGAGGTCCTCGAGCAGCTCGGTGGTGACGGCGTTGAGCGACTGCGGCCGGTCCAGGACCAGGCGCAGCACGCCGTCGGTGACGCTGCGCTCGAGACCGCTGGTCGCGGTGCCGGCGGTCACTGCGTCACCAGGGCGTCGCGCCGCACCTGCTCGCGCAGCGGGGACTTGAGGATCTTCCCCGAGGCATTGCGCGGCAGCTCGTCGAGCACCACCACCTTGGTGGGCTTCTTGTACGACGCGAGGCGCGTGCCGCAGAAGTCGATCAGCGCGCGCTCGGCCGGCGGGTCGGCGGGGTCGTGCGGGACCACCACGGCGACGGGCGTCTCGCCCCACCGGGGGTGCGGCCCGCCCACGAGGGCGACCTCACGCACCTTCGGGTGGTCGGCGATCACGGCCTCCACCTCGGCGCTGTAGATGTTCTCCCCGCCGGAGATGATCATGTCCTTGAGGCGGTCGACGACGTAGTAGAAGCCGTCCTCGTCGACGCGCACGAGGTCGCCGGAGTGGAACCAGCCGCCGCGGAAGGCCTCCTCGGTCGCCGTCGGGTTGTTCCAGTAGCCCACCATGGTCTGCGGTCCGCGGTAGACGATCTCGCCGATCTCGCCCTGGGGGACGTCCTCCATCGCCGGGTCCACGACGCGCACGGACACCAGCGGCACCGGCTTGCCGATGGAGCCGATCTTGGTGATGGCGTCCTCGCCGGGGAGCACGGTGGTGATCGGCGACATCTCCGTCTGCCCGAAGGTGCACACGTTCGGCACGCCGGGGAACGCCTCGGCCATGGCGCGCAGCACCGCCGGGGTGGCCGGCGCCGCACCCCAGGCCATGCTCCGCAGCCGGATGTCCCGGCCGGGGATGGTGGGGCTGGCGCAGACCGCCTGCCACTGCGTCGGGACCAGGAAGGCGCTGGTGGCGCCCTCGGCCTCGAGCAGGTCCAGGAACGCCTCGGGATCGAATGCCCCGGTGGGGGTGATCACGGTCGTGAAGCCGAGGACGAGGTTCGGCACGAGCGCGCCGACGGCGGCGATGTGGAACATCGGCGAGGTGACGAGGCTGATCTCGTCGTCCCGGACCAGGCGGAACGCCTGTACCAGCGTGAGCGTCTGCCCCAGCAGGTTCTCGTAGGTGAGCATCGCCCCCTTGGGCAGCCCGGTCGTGCCGGAGGTGTACATGATGAAGGCGACGTCCTCGAGCCGGTCGGGGCCGGCCGCGGGGTGCGGCTCGGAGCCGGTGAGCACCTCCTCGTAGCGCTCGGCACCGGGGCCGGCACCGGCGACGTCCTCCCCGACGACGAGGCAGGGCAGCCCGCCCGCCCGGTCGGCCCGGACACCGGCGACCAGGGGCGCCAACGGCTCCTCGACGACGACCGCGCAGGAGCCGGAGTTCTCGGCGAGGAAGGCCACCTCGGTGGCGACCAGGCGGAAGTTCACCGGGACGGCGATCGCGCCGAGCCGGTTGACCGCGATCAAGGTCTCGACGAACTCCGGGCGGTTGGTGAGCAGCATCAGCACCCGGTCACCGGCGCCGACCCCGCGGTCCTCGAGCGCCCGCGCGAGCCGCCGGGTCCGGTCCTCGAGCTCCCGCCAGGTCGTCGTCGCGCCGCGGAAGCGCAGCGCCGCGCGCTCCGGGTGGGTGGCGGCGTGCTTGGCGACCTGGTGCACCCAGGTGAGCCGCTGCTGCGGGTGGTGGGCGGTGTCCATGCCTGTCGTGTCCTCCCTGCTGGTGCGGACGGTCACCGGGTGGCCGTCCGCGGGTCGTCGTCGATGTCGTCGGAGAGGTGCTGCGGGTTCCAGACCAGCAGCCGGTCGGTGGTCATCGCGTGGAGCGCGGCGGCCAGGTCCGGGTCGGCGACGTCGACGTCGCCGACCCGGATGCGCTCGGCCAGCTCCGTCTCGTCGCGCACGCCGAGGTCGGCGAGCAGCTGCTCGTACCGGGCCTGCGCGGCGGGGCCGAGCTCGAGTTCGCGTTCCAGTGCGGCCAGCAGGTTGGCGGCGACGCGGGCCTGGAAGGAGAGCGTGCCGGTGGTCCCGGGCATCACCTCGCGCTCCAGGAACTCCCGGACGGCGACGACGACCTCGCGGGCGTCGGGGAACGTGTGCAGCATCAGGCCGGCCTCCCGTCGGCGGTGCGGCGGCCGAGCATGCGGAGCAGGTCGAACTCCTGCTCGGCGACCCGCCGGCCGATGGCCGCGAGCTCCACGGAGCGGGTCGCCCCGGAGAAGTGCCGCTGCGCCTGCACCATCGATCCCACGCCCCAGTTGAGGGTGCCCGCGACCTGCCACCAGTGGACGACCTCGGGATCCGGGCGTGCGCCGCCGGCCTCCTCGTAGGCGTCGAACAGCTGGCGGAACCCGCCCACGCCGGCGACCGGCCGCGGGCCGCCGAACCGCCAGGCGCGGATGCTCAGGTAGCCGAGGTCCTCCATCGGGTCCCCCCGGTGCACGAGCTCCCAGTCGAGGACGGCCCGCAGCCCGGTGGGGCCCACGATCACGTTGCCGAGCCGGAAGTCGCCGTGCACCAGGCACGGGTCAGCGGCAGGTCCGGGCCGCGATGCCGCGAGCCAGGCGAACGCCAGCTCCAGCACCGGCCGGGCGACACCGACGGCCTCGTACCGCGCCCGGAGGTCCTCGACGAGGTCGACCCGGGGGATGTCCGGGACCTGGTCGGCGGCGATGCCGTGGATGCGTGCGGCGGCGCGACCCAGGTCGGCGGCGAGCACTTCCCGGGCGGGCGCGTACCGGTCGTCGCGGAGGATCCGGCGGGCGATCGTCTCGCCCTCGACGAAGGACATGAGCAGGTAGGGGGCGCCCAGGACCTCCGCGTCGGCCGACCAGTCGAGCAGCTCGGGGACCGGGACGCCGTGCCGACGGGCGGCACCGATCGCGAGCGCCTCGCGCCGCATCTCGTCGGGGCGCGGTTCCGACGGCGGGTCCCGCCGGAGGACGAGCCGCGGGCCGGACCCCTCGTCGCCTGCCGCGGTGAGCGTCCACGTCTCGCGGCTCGCACCGCCGGACAACCGGCGCAGATCGCGCACGGTGACCGGACGCCCGAGGACCTCCGCCAGCCGGCGCCCGAGCGCGACCGCCAGCCGGTCCACCTCCGACGGTTCGCCGCCGCCGGCCACCTCCGGCCGCATCGCCGCCACCTCCACGGGCACCTTCCTTGAACGCTCGCTCAGGGCACGCGACTCCAGCGGCCGCAGCCAGTGAACGGGATCACGTCGGACCGGCGCAAGGGGTTGACATGGATCACAGTTTGCATTGTCCTATGTAGCGCTCGCTCAGTGAGCGTCCAGCCCGTGGAGCCGCGTCTGAGGCGGTTTCCGCCCAACAGTGGAGGTTGCCTTGAGCCGCCGTCGTCCCGTCGTCGCCATGACCTGCGCCGCTCTCGTGCTGACCGCCTGCGGAGGGCGCGCCGACAGCACGGCCGCCTCCGCCGACGGGGGCGAGTGCGACCCCGGGATCACCGACTCCACGATCCGGATCGGCTCGAGCCTGCCCATGTCCGGCGCGGGCGCGGTGTACGGCTCCATCGGCCGGGCCGCCCAGGCGTACTTCGAGGACCTCAACGCCGCCGGTGGCGTGGAGATGGGCGACGGGGTGACCCGCACCGTGGAGTACCGGGCGATGGACGACGCCTACGACCCGGCGCGCACGGTCAGCAACACGCGCACCCTGGTCGAGCAGGACCAGGTGTTCGCGATGATGAACGTCCTGGGCACCTCGCCCAACCTCGCCATCGGCGACTACGTCGCCGGCAACGGCGTGCCCAACCTCTTCGCCATGACGGGCACGGACGAGTTCATGGCCCAGGACGAGTACTGGTCCATGGGGTTCCTCCCGCAGTACGAGTTCGAGGCCCAGGTCATGGCCGACTACGTGCTGGAGCAGAACCCCCAGGCGAAGGTCGGCCTGCTCTACCAGAACGACGGCTTCGGAAAGGGCATGCTGGCGAACTTCCAGCGGGAGTTCGAGGGCACCGGGGTCGAGATCGTCAGCGAGCAGGCCTACGAGCAGTCCGGTGGATCGGCCGACTCCCAGGTCGTCAACCTCGCCAACTCCGGCGCCGACGTGTGGCTCAACTACGCCACCGGCACCTTCATGACGCAGTCGCTGAAGAAGGCGCACGAGATCGGCTGGCAGCCGTTGACCCTGGTGACCTCCGGGACCAACCACGCGCAGGCCGTCATGCAGCCGGCCGGTGAGGGCGCCGTGGACGCGGTCTCCTTCACCTGGCTCAAGGACGTCTCCGACCCCGGCTGGGCCGAGGACGAGGGGATGCAGGCCTGGCAGGCGTTCGCGGAGAAGCACGGAGGGGACTTCGAGGCCGCCGACTCCACGGCGGCGAACGGCTACACCGTCGCGCAGGCCATGGTGGAGGTGCTCGAGCAGATGGAGGGCTGCACCCGGCAGGACATGCTCGACGCCGCCCAGAACCTCTCGGGTGTCGCGCCCGACCTGTTCCTCCCCGGCGTGACCATGGAGACCTCGCCCGACTACCCCTACACCACCACCCAGGTGCAGATGATGACCTTCGACGGCACCACCTGGGAGCTGCAGGGCGACGTCATCGAGCGGTCCCGGTGACCCGGTGACGGCGACCACCGCGGACCCCGCCCCGGTCGGGGATGCGTTCCTCTCCGTGCGCGACGTCCAGCTCCGCTTCGGCGGCGTCGTCGCCCTGGACGGCCCGTCGTTCGACCTCCGCCGGGGCACCATCTGCGGGCTGATCGGCCCCAACGGTGCCGGGAAGACGACGCTGTTCAACTGCATCAGCCGTCTGTACGAGCCGGACTCGGGCGCGATCGAGCTCGAGGGGCGCAACCTGCTGGCGCTGCGGACCGAGCAGATCGCCGAGGTCGGCATCGCCCGGACGTTCCAGAACCTGGGCCTGTTCGGATCGATGACGGTGCTGGAGAACGTGCTCGCCGGCGGCTACCACCGCACCCGGGCGGGGTTCTGGCCGAGCGCGCTGGGGCTGCCGGGGGTGCGGCGGGAGGAGCGGGCGGAGATCGACCGGGCGCGGGCCCTGCTCGACGACCTGGGGCTGTCGCACGTCTCGTCGTCCCTGGCCGCCGGCCTGCCCTACGGGACCCTCAAGCGGGTCGAGCTCGCCCGCGCGCTGATGGCCAGGCCCCGGCTGCTCATGCTCGACGAGCCGGCCAACGGGCTCATCCACGAGGAGGTCCTCGAGCTGGCCGACACCATCCGGGGGCTCTGCGACGCACACCGCCTCTCGGTGCTCCTCGTCGAGCACCACATGGCGATGGTCATGCGGGTCTCCGACCAGGTCGTGGTGCTGAACCTGGGCCGCAAGATCGCCGACGGGACGCCGGACCAGGTGCGCGCGGACCCCGACGTGGTCGAGGCCTACCTGGGGGCACCGGCATGAGCCTGCTCGAGGTCGAGGACCTGGACGCCGGCTACGGGCCGGTCGAGGTGCTGCACGGGGTGGGCCTCTCGGTGGACCACGGGGAGGTGGCGGTGGTGCTCGGCGCCAACGGGGCGGGAAAGACCACGCTGCTCCGGGCGCTGTCGGGCATGATCCGCGGCAGCGGCCGGGTGTGCTTCGACGGGCAGGAACTCGTCGGGCTGCCCAGCGAGCGCATCGCCGCGCTGGGTGTCGCGCACGTCCCGCAGGGCCGGGGCACGTTCGGCTCGATGACGGTGCAGGACAACCTGCGCGTCGGGGCCTACCTGCGCACCGACCGGGACGAGCGCCGGCACCTGGACCACTGGTACTCGGTCTTCCCGCGCCTGGGTGACCGCCGCGACCAGCAGGCCGGCAGTCTCAGCGGCGGCGAGCAGCAGATGCTCGCCATCGCCCGGGCGCTCATGCCCTCGCCCCGGCTGCTCCTGCTCGACGAGCCGTCGCTGGGCCTGGCCCCGAACACGACCCGCTCGCTGTTCGAGTCGCTGCGGCAGATCAACGCCGAGACGGGCACGGCGATGCTCGTGGTCGAGCAGAACGCCCAGCTGGCCCTGGACATCGGCAGCTCCGCCGTGCTGCTCGAGGCCGGCCGGGTCGTCTCCTCCGGACGGGCCGCGGACCTGCGCGACAACGACGACATCCGCCGGGCCTACCTCGGCTACTGACCCTCACACGGCCCTGCCCCCGGGTGCGGCCGAAGGAGCACACATGGAACTGCTGTTGCAGCAGGTGGTGGACGGCATCGCCACCGGAGCGCTGTACGGGGCGCTCGCGCTGAGCGTCGTACTGGTGTACCGGGCCTCGGGGATCGTCAACTTCGCGCAGGGCGAGATGGCCATGTTCGCGGCCTTCCTCACCTGGCAGCTCTACGCGTGGGGGACCCCTCTCGCCGTGGCGATCCTGATCGCGATGGTGGTCGCCTTCGCCTTCGGCGCGGGCGTGGAGCGGGTGCTCATCCGCCCGTTCGGCACGAGCCCGTCGGCGCATCTCTCCCTCATCATCGTCACGCTGGGGCTGATGCTCTGCCTGACCAGCGGGGCCGGCTGGGTGTGGGGCTACCTGACCAAGGAGGTGCCGCCGGTCTTCGGCTCGGGCGCGGTCGACCTCGGCCCCGCCGCGGCGTCCCGGCAGGCCCTGGGCATCGTGCTGACGGTGGCCGTCGTGGCCGGGCTCCTCTACTGGTTGTTCCAGCGCACCCGGCTGGGGCTGGTCATGCGCGCGGCGGCGAACAACCCGGAGTCGGCCCGCCTGTCGGGCGTGCCCGTGGGGCGGATGCTGCTGCTCGGGTGGGGGCTCGCCGCCGCGATCGGGGCCCTGGTCGGCTCGCTGGCCGCCCCCCAGCTGTTCCTCCAGCCGAACATGATGGCCGCGATGCTGCTCTACGCATTCGCCGCGGCGACGCTGGGCGGCTTCGACAGCCCGGTCGGGGCGCTCGTCGGCGGTCTCATCGTCGGCGTGGTCGAGAACCTGGCGGGCACCTACGTCGACGTCATCGGCAACGACTTCAAGCAGGCGGTGGCCCTGGTGATCATCATGGGCGTCCTGCTCCTCAAGCCCGAAGGGCTCTTCGGCACCAGGACGGTGGCACGGGTATGAGCACGAGCACGAGCACCAGCGCCGGCACCCGCACGAGCGCCCGGCCACCGGCGCCCGGCCGCTCGCTCTCCGGCCGGCTCGCCCTGCTCCGCCAGGCGCAGGCGCCGCTGGACGCACCGACGTGGCTGCGCACCGCCGTCTTCTCGGCCGTGGTGGCGGTCGCCGTCCTCGTGCCGCTGTACTCGCCGCCCTACGTCAACTTCGACCTGAGCATGGTCATGATCTACGCGGTCGTCGGCATGGGTCTGAACCTGCTGACCGGCTTCAACGGGCAGATCTCCCTCGGGCACAGCGCCTTCTTCGCGACCGGCGCCTACATCGGAGCGGTGCTGATCCAGGAGGGCTGGCACTACCTCGCGGTCCTGCCGGTGGCGGTCGTCGCGACGTTCGTCATGGGGTACCTCTTCGGGCTGCCGGCGCTGCGGCTGCAGGGGCTGCAGCTGGCGCTGGTGACCTTGGCGCTCGCGATCGTCACGCCGGCGGCGATCAAGCGGCTGGACGGCATCACCCAGGGCCAGGAGGGGATCAACGTCTTCACCGCCCAGCCGCCGGAGTGGACCGGGCTGGCGCGCGACCAGTGGGTGTACCTGCTGTGCCTGGTCGCGGTCGTGGTGGCCTGGGTGCTCACCCGGCGGCTGGCCACCGGCCGCATCGGCCGCTCGCTGGTGGCCGTGCGCGACCACGAGACGGTGGCGCGCACGCTGGGGGTCCGCAGCTCCCGGACCAAGACGACCGTCTTCGCCATCAGCGCCGCCTACGCCGGGGTGGGCGGCGTGCTCTACGTCTACGCCGTCCAGTTCGTCGGTCCGGACTCCTTCGGCCTGGTCATGGCGATCGCGTTCATCTCGCTCATCGTCGTCGGCGGCCTGGGCACGATCGGCGGCGCGGTGCTCGGCGCCTTCTTCATCACCTACGTGCCGGAGTGGACGGCCGACGTCAACCAGGCCGCGGCCGGGCTGGTCTACGGCCTGTCGCTGATCCTCTTCATGTTCGTCATGCCCTACGGGATCGCCGGGCTGTCCCGGGCGGTGCTCCGGCCGGTGGTCGACCGCATCCCCGGACGCCGGGGGCCGCTGAGCGGCCGGGCGCCGGAGACACCCGCTCCCGTCACCGCGCCGGACACGACGGCGCGCCCACCGGGTGCCCGGGCGGGCTGACGCCCGCCGGACCCCCCGTCCCGACCCCGCCGGCCCGGTCGTCCGCGCCGGCAGAACAGGAGGCCCCCGTGCCCGCTGCGACCGTCGCCCACGGCGAACCGGATCTGCAGGACATCTCGCTGGAGGTGGTCGACGGGATCGCGACGATCACGCTCCAGCGCCCGGACTCGCTCAACGCCTTCACCGACCGGATGGAGGTCGAGCTGCTCGAGGCCCTGGACCGCTGCGACGCCGACGACGCCGTGCGCGCCGTCGTCCTCACCGGGGCAGGGCGTGCCTTCTGCGCCGGCATGGACCTCTCGGCGAGCACGGCCGCGTTCGACGGCTGGCGGACCGACGAGGACGGCGAGGGGCCGCGGATGCGCCGCGACGGCGGTGGCCGGGTGGTGCTGCGCATGTACGAGCTGCACAAGCCGATCATCGCGGCGATCAACGGGCCGGCGGTGGGCGTCGGCATCACGATGACGCTCGCCGCCGACGTGCGCATCGCCGCCGAGGACGCCCGGATGGGCTTCGTCTTCAACCGACGCGGGCTGGTCCCGGAGTCGTGCTCCTCGTGGTTCCTCCCGCGCGTGGTCCCGCTGCAGACGGCGCTCGAGTGGGTGCTGACCGGCCGCGTGTTCCCGGCGGCGGAGGCCCGCGCCGCGGGGCTCGTCCGCAGCCTGCACCCGCGGGCGGAGCTGCTGGAGGTCGCCTACGCGCTCGCCGCGGAGATCGCCGACAACACCGCGGCGGTCTCGGTGGCCCTCGCCCGGCAGATGCTGTGGCGGATGCTCGGCGCGCAGCACCCCGTCGTCGCGCACGAGGTGGAGACGCACGCCCTGAACGTCCGGGGCACCAGCGACGACGCCCGGGAGGGCATCGCCGCCTTCCTGGAGAAACGGCCGGCGCGGTTCCCCGGCGTGGTGTCGCGGGACCTGCCCGACGTCTTCGCGGGACTGCCCGCCCCGGAGTACCGCGAGCCGCTGACCAGCGATCGGGAGGCACGGTGAAGCGCACCCTGTACACGACCGACCACGAGGACTTCCGCGGCGTGGTCGCCGAGTTCGTGGCCCGCGAGGTGGCGCCCCACCTCGAGCGGTGGGACGACGAGCGGCTCATCGACCGCGAGGTCTGGCTCAAGGCCGGTGAGCAGGGCGTCATCGGGCTGTCGGCGCCGGCCGAGCACGGGGGCGCCGGGATGGCGGGCGACTACCGCTACCGCTTCGTCGTCCTCGAGGAGCTGGCCAAGGTCTTCGCCGCGTCGGTGGCCTCCGGGTTCTCCCTGCAGGACGACATCGCGATCCCCTACATCGTCTCCCTGGGCACCGAGGAGCAGCAGCGGCGCTGGCTGCCCCGGATGTGCGCCGGCGAGATCATCGGCGCGATCGCCATGACCGAGCCGGGCACCGGCAGCGATCTGCAGGGCATCCGCACCTCCGCCCGCAAGGTCGAGGGCGGCTGGGTGGTGAACGGTGCGAAGACGTTCATCACGAACGGCATCCAGTCCGACCTGGTCATCACCGTGGCGCGCACCGATCCCGCCGGCGGGCCCGGTGGCTTCAGCCTCCTGGTGGTGGAGCGGGGCATGGCCGGATTCACCCGGGGCCGCAAGCTCAAGAAGGTCGGGCTTCAGGCGCAGGACACCGCCGAGCTGTTCTTCGAGGACGTCTTCGTGCCCGACGAGAACCTGCTGGGCGCCGAAGGCGGCGGGTTCCGCCAGCTCATGTCCCACCTGCCGCTGGAGCGCCTCTCCATCGCCGCCCACGCGGTGGCCGTCGCCGGGGCCACGCTGGCCGCGACGCTGGACTACACCCAGCAGCGGACGGCCTTCGGGCAGCCCGTCGCAGACTTCCAGAACACCCGCTTCGAACTGGCCGACGTCTCGACCGAGGTCGACGTCACCCAGGTCTACGTCGACCGGGCGGTGCTGGCGTACAACGACGGCGAGCTCGGCGCGGTGGACGCCGCCCGGGCCAAGCTCTGGGGGAGCGAGGTGCAGAACCGGGTGATCGACCGGTGCCTGCAGCTGCACGGCGGTTACGGCTACATGCTCGAGTACCCGGTGGCGCGGGCCTTCCAGGACGCCCGGGTGCAGCGCATCTTCGGCGGCACGAACGAGATCATGCGCCAGATCATCGGCCGCGACCTGGTGGGCCGGAAGTGAGCGCCGCGGGCCGGCCCGGTCGGCCGGGAGGACACGCGTGAAGCTCGGACTGGCCCTGGGTTACTGGGGTGCGCGGCAGCCGGAGGGGCAGGCGGAGCAGGTCGCGCTCGCCGAGGAGCTGGGCTTCGAGTCCGTCTGGACGGCCGAGGCCTACGGCTCGGACGCCCTGACGCCGCTGGCCTGGCTCGGCAGCCGCACGGCGCGGCTGGAGCTGGGGACGGCGGTGGTGCAGTTGTCGGCGCGCACCCCGGCCGCGACGGCGATGGCGGCGATGACGCTGGACCACCTCAGCGGCGGACGCTTCGTGCTGGGCCTCGGCGTCTCGGGGCCGCAGGTGGTCGAGGGGTGGTACGGCCAGCCGTACCCCAAGCCCCTCGCGCGGACCCGCGAGTACGTCGAGATCCTGCGCCGGGTGATGCGGCGGGACGTGGTCCGGTTCGAGGGGGAGCACTACACCGTTCCCCATGCCGGGGGCACGGGCCTCGGCAAGCCGCTGCGCTCGACCGTCCACCCGGTCCGCAGCGACATCCCGGTGCTGCTCGCCGCGGAGGGGCCGAAGAACGTCGCGCTGGCGGCGGAGATAGCCGACGGGTGGATCCCGCTGTTCTACTCGCCGCACGACGACGCCCACTACCGCGCGTCGCTGGCGGAGGGGTTCGCCCGGCCGGGCGCCCGTCGCACCCCGGACGACTTCCGCGTCCCGTGCATGGTCGGCGTCGAGATCGACGACGACGTCGAGGCCGCCGCCGACCGGGTGCGCCCGATGCTCGCGCTCTACATCGGGGGGATGGGCGCGCGCGGCGTCAACTTCCACTACGAGGTGCTCGCCCGCATGGGCTTCGAGGCCGAGTGCGCCCGCATCCAGGACCTCTACCTCGACGGACGCAAGGACGAGGCGGTCGCCGCCGTGCCGTTGGCGATGGTGGAGAAGGTGGCCCTGGTCGGCCCCCGGGAGAAGATCGCCGACGACCTCGCCGCCTGGGAGGAGTCCCTGGTGACCACGATGCTCGTCAGCGGATCGGCCCGGACCCTGCGCACCATGGCCGAGATCGCCGGCTGAGCCGCCCGGCGGCGGGGGGAACCGCCGCCGGGCCGGCCGGCGGGTGCTCAGCGCCGCGTGTAGACCGGGGACCGCTTCTCGACGAACGCGGCCGTCGCCTCGCGCGCGTCCGCGGTGAGCGCGGTGATGACCTGCTGCCGGTTCTCGAACTCGATCGCCGCGGCGAACGACGCCGTCTCCAGGGCGATCCACATGCCCTGCTTGGTGAGCTCCACGGACGCCGGCGGGTTGCGCAGGATCTCCTGCGCCGTGGCCAGCGCGCGGTCGACCAGCTGGTCGTCGGCCACGACGTCGACCACCAGGCCCATCGTCCGCGCCTCCTCGGCGGTGAACCGGCGCCCGGTGAGCATCAGCTCGTGCGCGCGGCCCGCCCCGACGATGCGGGGGAGCAGCCACGACACCCCGATGTCGCACGCGGAGTACCCGGCGCGGATGAAGCCGACGGCGAAGACGGCCGATCGGGCGGCGATGCGGATGTCGGAGGCGCAGACGAGCGCCAGACCGCCACCGGCCGCCGGGCCGTTGACCGCGGCGATCACCGGCTGCGGGAGCCGGTGCAGCTGCTCGGCGAGCCGGGCGATCTCCCGCTGCCGGTCCAGCGCCGCCAGCACGGTGACGTCGCGCTCGACCCGCTGGTCGTCCCCGTCGTAGCCGTGCAGGTCCAGGCCGGCGCAGAACGCCCGCCCGGCGCCGGTCAGCACGACGACGCGGCACTCGCGGTCCGCGGCGATCGCGGTCAGGGCGGCGCCGAGCTCGGCCACCAGCTCGGCGCTCATCGTGTTGAGCCGGTCGGGGCGGTCGAGGGTGACGGTGGTGACCCCGGGAACGGGTGTCGTCAGCCGGACGAGGGCCATGGCGCACTCCCTTAACGATCGATCACTACCAGCCTAGGGTGGGTGGGCCAGCGGAACCAGGGTCCTGGGAGGAAATCGCCAGGGGTGAGCAGCAGCGGGTGACCACCACGGTCGTCGACGGGGTCGCGTCGGTGACCCTCGACCGCCCCGACAAGCTGAACGCACTCGATCCGGCGATGTTCGAGGCGCTGGTCGACGCCGGGACCGCGCTCATCGAGCGGGACGACGTCGGCGCCGTGGTGCTCGCCGGCGCGGGCCGCGCGTTCTGCGCCGGCCTGGACTTCGCGCAGTTCGCGGCGATGCGGGACGGCGCGCGCGGGGACGTGGTGGCCGACCGCCCGCAGCTTGGCGCCGCACGAGCGCTGGCTCAGCAGGCGGTGCACGTCTGGTCGCTGGTCCCGGCCCCGGTCGTCGCGGCGGTGCACGGCGTGGCCTTCGGGGGAGGGCTGCAGGTCGCCCTCGGCGCCGACATCCGGATCGTCGCCCCCGACACCCAGCTGTCGGTGATGGAGATCCAGTGGGGGCTGGTCCCCGACATGATGGGGACCCAGCTGCTGCCCGAGCTGGTCGGCCGGGACGTCGCGAAGGAACTGGCCCTCACGGGGCGCAAGGTGGACGGCGCGGAGGCGGTGCGGATCGGTCTGGCCACGCGGCAGGCCGACGACCCGCTGGGCGCCGCCCGGGCGCTGGCCGAGGAGATCGCGGGGCACGGCCGCAACGCCCCCCGCGGCGTGAAGCGGCTGGTCGACCTCGCCGGCCGGGTGCCCCTCGAGGAGGGGCTGCAGGCCGAGCAGGACGTCATCCGCGCCCTCATCGGTTCCGAGGAGCAGGTGGCCGCCGTCCGCCGCCGTCTCGCCCGCTGACCTGGTGCCCGCATCGGCCGGCGGCCGCCCGAGGGCAGCCGCCGGCCGATGCGGTCTCAGGCCTGGTGCCGGCGCCGCCCGGCGAAGCCGAAGAGCGTGCCGGCGACCTTGCGGATCTGGATCTCCTCCGCGCCCTCGGTGATCCGGTAGCGCCGGTGGTGCCGGTAGATGTGCTCGAAGGGCTGGTTGCGCGAGTAGCCCTCGCCGCCGTGGATCTGCATGGCCCGGTCGGCCGCGTCGCAGACCAGGCGGTTGGCCCGGTAGTTCGCCATGGAGACGTACTCGCTCACGTCCGTCGGATCGCCGGCCTCGTCGAGGGTCCAGGCCGCCTTGCGCACCAGCCCCCGGACCATCTCCGCCTCGGTGTGCAGCTCGACGAGCGGCCACTGGACCGCCTGGCGGCGGGACAGCGGCTCGCCGAACGTGATGCGCTCCCGGGCGCGGGCGACGGACCGGTCGATGCAGAACTGGGCGGCGCCCAGGCTGGAGGCGGCCTGGCGGATCCGGTTCTCGTGCAGGAAGTGCTGGGCGATGGTGAGCCCCTCGTCCTCGGCCCCGAGAATGGTGCTCGCCGGCACGCGGACGTCGCGCAGCGAGACGTTCGCGTGATCGGTCGGCATGTTGAAGGTCCAGTCGTAGCTGGTGACCTCCAGGCCGGGCGTGCCCATCGGCACCACGAAGGCGGTGATGCCGCGGGCGTCGCCGTCCTTCCCGCTGGTGCGGGCGAAGACGACATCGTGCGTCGCGCTGTGCACCCCGGAGTTCCAGCGCTTGCGACCGTTGATCACCCACGAGTCGCCGTCCCGCACGGCGCGGGTCTCCATCCACGTGGCGTCGCTGCCGTGGTCCGGCTCGGTGAGGGCGAAGGCCACCCCCCGGGTGCCGGTGATCATGCCCTCGATCAGGTCGTCCTTCTGCTCCTGCGTGCCGAACTCGTGGACGATCATCACGAACGGGAGGTTCGCGACGACCGAGGACTCGTTCTGCAGGTCGTTGTGCAGGCCCAGGCCGCGGTGGGCCAGGTGCTCGCGGACGACGGCCATCTCCAGGTTCGTCGCGCCCCGTCCGCCGAGCTCCGCAGGCAGGGCGTACCGGAAGAAGCCGGCCGCGTCGGCCCGGCGTTTCATCTCGGCGAGCAGCTCCTCCCACTCCCGTCGGGGGGTGCCCCCGGCCTCCCAGTCGGTGCGGGCCCACTCCCGCCGGTGGTCGAAGTACTGCTGGTTCTCCTCCTCCAGCGGGAGGATCTCCTTGTCGATGAACGCGTCGAGCTCGTCCAGGAAGCGCTGCAATCGGTCGGGGAGCACGAAGTCCATGGTCATCCGTCCTAGCGTGTGTTTTAGTGAGCGCTAGGTTAGGGCCCTCCGGGCGGGGCGTCCAGGGTCTGCGGCGCCGCGAATCCGAGGGGCCGCCGGGGGGCCGGCCACCGGACGCGTCCGGGACTGCTCCGTCATCGCCACCTGGTCCGCCGCGGCGGACCGACCACCACCGGGAGAGCTGGTGCACCGTCATCCCGACCTCGCGATCGATCCCCTCGCGCCCTCCGCCGCGCTGAGCCGGCGGGCCGGAGCCGCCTCCGCACCGGCCGCCGGGAGCACGCGGTGAGCGGGCTGTTCGACCTGACCGGGCGGGCCGCGCTGGTCACCGGCGGCGGCTCCGGCATCGGGCTGGGCATGGCCAGGGCGCTGGCCGGCGCCGGCGCGGCCGTGACCCTGTGGGGGCGCAACGGACAACGCGTCCGTGCGGCCGCCGACGCGCTCCGCGGCACCGGCGCCGACGCGCACGCGCAGCAGGTGGACGTGTCCGACGAGGCCGCCGTCGCCCGCGGGATGCGCGCGGCGGCGGACCTCCTCGGCGGGCTCGACGTCGTCGTGGTCAACGCCGGTGTCGGGTTGCCGCTCGCCCCGCTGGTCCAGGCGTCCACCGAGGACTACCGGGCGACGATGGCGACCAACCTCGACGGCGCCTTCTGGACCGTCCGGGAGGCCGCCCGGGTGATGCTGGAGTGCGGCAGGCAGGGGCGCCCGGGCGGATCGATCATCGCCGTGGCGAGCCTCGCGGCGATCGAGGGCGCCGGGCGCAACCACGCCTACGGCATGGCCAAGGCCGGCCTCACCGGGCTGGTCCGGTCCTCGGCCGTCGAGCTGGCCCGCCACGGCATCCGGGTCAACGCCGTCCTCCCGGGGTGGATCGCCACGGACATGACCGCCGCCGCGCAGACGTCGTCGACCGTCACCGACCGGGTGATCTCCCGCGTCCCCGCCGGCCGCTGGGGCGAGCCGGACGACTTCGCCGGCGTCGCCGTCTACCTGGCCGGCGACGCATCGGCCTACCAGACCGGCAGCACCGTGGTGATCGACGGCGGCTACAGCGTCTTCTGAGCACCGGCTCCCGATGCTCCGGTCGCGGGGCGGTCGAGGCCGTGCCGACCGGCACGACCAGCCGGCCCGGTCAGCAGGTGCGCGCCGGGGGCGGTGCGGGGCCGATCCGGGCCGGGCGCCGTCCCGGAGCGGCGCCCGGTGCGCTCAGCGACCCCGCGGTGGCCGGGCGCGGCGCAGCCGGCCGAGGAACCGGCCGGGCGCCGTGGCCTCCGGGCGCTCCGTCGGGAGGGCGATCGAACCGGCCGTGCGCCGGAGCTCCGTCTCGAGGTCGGACCGCCGGCGCTCGAGCTCGGTCACGTCGGCCAGCAGCGCGGCCCGGCGCTCCGCGGCCTGCGCATCCAGGCGGTCCCGGAGCGCCGCCGCCTCGTCGTCCGCGCGCCGGCGTTCCGCCCGGGCGGTCGCCAGCATCCGGACGACCTCGTCCCTGCCCTGCACGCGGAGGTGGGCCACATCGGCCGCGGCCTGCTCCCCGAGACGAGCGGCCTGGTCGGCGGCGCGCTGCTCCACGGCGCGCGCGGCCGCCGCGCGGGCCTCCGCCTCGGCCGCGGCGTCCCGGCGGGCCTGCTCGGCGTCGTCGACCACCCGCTGCGCCGCCGCGACCATCGCCTGGGCCCGCGTGGCGGCGTCGGCGATCGTCTCGCCGGCCCGCGCCCGGGCATCCGCCAGCTCGGCCTCGGCGCGGGCCGTGAGCTCGTCGGCCTGCCTGCGGGCCGTGGCGCGGAGGGCCTCCGCCTCGGCCGTGATGCCCTCGGCCTGGTCGGCCGCCGCGGCGAGCATCGACCCGATGCGGTCCGACAGCCGCAGGAACTCGCCGCCACCGGCGGAGTGGTCGAGCAGCTGGCGCGCGTCGTCGAGCGCGGCCTGGGTCTGCAGGCAGCGGGCGAGCAGGTGCTCCCGCTCCCGGTCCGCCGTGGCGAGTTCGTCCTCCGCCCACTGGACGTAGGTGTCGACCTGGAACCGGTCGTAACCCGCCAGCGCCCGGCCGAACATCGGCGCGGCCCGGAAGATGGTGGGCAGGTCCCCGGAGACGTTCGGCGGCGTGCGCTCGGCCGGCGGTGCGCTGCCGATGACCTCGACAGCGCTCTGGTCCTGCGTCGCAGTGCTCATGCCGCTGCCTCCTCCTGTGCTGTTCCGGCGACCATCGCGCTGACGCTAGGTCGGCGGAGCGGCGGCGCGCCCGTCCAGCACGGGGCTCGTCACCCGGCGGGGTGGGGTGCGCACCCGGTCCGGCCGTCGCCTCCGGTGGCCGTCGCCCTGCGTGACGTCCCCCGGTGGGGTGAGTGGCGCCGCGCGGGCGTTCACGGCCGGCCGGCGCGGGGCACACCGTGGCGCATGGCACCGTCCAGCTCCGCCCCGGCCCCCGGCAGCATGACCGTCGACGTCCTGTTCCAGTGGGAGGTGCTGGCCACCGTCGTGCTGGTGGCGGCCGTCCTGGCGATCGCCGCCGTCGTGGCGCTGTCGGCCGCACCGGGGGCGGGCGACCGCTCCGAGTGGCAGCGCTGGCTGGCCGCGCGGTCGCGGACGGGTGCGGAGCCGGGCGGACCGCGCGCGGACGGCTGACCCGCCGCAGCGCGTCGGGCGGAGCCCGGTCAGGCCGTGGAGAGCACGACCTTGTACTGGCCGGGACGCGGCTGGATCGCCGCCGCGAAGGCGGCCTGGACGTCGTCGACCGGGTGGACGTCGCTGACGTAGACGTCGCGCAGCTCCGGGTGTGCGGCGAGGTAGGTGCCCGCGTCCCGCAGCACCCGCGCGCGCTCGAGCGTGACCCCGGCGCGCAGGGTCAGGTTCTTCCGCAGGAAGGTGATCATGTCCAGCGGGTAGACCGGGTCGTCGGGGATGCCGAAGTAGAGCAGTTCGCCGCCCGGTGCGACGGCGACCAGGCAGTCCTGCAGCGTCGTCACCTGGTGGCCGACGGCCTCGACGACGACAGCGGGCCGGTCGGCGTCGCCGAGGGACGCCGCCCACAGGCTCGCGCCGGCGGTCACCGTCTCGTCGACGCCGAAGACGTCGGCCGCGGCGCTGCGGTCGACCCGGTCGACCCCGACGACGACACCGGCGCCGCGCTGCTTGAGCACGTGGCTGAACAGCAGCCCGATGGGCCCCTGGCCGACGACGGCGACCACCTTCCCCCGCACGTCACCGAGCTGCTCGGCGGCGTAGAGGACACAGGCGAGCGGCTGCAGCATCACGGCCGTGGTCGGCGCCAGCGCGGTGTCGTAGCCGGCCAGCCCGTCGCCGTCGGTGACGACCAGCTCGGCGATCCCGTCGAAGGCGGCCGCCCAGCCGACGACCAGGTCACCGGGGGAGTGCGCGGGGTGCCGGCTGGCGACGACCTCGCCGACCACCTCGTGCAGCGGGAAACCGGGCGCCCGCGTCGTCCGGTTCGCCGGGTCCGCGGCGTGCAGGAACGGCGCGCCCTTGAAGAACGGCAGGTCGCTGCCGCAGATGCCGCCCGCCCTGGTGGCCAGCAGGACCTGCCCGTCCGCCAGGTCCTCGGCGCGCGGCGCGGTGACCTCCACCCGCTCGAAGGTGAACGGTCCGCTCAGCCGCTGCGCCCACACGCCGGTCGCCTCCCGTCGCCACGGTCGCCGTGGCGCGGCCGTCCGGGAAGTGAACCAGCGCCCGGCCCCGAGCGCAGCGGGACACCGGTCGAAGGCCGGGTCGGTGCCGCCGGGATACTGGGCAGGTCGCGCACGCGCGGCGACGCGTCGGCGCACCGGGCCGGCGGTTCCACGGTCGAGGAGGTCCCGGACGTGCCCAGAGCGCTGCTGCTGGAGAACATCGACCCGGTCGCGACCGAGATCCTCGGTGCCGCCGGTTACGAGGTCGAGTCGCTGCGGGGTGCGCTGGACGAGGCCGACCTGATCGCCGCGCTCGACGGGGTCGACGTGCTCGGTATCCGGTCCAAGACGCAGGTGACCGCCGAGGTGCTGCGCAGCCGTCCGGGCCTCTCGGCGCTGGGCGCCTTCTGCATCGGCACCAACCAGATCGACCTGACCGCGGCCGCGGCGGCGGGCGTGGCGGTGTTCAACGCGCCGTTCTCGAACACCCGCAGCGTGGTGGAGATGGCGATCGCCGAGATCATCATCCTGGCCCGGCGGCTGGTCGACCGCGACCGCGCGCTGCACGCCGGCACCTGGGACAAGTCGGCCGCCGGCAGCCACGAGATCCGCGGGCGGACGCTGGGCATCGTCGGTTACGGCAACATCGGCAGCCAGCTCTCGGTGCTCGCCGAGGCGCTCGGCATGCGGGTGCTCTTCTACGACCTCGAGGACAAGCTGGCCCTCGGCAACGCGCAGCGCTGCGAGACCCTCGACGAGCTGCTCGAGCGGTCGGAGACCGTCACGCTGCACGTGGACGGGCGGGGCGGCAACGCGGGCATGTTCGGCGCCGAGCAGTTCGCCCGCATGCGGCCGCGCAGCCTGTTCCTCAACCTCTCCCGCGGGTTCGTCGTCGACCACGAGGCGCTGCGCGAGAACATCCTGAGCGGGCACATCGCCGGAGCGGCGGTCGACGTCTTCCCCGAGGAGCCGCGCGAGCAGGGCGACGCGTTCACCTCCGTGCTGCGCGGCCTGCCCAACGTGATCCTCACCCCGCACGTCGGCGGCTCGACGCAGGAGGCCCAGCACGACATCGGGCGGTTCGTGGCCGGCAAGCTCGTCGACTACACCGCCACGGGGACGACGACGCTGAGCGTCAACCTCCCCACGGTCGTCCTGCACAGCACCTCCGCCGACCGCTTCGCGCTGCTGCACCGGAACGTCCCGGGCGTCCTGGCGCGGGTCGACGCGCTCGTCGGCGAGCACGGCCTGAACGTGGACGCCCAGGTGCTGGCCACGCGCGGGGAGCTGGGTTACGCGGTCACCGACGTCAGCGACCCGCTGCCGGCCGATCTGCTGGCCGGCCTCGCCGCCCTGCCGGAGACCGTCCGCCTGACGAGGTTCGGCCCCCGGGCGGACTGACCCGCGCGGCCTGGCCGGGGGGCCGGCGCCTCGGTACGGTCGCGGCGTGCGGCTCCCCGACGGTCTCGTGGCCGTGGTGAAGCGCGACTGCCCCACCTGCGTCCTCGTCGAGCCGGTGCTGCGGCAGCTCGGCGCCGCCGTCTGGTGCCAGGACGACGCCGGGTGGTTCGACGGTGACGACACCGGCCTGGAGCTGTCCTACCGGCTGGGCATCGAGACCGTGCCGACCCTGCTGCGCGTGGCCGACGGCGCCGAGACCGCCCGGGTGGTCGGGTGGAGCCGCGAGCAGTGGGTCGAGCTGACCGGGGTCCCGGGACTCGGTGCGGGGCTGCCCGAGCACCGGCCCGGCTGCGGCTCGCTCTCGGTGGACCCCTCGCGCGTCGACGGGCTGGAGGCCCGCTACGGCGGCAGCGGGCTGGCGAGCCGGCGGGTCGAGCTCGCCGAGCTGGAGGACGAGCACGAGGCGCTGTTCGACCGCGGCTGGACCGACGGGCTGCCCGTCGTCCCGCCGATGCCGGAGCGGGTGCTGCGGATGCTGCGCGGCACCACCCGCGATCCCGCCGAGGTCGTGGCCGTGGTGCCGCCCGACCTCGTCGAGTGCACGGTGGAGAAGGTGGCGGTCAACGCGGTCATGGCCGGCTGCCTGCCCGAGCACCTGCCGGTCGTGCTGGCCGCCCTGGAGGCCGCCGCCGCCGCGGAGTTCGCCCTGCACGGGCTGCTCGCGACGACGTACTTCTCCGGGCCGCTCGTCGTGGTGAACGGACCGGTGGCCGCGCGGATCGGCATGAACAGCGGGGTCAACGCCCTGGGGCAGGGCAATCGCGCCAACGCCACCATCGGCCGCGCCCTGCAGCTGGTGGTCCGCAACGTCGGTGGCGGCCGCCCCGGTGAGGTCGACCGGGCGACGTTCGGCAACCCGGGCAAGTTCACCTTCTGCTTCGCCGAGCGCGAGCACGACAGCCCGTTCACCCCGCTGGCCGCCGACCGCGGCGTCCCCGGGAACGCCGTCACCGTCTTCGCCGGGGCGGGCGTGCAGCCGGTGGTCGACCAGCTCAGCCGCGATCCCGGGTCGCTGGCCCGCACGTTCGCCGCGTGCCTGCGGGTCAACGCCCACCCCAAGCTGCCGATGGCGTTCGACGCGATGCTGCTGGTCTCGCCCGAGCACGGCCGGGTGTTCCGCGACGCCGGCTGGGACCGCGCGCGGCTGCTCGCCGAGCTCGAGGACCTGCTCACCCTCCCCGCCGACGAGCTGGTGCGCGGTGCCGGTGGCATGGCCGAGGGGATACCCGCCGGTCCGGCCGGGGGCGACCTGCCCAAGTTCCGGCCCGGCGGTCTGCTGGTCGCGCACGCCGGCGGCGACGCCGGGTTGTTCAGCGCGATCATCGGGGGCTGGGTGGCCGGGGAGACCGGGAGCGTCCCGGTGACCAGAGAGGTGCATGCATGAGGACCGTCCTGGACCCGACCGGGGAGCAGCGGGCGGCCGCCCGCGAGCTGCTGCCCCGCCCTGCCTCGCTGCGCGGCCGCCGCGTGGGGCTGCTCGACATCAGCAAGGCGCGCGGCGACGTCGTCCTCGATCGCCTGGCCGAGCTGCTCACCGCTGACGGGGCGGTCGTGCGCCGCTACCGCAAGCCGACCTTCGCCCGCACCGCCCCGGTGGACCTGCGGCACGAGATAGCCGAGCAGTGCGAGGTGGTCATCGAGGCACTGGCCGATTAGGGCTCGTGCACGTCGTGCAGTGTGCACGACATCGCCGACCTCGAGCGCCGCGGCGTCGTCGGGGTCTTCCTCGCCAGCGAGGCCTTCGCCGAGGCCGCCCGGGTGCAGGGTGCGGCGCTGGGCTTCCCCGCGCCGTGCGTGCTGGTGCCGCATCCGGTCCAGGACCGCACCGACGCGGAGCTGCGGTCGGCCGCGGAGTCGGCGTACCCCGCGGTGCTCGCCGCCGTCACCGCGGCCTCCGGCGGGTGACGTGGGACGCCCGCGCTGCCAGGGTGGGCCGATGACCGAGATGCCGATCAGCCGCTTCCCCCTCCGGTCCACCGGCGAGCTGCCCCCCGACCTCGCCGAGCGCTACGCGGAGGTCGCGGAGCGATCCGGGTTCCTGCCCAACGTGTTCGCCGCGCTGGCCTGGCGGCCGGACGAGGC
The DNA here is from genome assembly GCF_054051015.1 of Blastococcus sp. SYSU DS0616. NCBI lineage: Bacteria > Bacillati > Actinomycetota > Actinomycetes > Geodermatophilales > Geodermatophilaceae > Blastococcus > Blastococcus sp. SYSU DS0616. The sequence goes on from NZ_JBJHAJ010000006.1 coordinate 49,562, forward strand.
CCGGGCGTTCTTCGCCATGCACGACGCGCTCATGGACAAGGAGACGCCGGGGCTGTCGAGGGCCGACCGGGAGCTGATCGTGGTGGCCACCAGCGCCGGCAACGACTGCCTGTACTGCGTCGTCGCGCACGGCGCCGTCGCCCGCATCCGCACGAAGGACCCGCACATCGCCGACCACGTCGCGGTCGACTGGCGCAAGGCGCCGCTGTCCCCGCGCATGCACGCCGTGCTCGCGGTGGCCACCCGCCTGGCGGCCGACCCGGCGGCGGTCACTGCCGAGGATCTGGCGGGTCTCGCCGAGCACGGGCTCACCGAGGACGACATCTGGGACGTCGGCATGATCACGTCCTTCTTCGCGCTCTCCAACCGGTTGGCGCACTTCGCGGCGATCACCCCGAACCCGGAGTTCTTCCTGATGGGCCGGCTGCCGCGGACCGCCGAGGCACCGTCCACCTGACCCTCGGGCGGGTGCGCGCTACGGTCCGCCGGTGACCGCTCCGACGACGTCCGTGCTCGCCGACGACCTCGGCTTCCCGGAGGCCCCGCGCTGGCACGCGGGCCGGCTGTGGTTCTCCGACTTCCACGACCGCGTGGTGCGCCGGATGCCCGCCGCGGGCGGCCCCGAGGTGGCGCTGGAGCTCGACGACAGCCCGTCGGGGCTGGGCTGGCTGCCCGGGGGTGACCTGCTGGTCGTCTCCATGGTGCGGCGGGCGCTGCTGCGGGTGGGGGAGGACGGCACCCGGGTGCATGCCGACCTGACCGCCGTGACCCGGTTCCGGGCCAACGACCTGCTCGTCGACGCGGCCGGCCGGGCCTACGTCAGCAGCTTCGGCTTCGACCTCGAGGGCGGCGACGCCCCCGAGGCGACCGATCTGGTCCGCGTCGACCCCGACGGCTCGGTCTCCGTCGCCGCGGCGGACGTCGTCTTCCCCAACGGCATGGTGCTCAGCCCCGACGGCCGCACCCTCGTCGTCGCCGAGACCTACGGCGCGCGGCTGACGGCGTTCGACGTCGCGCCGGACGGGGCGCTCTCCGGTCGCCGCGTCTTCGCCGAGCTTCCGGGGGTCGCCCCCGACGGCATCTGCCTGGACGCCGAGGGGCAGGTGTGGGTGGCCACCGCACGTACGCCGGAGGTGCTCCGGGTGCGCGACGGGGGAGAGGTGACCGCCCGGGTCGAGGTGGGCAGCGGCTCGCTCTCCTACGCCTGCGCGCTGGGCGGGGAGGACGGCCGAACCCTCTTCGTGTGCACCGCGCCGAGCTGGCGTCCGGGCCCGCGCGCCGGCCGCATCGAGGCCGCCCGGGTGGAGGTCGGCGCCGGCTGAGTGCCGCGGCTGGACGTGCCCTGCTCGCGCGGGCGGTGCCGCTCGGTCGCGCACGCCGCGCGGTGCGCGCAGGATCGAACCGGTTCGGGTGCGGAGAGGGAGGGCCGGATGGCGGGCAGCGCGGCGGGGTTGCGACGGCGGTGGTCGCAGGGCCGGGCCTGCCACGGGCTGTGGAACGTGCTGCCCGGGGCGGTGACCGGTGAGCTGCTCGCGCGGACCGGCGCCGACTACGTGGTCGTCGACCTGCAGCACGGGGCGACGACCGAGGCCGAGCTCCCGGGGATCTGCGCGGCGGTCACCGCCGCCGGCTCGGTGCCGCTGGCCCGCACCCGCAGCGCCCTGTTCCCCGACGTCGGGCGGCCCCTGGATCTCGGCGCCGGTGGCGTGATCGTGCCCAACGTCCGTGACGCCGAGCACGCCCGCGAGATCGTCGCCGCCTGCCGGTACGCGCCGGGCGGGGGACGGTCGGTCGGCCGGCTCTCCGGCGGGGCGGAGGAGCCGCTGGTGTTCGTGATGGTGGAGGCGGCGTCCATGCTCGCCGATCTCGACGCCGTCCTCCGCGTGGAGGGCATCGACGGTCTCTACGTGGGCCCCGGCGACCTCGCGTTGTCGCTGGAGCTGACCGGCGCCGACCGGCGGACCGAGCTGCGCACCGTCCTCTCCTCGATCATCGCCCGGGCGCGGGCCGCCGGGGTTCCCGTGGGGGTGCACGCCCGCAGCGGCGAGGAGGCGGCGGGCTTCGCCGCGGAGGGCGCCACCGTGGTCACCGTGGCCGTGGACGCCGTCTCGCTGGGCGAGGCCGCGGCGCACCACCTCGGCGTCGCCCGGGACGCCGGCCCCGGCTGACCGTCACCCGAACGCGGCGACGGTCCGGTCCAGGAAGTCGTTGCGGAAGGCGCCACGCGGATCGAAGCGGCGGACCAGCTCCCGGAACGCGGGCATCCGCGGGTACAGCGCGGCGAGCTCGTCGGCGCCCGTGGTGAAGAGCTTCCCCCAGTGCGGTCGGGCGCCGAAGGGGCGCAGCGCCGCCTCGATCTCCGGCAGCAGGGCGCGCACGGGCGCCTCCTCGGGCAGCCAGGTGAAGTGCAGCGCCAGGACGTCCCCGCCGTAGGCCGGGCTCAGCCACAGGTCGTCCGCCGCCACGGTGCGCAGCTCGCTCACCTGGAGGAGCGGGGCGATCCGCGGCGCGAGGGAGCGCAGCGCGTCGCAGGCCTGCTGCCCGTACCGGCGCGGGACGAAGTACTCGGTCTGCAGCTCGTCGCCGTTGCTGGGGGTGAAGCCGGTCCGGAAGTGCGGCAGCCGTTCGTGCCACTCGCCGGGCAGGCCGAGCTGGTCGGTCAGGTTCTCGACCGGGGTGCCGGGCAGCATGTGCGTGGGCTCCGTCGCGGCCCGGGCGCCGAAGAACTCCTCCGGCGTGACGTCGTGCTCGTCGGTGCGCGCCTTCACCCACACCTGCGTCACCTCGTGCCAGTCGGTGAACACGCTGACGCTGTAGGCGGCGTCGGCCACCGCGTCGAAGTCGGCGAACAGGCGGTCCCAGGTCAGCCCGACGAAGACGGTGGTGCGGACCTGGAAGGTCGGCTGGAAGCGCAGGCCGATCCGGGTCACCACCCCGAGCGCACCCAGGTGGACGACGGCGCCGGCGAGGTCGGGGTGGCCGGCCCCCAGCGTCACGAGCTCGCCGTCGGACCGGACGAGCTCCAGACCCGCCACCGCGGTGCTGAGCGAGCCGCTCCGGTTGCCCGACCCGTGCGTTCCGGTGGCCGTGGCCCCCACGACGGTGATGTGCGGCAGCGAGGCGAGGTTGTGCAGCGCGAAACCCTGCTCGGCCAGGCGGGGCACCACCTCGCTGTAGCGCGCGCCACCGGGGATCCAGGCGACACCGCCGGCCTCGTCGCTGCCCCGTTCGACCGTCACCTCGCCGGGTAGCACGTCGAGGGCCACCAGCTCGGCGGTGGTGTCGGCGATGTCGTTGAAGCAGTGCCGCGAGCCGAGCGCCTTGACGCGGTGGCCGGCGGCGACGACGGCCTGCAGCTCGGCGAGGCTGGTCGGCCGGTGCAGCCGCGCCGCGCGGTAGGAGACGTTCCCGGCCCAGTTGGTCCTCGGCCCCGCGGTACCCGCCGGGGCACCGGACGACATCTCGTGCATGCTCACTCGCGATCTGCTGGGGGAGGGCGACCGGGCCGCCCGCCGGAGGAGTCGATGATGCGCGACGCGGGTCGCGCGCCCTCCGGCCGCCCCGTGGACGACGGCCACGGCCTAGGGGGCGCCCCGGCGGGGTCGGCGGCGTGCGCCGGCTCGCGGGCGCGGTGTGGCAGGCTGCTCCGGCCCGGTTCTCTCGGAGGTGGCATGCCAGGCGCGGAGCAGGAGCAGCTGCCGGTGACCGACCGGGGCCGGCGGACGCGGGCCGCCCTGCTGCAGGCCGGGCGCGAGCTGTTCGAGGAGCGCGGGTTCGCCGACGTCCGGATCGACCTGGTGGCGGAGCGGGCCGGCGTCTCGCACGGCACCTTCTACACCTGGTTCGACTCGAAGGAGTCGCTGCTCCGGGCGATCGTGGCGGTCGTCGTCGAGGACGTGTTCGCCGCGACCACCGTCGGCTCGCGGCTGCCGCCCGACGACCCGTACGGGCGGATCGAGGCGGCCAACCGGCTCTACCTCGGCGCCGTCACCCGGCACGCCCGCATCCTCCGGGTGCTCGACTCGCTGGCCGACACCCGTGAGGAGTTCCGGCGGCTGCGGGTCGACGTCCGCGAGGCCTTCGTGCGCCGCGGGATGGAGGGTCTGCTGCGGCTGCAGGAGCTGGGGCTGGCCGACCGCACCCTTCCGCCGCGGGCCACGGCCAGCGCCCTCGGCGCGATGGTCGAGTCGTTCGCGCACCTGTGGCAGGACCCCGTGGAGGACCTGGACGAGGACGCCGCCGTGGACGTCCTGACCCGGCTCTGGGCCGGGGCGATCGGCCTGCCGCCCGCCGCCTGGCCGGACGGCGGGGCCGGTCGCCCCGGCTGAGCTCAGGCGTCGAGGCCCCAGGCCGGTCGGCGCTTCTCCAGCAGCGCGGCGATGCCCTCCCGCGCCTCGGCCGAGGCGAACCGCTCGGCGGACACCTCCGCCATGCGGCGGAAGTCCTCCTGCAGGTCGGCGCCGGGCAGCTCGCGGAGCAGCCGCTTGGTGACCGCGAGCGCCTCCGGGGCGCCGCGGCCGAGCTGCTCCACGAGCTCGTCGACGGCGGCGTCGAGCCGGTCGTCGGGCACGACCCGGTCGAGCAGACCGGCCGCCCCGGCCCGGGCACCGTCGAACGGCTCGCCGGTGAGGAACAGCTCCCGCGCCGCCCGCGGGTCCATCCGCCGCAGGACGGGGACGGCGATGATCGCCGGCGCCACACCGATCCTGACCTCGCTGAACGCGAAGGTTGCCGCCGCGGGGCCCACCGCGAGGTCGCAGGCCGCGATCAGGCCGAGTCCACCGGCCCGCGCCGGCCCGTTCACCCGGGCGACCACGGGCTTGGGCCCCGTCAGGAGCAGGGTCAGCACCTCCGGCAGGCCGACCGCGCCGGGAGCCCCGCCGGCCCGCTGCTCCTTCAGGTCGGCGCCCGAGCAGAACACCGGGCCCGCCCCGGTCAGCACCACCACGCGGACGGCGGCGTCGGCCAGCGCCGCACCCAGCGCCGCGTGGAGCTGCTCGACCAGGGCACGCGAGAGCGCGTTGCGGTTGTGCGGGGAGTCCAGGGTCAGCACGGCGGCCGGCCCCCGCCGGGCGACCTGGACCAGGCGGTCGTCAGGCACGGAACTCGTCCCGCAGCTCGTGCTTCTGGATCTTCCCGGTCGCCGTCTTCGGCAGCCCGGCGCGGACCTCGATCCGCTTGGGCACCTGGAAGCCGCCCAGGTGCTGCCTGCAGTGGGCGAGCAGCCGCTCGGCCAGCGCGACCGGGTCGGTGTCCGGGTCGGCCGGCACGACCACCGCGGTCACTGCCTCGCCCCAGCGGTCGTCCGGCACCCCGATGACCGCCGCCTCGGCGATCTCGGAGGAGGCCAGCAGCACCCGCTCCACCTCCACCGAGGAGACGTTCTCGCCGCCGGTCTTCACCATGTCCTTGACCCGGTCGGTGAACCAGACGACGCCCTCGTCGTCGAGGTGGCCGACGTCGCCGCTGTGGAACCAGCCGTGCGCGAACGCGGCGGTGTTGGCGGCCGGGTTGTTCCAGTAGCCGCTCATCACGTGCGGGCCGCGGTAGACGATCTCGCCGGTCTCGCCCGCGGGCAGCAGGGCGCCGGCCGGGTCCATGATCCGGGTGTCGACGGTGACCGTGGACGGACCCCAGGACGCCGCCTTGGTCTCCTGGTGCGCCGGCCACTGGAACACCGTCGCGGGTACGCACTCGGTCTGCCCGGAGCCGAGCAGCACCTGGGCGTTGGGGAAGGCGGCGGCGATCGCGGTGATCCGCTCCTGGGGCATGGGGGCCATGGCGTAGATGCACAGCCGCACCGAGGAGAGGTCGCGGGTCCGGATCCCGGGGGAGGCCAGGAGCGCGCCGTACATCATCGGCAGCAGCATCAGGTGCGTCGCCCGCCGTTGCTCCACGACCTCGAGGAAGCCCTCCGGCTCGAACCCGCGGGGGAGCACGGCGGTGCCGCCGGTGAGCAGGATCGGCAGCAGGAGGGTGTCCAGCGCGGTCGTGTGGAACAGGGGGAGCACGATCGGCAGGACGGAGAACTCGTCCCCCCGCCGGTGGCCGGTCTGCAGCGCGTTGCTCAGCACGCCCACGTGCACCGAGAGGTGGCTGGTGAGCACGCCCTTGGGCCGGGCCGTGGTACCCGAGGTGTAGAGGCAGTGCAGGGTGTCGCGGTCCTCGACGATCACCTGGACCGGGGTGGGGTCGGTGGCGACGTCGTCCCAGCGCCGCACGTCGCGGCCGGCGACCGACGCCGGGGCCTGGTCGCCGGTCACGATCACCGTGGTGATCTGCGGCAGCTGCGGCAGCACCGCCTCCAGCAGCGGGAGGAACGGCGGATCGGCGACGACGGTGCGGGTGCCGGAGTCGGCGAGGATCCAGCCGATGTCCTCCGGTGCCAGCATCAGGTTCACCGGGAGCGCCACCAGCCCCGCCTTCGCGCAGCCGAAGAAGCTGGCGGCGAAGCGCCACGAGTTGCCCAGCAGGAAGGCAACGGGCTCCTGGCGGCCCACGCCGGCGTCGAGCAGGCCGCGACCGAACGCCTCGGCCGCCCCGTCGAGCCGCGCGTAGCCGATCTCCTCGTCGCCGTCGACGATCGCGGTGCGGTGGGCGAACAGCTGGGCGGTGCGGGTCAGCATGTCGCCGACCGAGAAGCGGGTCGCGAGGTTGAGCTCCAGGGGGTCGACCCCGGACAGGTCAGGACGCATGGCTGTTCCCTTCGGTCTCGGTCTGCGGTGCGGGGGGTTCGCCGACGACCGCGAGGACCGCGCCCGTCTCCACCTGCCGGCCCACGTCGGCGTGCAGGTGGGTGACCACCCCGTCGGCCGGCGCGACCACGGGGTGCTCCATCTTCATGGCCTCCAGGACCAGCACCAGCTGGCCCGCGGCGACCTGCTCGCCCTCGGCCACCGCCACCCGGACCACGGTTCCGGGCATGGCGGCGGTGAGGGATCCGGGCTGCACGGCGGCGCCCGGCTCCGGGAACCGGGGCTGCTCGACCAGCGTGCTGCCGCCCTCGGGACCGTCGACGTGCCAGCGGTCGCCGTCGGCGTGCACGTCGTAGGTGCTGCGCAGCCCGCCGAGCTCGAGGTCCAGCCGCACCCGGCCGGGGGCCGGGACCGACGTACCGAGGACTGTGAGCGGCACGGGCTCGCCGTCCACGTCGGCGGTGACGCCTGCCGAGCCGATCCGGTAGCGCACCGTGCCGGTGTCGAAGACCGTGACCTGCGGGGCCGTGGGGTTGTTGCGCCAGCCCGACGGCAGCCCGCCCAGCACCGGCGCGCCGGCCCGCCGCAGCGCCGCTCCGGCCAGCGCGGCCACGACGGCGTGCCGACGCCGTGCGGCCTCGTCGACCAGCGGGGCGGCCAGCTGCGCCAGCCCGTGCCGGTCGAGGAACCCCGTGTCGGTCTCCCCGGCGAGGAAGGCCTCGCTGCGCAGCACGCGCACCAGCAGGTCGCGGTTGGTGGTCAGCCCGTGCAACCGCGCCCGGGCCAGCGCCCCGGCCAGCGCCAGCGCCGCCGACGACCGGTCGGGCGCCCAGGCGATGACCTTGGCCAGCATCGGGTCGTAGTGCACGCCGATCTCGCCGCCGGCCTCCACCCCGCTGTCGACCCGGATGCCGGGCCCGGCGGTGGTGCGGAAGGCGGTGTCGGCCGGGATCGCGAAGTCGGCGAGCCGCCCCGACTGCGGCAGCCAGCCGCGCGCCGGGTCCTCGGCGTAGAGCCGCACCTCGATCGCCGAGCCGGACGACGTGGCCGACACGGCCGCCGCCGGCAGCGGACGGCCGGCGGCGACGTCGAACTGCAGGCGTACCAGGTCCAGCCCCGTGACCGCCTCGGTGACCGGGTGCTCGACCTGCAGCCGGGTGTTCATCTCGAGGAAGAAGAACTCGCCCGACTCGTCGAGCAGGAACTCCACCGTGCCGGCGCCGACGTAGCCGATCGCCCGCGCGGCGGCCACCGCGGCCTCCTGCAGCCGGGCCCGGAGCTCGGGGCCGACGGCGGGGGAGGGGGCCTCCTCGACGACCTTCTGGTGCCGGCGCTGGATGGAGCACTCCCGCTCGAACAGCGCCACCGTGGTGCCGTGCCGGTCGCCGAACACCTGCACCTCGACGTGCCGCGGCCGCTCGACCAGGCGTTCGAGGAAGACGGTGCCGTCGCCGAAGGCCGAGGCCGCCTCCCGGCCGGCGCCGGCCACCGCGTCGGCCAGCTCGTCCGACCCGCGCACGGCCCGCATGCCGCGGCCACCCCCGCCGAAGGAGGCCTTGACCAGCAGTGGGTAGCCCACCTCACCGGCGGCCTTCTCCAGGGTGTCGCCGGACAGCCCCGTGGCGTCCACGCTCGGCAGGGTCGGCACCCCGGCCCGGCTCATCAGCTCCTTCGCGGCGAGCTTGCTGCCCATGGCCTCGACGGCCTCGGGGTCGGGGCCGACGAACACCAGCCCCGCCGCCGCGACCGCACGGGCGAAGTCGGCGTTCTCGGAGAGGAAGCCGTAGCCGGGGTGGACGCAGTCGGCGCCGGCCCGCAGCGCGGCGGCCACCACGAGGTCGGCGCGCAGGTAGGTCTCGGCGGGCGTGCTGCCGGGCAGCCGGACGGCGACGTCGGCCTCGCGGACGAACGGCGCGTCGGCGTCGGCGTCGGAGTGCACCGCCACCGTGCGCAGGCCCATGGCACGTGCGGTGGTGAAGACCCGCCGCGCGATCTCGCCCCGGTTCGCGACCAGGACGCAGCTCAGGGTGCGGCTCACAGCCGGAACACCCCCCATCCGTCGTGCAGCCCTCGGACCGGTGCGTTGGAGATCGCCGAGAGCGCCAGCCCGAGGACGGTGCGGGTGTCGCGGGGGTCGATGATGCCGTCGTCGTAGAGCCGGCCGGAGAGGAACAGCGCCAGCGACTCCGCCTCGATCTGCTGCTCCACCGCGGCGCGCATGGCGGCCGCGGCCTCCTCGTCGTAGTCGCGGCCGCGGGCCCGGGCGCTGGCCCGGCCGACGATGTCGAGCACGCCGGCGAGCTGGGCGGCGCCCATGACCGCGCTCTTGGCGTTGGGCCAGGTGAAGAGGAAGCGGGGGTCGTAGGCGCGGCCGCACATGCCGTAGTTGCCGGCGCCGTAGGAGGCGCCGATGTTGAGGGTGATGTGCGGGACCGCGCTGTTGGACACCGCGTTGATCATCTGCGACCCAGCCTTGATGATGCCGTCCTGCTCGTACTCGGTGCCGACCATGTAGCCGGTGGTGTTCTGCAGGAACAGCAGCGGGGTGTCGGTCTGGTTGGCCAGCTGGATGAACTGCGCGGCCTTCTCGGCGTCCTGCCGGAACAGCACGCCGCGGGCGTTGGCCAGCACGCCGATCGGGTAGCCGTGGATGCTCGCCCATCCGGTGACCAGGGAGGTGCCGTACAGCGGCTTGTGCTCGTCGAAGCGGCTGCCGTCGACGATGCGGGCGAGCACGTCGCGCGGGTCCAGTGGCTGCCGCAGGTCGGCGGGCGCCAGGTCGAGCAGCTCCTCGGGGTCGTGCAGCGGGGGGTCGGCCGGGCGTGAGGGGCCCGGGCCCTGCTTGCGCCAGTTGAGGTTGCGCACGATCTGCCGGCCCAGCCGGATGGCGTCGACCTCGTCGACGGCGAGGTGGTCGGCGCTGCCGGAGACGCGGGCGTGCATCGACGCCCCGCCGAGGGACTCCTCGTCGGCCTCCTCGCCGGTAGCCATCTTCACCAGCGGCGGTCCGGCCAGGAACACCTTGCTGCGGCCGTCGATCATCACCACGTGGTCGCTCATGCCGGGCACGTAGGCGCCCCCCGCGGTGCTGTTGCCGAAGACCAGCGCGACGGTGGGGATGCCCTGGGCGGAGAGCCGGGTGAGGTTGCGGAAGCCGCGGCCGCCGGGGATGAAGATCTCCGACTGGGTGGGTAGGTCCGCACCGCCGGACTCGACCAGGCTGACGAACGGCAGCCGGTTGGTCTCGGCGATGTCGTGCGCGCGCTGCGACTTGCGCAGCGTGTACGGGTTGGAGGTGCCGCCGCGGACCGTCGGGTCGTTGGCGGAGATCATCACCTCCACGCCCTCGACGACGCCGATGCCGGTGACGGTGCTCGCCCCGACCGGGAAGTCGGTGCCCCAGGCGGCGTAGGGGGAGAGCTCCAGGAAGGGGCTGTCCCGGTCGAGCAGCAGCTCGATCCGTTCCCGCACGGTGAGCTTGCCCCGGTCGCGGTGCCGGGCCACGGCGCTCTCGCCGCCGCCGGCGTTGGCCCGGCCGCGTTCCTCCTCGAGCTCGGCCAGCCGGTCGAGCATCGCCGCGCGGTTGGCCGCGGCGCGTTCGTCGAGCAGGGTCACGAATCCACCTCCGGTGGCAGCAGCCGGGCCGGGACGTCGACCACGCGGGAGCGCAGCCACTCGCCCACGGCCTTGGCCTGGGGGTCGAACCGGGTGCCCGCGGCGACGCCGTCGCCGAGGAGACCGGGTAGCTGGAACAGCAGCGCCCGCAGGCCGGGCAGCAGCTCGCGGGTGACCGGGAGGGCGGCGGCCTCGGGGAGCAGCGCCCGCAGCCGGTCGGGGGTGAGGAACGCGGCGAGCCAGGCGTAGCCGTCGTCGGAGCGCGCGTAGACGCCCAGGGTCGCCGCCCCGCCCTTGTCGCCGCTGCGGGCACCGGCGACCCGGCCGAGCGGGACGGCCGCGGTGGTGGCGTCGCCCGCCCACGTCGGCGCGGCGACAGGGTCGGGCGGCGGCGCGCCGGGAGCCGCCGCGGGGGCCGGGGACAGCGTCTCCGTCGTCCCGTCGGGCAGGCCGACGACCTGCGGCACCTCCCCGGCCGGCACCCAGGCCGCCGAGTACACCCCGTACGGCGAGGGGCTGGGCGGCGCGGCGGTGGCGTGGAAGCCCGGGATGCTGGCCAGGCCGAGCTCGATCACCGGGACGGTGAAGCCCTTGCCCACCTTCCGGCGGTCGCGGTCCTTGACCGTGACGTGCAGCAGGGCCGCGGCCTCCTCCTGGACGTCGGCATCCGGCGAGTCGGTGCGGGCCAGCGCCACCGTGACGTCCTCGATCGCCTCGAGCGCGGGGGCGAGCTGGCGGCGCAGCAGCGCCGCCTTGCGCTCGACGTCCAGACCGGTCAGCGGCAGGGTCATGGAGTTGCGGAAGCCGCCGAGGCGGTTGACCGCCACCTTGAGCCACTCCCCGGCGGGCAGCCCGCGGGCCCCGGTGATCTCGACCCGGTCGGGGCCGGCCTGCCGCAGCCGCAGGCCGTCGAAGCGGGTGACGACGTCGGGCCCGCCGTAGGCGCTGCCGGTGAGCTCGTAGAGCAGCTGCTCGGTGACCGTCTCCACGGTGACCGCCCCGCCCGTGCCCGGGTGCTTGGTGATCACCGAGGTGCCGTCGGCGGCGATCTCGGCCAGCGGGAAGCCGATGGAGTCCAGCGCCGCGGGGTCGGCGTCGAGCAGCTCGGCGAAGAAGCTGAAGTTCCCGCCCGTCGCCTGGGCGCCGCACTCCAGGACGTGCCCGGCGACGGTGGCCCCGGCGAGCGCGTCCAGGTCGTCGGGCCCCCAGCCGTGGTGCCAGGCCGCCGGGCCGACGACGAGGCTGGCGTCGGTGACCCGGCCGGTGACGACGACGTCCGCGCCGCCCTGCAGGGCCCGGACGATCCCCCGGCACCCGAGGTAGGCGTTGGCGGTGAGGGCGTCGGGAACCTCGCCGTCCCCGGGTGGGGTGTCACCGGCGCGGAGCAGGCCGCGGTCGCGCAGGTCCGCGAGGCGGGGCAGCAGGTCGTCGCCACCGACCGTGGCCACCCGCACCGGCGTCCCGAGGCGCCGGCCGAGCTCGGTGACCGCCGCCGCGAGCCCCTGCGGGTTGAGCCCGCCCGCGTTGCTGACGATCCGGACGCCGCGCTCCAGCGCCGTGCCCAGGCACTCCTCCAGCTGGGAGAGGAAGGTGCGGGCGTACCCGGCGGCCGGGTCCTCGGCCTTCTGCCGGCCGAGGATGAGCATGGTCAGCTCGGCGAGGTAGTCGCCGGTGAGGACGTCGACCTCGCCGCCGTCCAGCATCTCGCGCATGGCGCTGTGCCGGTCGCCGTAGAAACCGGAGACGTTGGCGATGCGGAGGGGTGCGGTCACCGGGCACCGCCCAGCGGCTGCCGACCCGCGCCGGGGGGACCGGCGAAGGCCTGCGCGATCGACATCCACTCCTGCGCGGCCGGCCCGGTGACCTCCAGGGCGAGGTCGTCGCGGTGCCGGCGCTGGGTCACCAGCAGGCAGAAGTCCAGCGCCGGGCCGCGGACGGTGTCGGCGGCGTCCGCGGGCCCCCACGTCCACCGCTCGCCACCGGGCCCGGTCAGCTCCACGCGGACCGCGCGGTCGGGCACCGGCAGCCCGCGGACGGCGTAGGAGAAGGGCCGCGCACGCACGCCGATCTCGGCGACCGAGCGCAGCCGCGGTGTGCCCGGGCGGTCCTGCCCGAGGGCGTCGACGACGTCCTGACCGTGCGCCCACGTCTCCATCAGCCGGGCGGTCACGAACGACGCCGGGCTCATCGGCGGGCCGAACCACGGCACCCGCACGCCGGGGTCGGTCGCGCGGAGGGCGGCGGCCAGCGCCTCCCGGCCGGCCCGCCAGTCGGCGAGGACCTCCGCGGGGGGCGTGTCCCGGCCCTCGGCGGTGCGCCGCTCGACGTAGTCGCCGGCTGCGTCGCCGAGCCCCTCGACCAGGGCGGCGAACCCGGCGGGGTCGGTCACGGCCAGGAGGGCGTCCCGGTCGAAGAACCGCAGGTGGTTGATCGTGTCGCGGACGTCCCAGCCGGCCGCGGGGGTGGGCGTGCGCCACCCGGCGTCGTCGAGCGGCGCCACCCGGGCGTCGAGGTCGGCGGACTCGGCCGTGAGGTCGTCGACCAGGGCGGCCAGCAGGGCGCTGCGGTCGCTCACGCGGAGAACCCCTGCATCCGGGCGAGCACCTGCAGCATCACCTCGTCGGCGCCGCCGCCGATCGAGGCGAGCCGGCTGTCCCGGAAGAACCGGGCGGTCCAGGTCTCCTCCATGTAGCCCATGCCGCCGTGGAACTGCAGGCACGTGTCGGCTACTTCGCGCAGCAGCCGGCCGGCGGTCAGCTTGGCCACCGTGGCCTGGCGGGTGGTGTCCTCGCCGTTCAGGTAGGCCTCCGCGCACGCGTAGTTGTGCGACTGCAGCAGGTCGACCTGCGCGGCGAGCTCCGCCAGCCGGAAGGCGATGTACTGGCTGGCCAGCAGCGGCCCGCCGAAGGCCTGGCGCTGCTGGAGGTGGTCCCGGGTGCGCTCCAGCGCCATCCGGCAGCTGCCCACCGCGCCGTAGGCGGCGAACATGCGCTCCACCACGAACTGCGACATCTGCTGCTGGAAGCCGCGGCCGACCGTGCCGATGGTGTTCGACACCGGCACCCGCACGTCCTCGAAGTACAGCTCGGCGGTGTCGGACGAGCGGTTGCCCAGCTTGTCGAGCTTCCGGGAGACGGCGAAGCCGGGGGCGTCGGTGGGCACGATGATCTGGCTCATCCCGCGGTGCCCGCCCTCGTCGGAGGTGCGGGCCAGCAGGCACAGCCAGTCGGCCTGGGTGCCGTTGGTGATGTACAGCTTGCTGCCGTTGATCACCCACTCGTCGCCGTCCTGCACCGCGCGGGTGCGCAGCCCGGCGACGTCGGAGCCGGCGCCGGGCTCGGTCACCGCGATGGAGCAGACGGCGGTGCCCCGGATCGCGGGCTCCAGGTAGCGGCGCTTGAGCTCGTCGCTGCCGAACTCGTGCAGGGACGGCGTCGCCATCATGGTCTGGACGCCGATCGCCATCGGCACGCCGGCGCACCCGGAACGGTGCAGCTCCTCGCACAGGATCACGCTGAACAGGTGGTCGGCGCCCTGCCCGCCGTACTCGGGGTCGTACTCGAGCCCCAGCAGGCCGAGCTCGCCGAGCTTCGGGAACAGCTCGTGGGCCGGGAAGGTGCCCGCCGCCTCCCACTCGTCGACGTGGGGGGCGATCTCCCGGTCGACGACGTCGCGCACCAGCTTCCGGAAGGCGTGGTGCTCGTCGGTGAAGCGCATCGGAACTCCCGGTGGGAATGGCCGACGGCAGCGCCACCGGCCGAACTTGACGACGCCGTCAGGTCTATCAGCCGGGTGTGACCCGCACAACAACCCGCTGCGCTAACGTCGCGCCTCGTCGCCGGCCGCCCACGCCGGTCGACCGCCGTCGCACGGCACGCCGGACAGGAGGGGGTTCGATGAGGCTGGGGCTGTCGCTGGGGTACTGGGGGGCCGGGCCGCCGCCGGGTCAGGCCGAGCTGGTCGCCGAGGCCGAGCGCCTGGGCTTCGAGTCGGTGTGGACCGCGGAGGCGTACGGGTCCGACGCCCTCACCCCGTTGGCCTGGCTGGGCAGCGCGACCACCCGGTTGCGGCTCGGCACCTCGGTGGTGCAGATGTCCGCCCGGACGCCGACGGCCACCGCCATGGCGGCGCTGACGATGGACCACCTCTCCGGCGGGCGGTTCGTCCTGGGCCTCGGGGTCTCCGGGCCGCAGGTGGTGGAGGGCTGGTACGGCCAGCCCTATCCCAGGCCGCTCGCCCGCACCCGGGAGTACGTCGAGGTGCTGCGGCAGGTGTTCGCGCGGCAGCCCGTGCGCCACGACGGCGAGCACTACCGCATCCCGTTCCCGGGCGGCACCGGGCTGGGGAAGTCGCTGCGGCCGACCGTGCACCCGCTCCGCACCGACATCCCGGTCCTGCTGGCGGCCGAGGGGCCGAAGAACGTGGCGCTGGCCGCGGAGATCGCCGACGGCTGGATCCCGCTGTTCTACTCACCGCACGACGACGGGCACTACCGGGAGTCGCTCGCCGAGGGCTTCGCCCGCCCGGGGGCCCGCCGGGGCGCCGACGGCTTCGAGGTCGCCTGCATGGTCCAGGTGGAGGTGGCCGACGACGTCGACGCCGCGGCCGACCGCGTGCGGCCGATGCTCGCCCTCTACGTCGGCGGGATGGGTGCCCGGGGTGTGAACTTCCACTACGAGGTCTTCGCGCGCATGGGCTTCGAGGCCGAGTGCGCTCGCATCCAGGAGCTGTACCTGGCCGGCCGGAGGGACGAGGCGGCGGCGGCCGTCCCGCTGGCGATGGTGGAGAAGGTGGCGCTCGTGGGGTCACGGGCCAAGATCGCCGACGACCTCGCGGCCTGGGAGGAGTCGCTCGTCACCACGATGCTGGTCGGTGGCTCTCCGGAGACCCTGCGCATGATGGCCGAGCTCACCGGCTGACGACGGCGCCGGGAGTTCACCTGGACACCCTCGCCCCCGACCGCTGGAGCCGTCGGCGTGCAGCGGACAACGCGACGGCGCGCCGGCGCGGACGGTGGTGGTGACCGCCCGCGAGGACCTCGAGATCCGCTGCCAGGTGGTGGCGCTGCTCGCTCCCGGCTGACCGGCCGGGCGGCGGCGCCGAGGCGACCCGGTTCCGAGTCGCGGGAGGCCCGCTCTTCCGCCAACTTGGACGGTGCGCGACGAGGCGCAGGGGGAGGGCGGTGCCATGCCGGAATTCGACCTCGCGACCGTTGACCTCGTGGTCATCGGCGCCTACGTGGTCATGATCATCGGGATCGGTTACTGGGTGTCCCGGCGGACCTCGGACTCCGACGACTACTTCCTCGCCGGCCGCGGCATGGCGTGGCCGCTCGTGGGCTTCTCGCTCATCGTCACCAACTTCTCGGGCACGCAGTTCCTGGGGCTGGCCGGAGCCGGCTACGACACCGGGATCGCGGTGTGGAACTTCGAGTGGATGGCCACGCTCGTCCTGCTGGTCTTCGCGGTGCTCATCCTGCCGATCTACCTGCAGTCGAAGATCAGCACCGTCCCGGAGTTCCTCGAACGGCGGTACGACCGGCGCTCCCGGTACGCGTTCTCCGGGTTCACGGTGCTCACGGGCATGCTCATCGACTCCGCCGGGGGCATGATCGCCGGCGCGCTGGTGCTGAACCTGCTGTTCCCCGACGTCCCGATGATCGTGCACATCGTGGCGATCGCCGTGCTGGCGGGCGTGTACGTCATCCTCGGCGGGCTGCGGGCGGTGATGATCACCGACACGATCCAGGGCGTGCTGCTGTTCCTGGCGGCCGGCATCATCTTCGTCATCGTGTTCCGGGAGTTCGACTTCCAGTGGTCGGTGTTCCCCGAGCTCGCGCCGGAGGACGGCTTCACCATCGCGCCTCCACCCGACGACGACTTCCTGCCGTGGCCGGGCATCTTCACCGGGGCGATCTGGCTCGGCTTCTACGTCTGGGTCGCCAACCACGTCGTCGTCCAGCGGGTGCTGGCGGCGAAGAACCTGGACCACGGCAGGTGGGGGGCGCTGTTCGCCGGCCTGATGCAGCTGCCGCTGCTCGTGCTGCTGATCTTCCCCGGGATCCTCGCCCGCGACGTCTTCCCCGACCTGGAGAACCCGGACCTCGCCTGGCCCTCGTTGATCTTCGAGTTCATCCCCGTCGGGCTGCGCGGGCTGATCGTCGCCGCGCTGCTCGCCGCCCTGATGTCCACCCTGGACTCGGTGCTGAACGGGGCCGCGAGCCTGGTGATCAACGACTTCGTCAAGACCCGTGACAAGGAGTACAGCGAGAAGCGGCTGCTGCTGATGAGCCGGGTGCTCGTCGGCATCTTCATGCTCATCGCGGTGGCCTGGGCGCCGGTCATCCTGCAGTTCGACACGATCGTCCAGTACTTCCAGTCGTTCCTCGGCTACGTGACGATGCCGATCGTCGTCGTCCTGCTCGGCGGCATCTTCTGGAAGCGCGCCACCGCGCCGGCCGCCTTCTGGACGCTGGTCGTCGTGGTCCCCATCGGGGTGATCGGCTTCGTCACCGGGGAGATCTTCGAGCTGTACGGCGTCCAGTTCCTGTACGCGACCGGGATCATGCTCCTCCTGAGCGTGGTCACCCTGGTGGCCATCACGCTGTCCACCGAGGCGCCGGACCGCGAGAAGATCGCCGAGGTGGTGTTCGACCGGCAGACGTGGCGCGAGGAGTCCGGGGAGCTCCGCGGCAAGCCCTGGTACAAGAACTACCGCCACCTCTCGCTCGGCCTGGCGGTGCTCACCGTCGCGGTCGTGGTGCCGTTCATCTGAGCCGTTCCGCCGACGCGCGGTTACCGGCGGGGTGCCGCGGGGTGACGAGGGCGCTGAATATGTGTAGTGGGCAGCCGAAATGGGCAGACCTCGGGGCGATGATGTACCGCGCTGCCGCTGCTGTGCCGTTCTCCGACCGGGACCGGGTGACCGCCGGGCTCCGCGGGCAACTGCGGGTGATGGCGGCCGCTGCGGGAGCGGACCCGGACTGGTCGACGCTCCGGGTGCAGGGGCCGGCCCGACCCGTTCAGGGCCAGAACACGGAGCTGACCGAGTGGACGGCGACCGTGGTGGTCACCGGGGGAGCGGCGGCCCTCGACGACCGGTTGATCGACGCGCTCCGGCCGGGGGTTCCGCGGCGGGCGGCGGCGAGCGCCGAGGCGACGTCTCCGCTGGTCGATCACTGAACCGCACGACCATCTGGTTGAGCGTTCTCTCACATTTGCCCGCCCCGCTGGCAGCCGGCCGAGCGGCGCGGCATGCTCGACGGGTGCCGAGGAGTGTTGCGTTGACGCGTCGTCGCGCCGTCGACCTCCTGCGCACGGCGAGCCTGCTCTAGCGCGCCGCGCCGCCCACCCTTCGCGGAGACACCGCGCGCCGCCCGTCGTCGGCGCGCGCCACCGCGCCGGTCCGGGCCCCGTCCGCGCCCTGCCCCGCCGAGCCATCCAGAGGCCCCCGTGATCGAGCTGTCCGACGTCCGCAAGGTCTTCCCCGCGCGCCGGGGGGCACCCGAGGTCGTCGCCGTCGACGGCGTGAGCCTGTCGGTCGCCGACGGCGAGTTCGCCGGCGTCGTGGGCCCCAGCGGCTCCGGCAAGAGCACCCTCGCCCGGCTGGTCAACCTGCTGGAGCGGCCGACGTCGGGGCGGGTGGTCGTCGACGGTCAGCCGCTCACCGACCTCGACGCCGACGGCGTGCGGCGTGCCCGACGCACCGTCGGCATGGTGTTCCAGCACTTCAACCTGCTCGACTCCCGCACCGCCGCCGGGAACGTCGAGCACCCCCTGGAGCTCGCCGGCGTCGGCCGGGCCGACCGCCGCCGCCGGGTGGCGGAGCTGCTGGACCTGGTGGGACTGGGCGACCGGCACGCCGCCCGGCCGGCGCAGCTCTCGGGTGGCCAGAAGCAGCGCGTCGCGATCGCCCGCGCGCTGGCCGCCCGGCCGAAGGTGCTGCTCTGCGACGAGGCGACCAGCGCCCTCGATCCCGCGAGCACCACCGGTGTGCTCGACCTGCTGCGGCAGGTGCGCACCGACCTGGGCCTGACCGTTCTGCTCATCACCCACGAGATGGCGGTGGTCCGGGCGGTGTGCGACAGCGCGGTGCTCATGGACCGCGGCCGGGTCGTCGACGGCGGCCCGCTGACCGAGGTGCTGACCCGCCCCCGGTCACCGCTGGCCGCCCAGCTGCTCCCGGCCCCACCCGTCGCCGGCCGGGCCGGCGACCTGGTCCGGGTCACCGTCACCGACGCCGCACCGGAGGGCCGGGTGCTGCGCACCCTCGCCGGCGAGCTGGGGCTCGACGTCGAGGTGGTGGGCGGGTCGGTGGAGACCGTCGCCGGCCGCCGCTTCGGTCGGCTGCTGCTCTCGGTCACCGGCGACGACGGGCGGCTGGACCCCGCGCTCCAGCGCCTCCGGGACGGCGGGTCCCTGGTCGAGCGCGCCCACCCCGGCGACGAGCCGGCGGCGTGGCGGGAGCAGGAGCAGCCGGCAGCCGGGCCGCCGGACGGACCCGACGAGCCCCGATTCCTCGACGCCCCGGAGGTGCAGCGGTGAGCAACTGGGACCGGATCGCCCCGCAGCTGGCCGATGCCACGTGGGAGACGCTGTACATGGTGGGCGTGAGCACGCTGCTCACCGTGCTGCTCGGCGTCCCGCTCGGCGTGCTGCTCACCGTCACCGCACCGGGCGCGCTCTCCCCGAGCCCGGCGCTGCACCGCGTCCTCGGCCTGGTGGTCAACCTGGGCCGGTCGCTGCCGTTCATCATCCTGCTGGTGCTCGTCGCCCCGGTCACCCGGGGCATCGTGGGGACCACGATCGGGTCGACGGCGACGATCGTGCCCCTGACCATCGGCGCCGTCCCGTTCCTCGCCCGGCTGGTGGAGACCAGCCTGCGGGAGGTCGGGCACGGCAAGGTCGAGGCGACCCTGGCGATGGGCGCCCGCCGGCGCGACGTCGTCCGCACGGTGCTGCTGCCCGAGGCGCTGCCGTCGCTGGTCTCGGGCGTCACGGTCACCGTCGTCGCCCTCATCAGCTACTCGGCGATGGCCGGCGCCATCGGCGGCGGCGGCCTCGGCGACTTCGCCATCCGCTACGGCTACCAGCAGTTCCGCACCGACATCACCGTGGTCACCGTCGTCCTGCTGCTCGTGCTGGTCCAGCTGCTCCAGTGGGCCGGCGACCGCTGGGCCCGACGGCTCGCGCACGCCTGATCCTCCGCACCACCCGACCTCTCGCTAGGAGAACCCCGCACATGCTCCGCCCCACCCGGACCACCCTCGCCGCCGTCGCCACCGCCACGCTGCTCGGCCTCACCGCCTGCGGAGGTGGGGAGGCCGAGCTGTCGGCGGCGGACGAGCCCCTGCGCGTCGGCGCCTCCCCGGTGCCGCACGCGGAGATCCTGCGGTTCGTCGACGAGGAGCTCGCCGACGACGCCGGCCTGGACCTGGAGATCATCGAGTTCACCGACTACGTGCAGCCCAACGTCGCCCTCGACGACGGCTCGCTGGACGCCAACTACTTCCAGACGGTGCCCTACCTGGAGGAGCAGGAGGCCAGCGCCGGTTACGACTTCACCGCGCTGGAGCCGGTGCACATCGAGCCGCTGGGCATCTACTCCGCCTCGCTGACCACCCTGGCCGACCTCCCCGACGGCGGTACGGTCGCGATCCCGAACGACCCGACCAACGCCGCCCGCGCCCTGCGGCTGCTCGAGGCCAACGACCTCCTCACCCTGGCCGACACCGGCGACTCGGCGCCGACGGCCCTGGACATCGAGGGCAACCCGAAGGGCCTGGAGATCCAGCAGGTCGAGGCCGCACAGCTGCCGCGCTCGCTGGCCGACGTCGACGCCGCGGTGATCAACGGCAACTACGCGATCGACGCCGACCTCTCCCCGGCCGAGGACGCCCTCGCGCTGGAGGAGGCCGAGGGCAACCCGAACGCGAACCTGCTCGTGGTCCGCAGCGGCGACGAGGACGCCGAGCGGATCGTCGCGCTGGAGGAGCTGCTGCACTCCGCCGAGGTGCGGCAGTTCATCGAGGAGAACTACTCGGGCGCCGTCCTGCCGGCGTTCTGAGCCGGCCCGGGGCGCCCCGACCGGGCGCTGCCACCTCCTGAGCCGGTGCCGGCGGGGACGCCGGCACCGGCCGTCCGGCCGAACAGGGCCGCGAGGGAGGCGTCGGAGGCGGCCAGGGCCGCCCGGTCGAAGGTGCTGCCCGCGGCCACCAGCTCGGCCGCCCCGGTGCGGTCGAGCAGTTCCGCCAGCCGGCTCTCCACCTGGGCGGGCGTGCCGGCGACCGCCGCCGCAGCCGTCTCCTCGAGGTACTGCTGCTGGCGCGGGGTGCGGTGCGCGGCGCGGACGGCGGCCACCGGCTCCAGCGCCGGGAAGGTGCCGGTGGTGCGGGCCCGGGCCATCGCCCACGCCTCGGGCAGCAGCAGGTCCGCGGCCTCCGCCGGGGTGTCGGCGACCAGCACGTCGAGGCTGATCGCGACGCGCGGCTCCGGCTGCTGCCCGGAGGGCCGGAAGGTGCGCCGGTACTCGGCCAGCGCGGCCAGCCCGGGCTCGGGGTCGCCGGCCAGGCCCAGCAGCGGGCCGCCGACGATGACGGGGAGCCCCAGCTCCGCCGCGACCTGCAGCCCGCGCCCGGTCGCCAGCACGTGCAGCGGCACCGGGCCGACGGGCTGCGGGTGCAGGGTGATCTCCGCCGCGCCGGTGAGGTAGGCGCGCAGCTCGGCGAGGTCGGCCGGGAAGTCCCGGTCGGCCTCCCGCAGGGCGCGGCGCACCGGCGCGGTGAACCCGGGGGAGCGGCCCAGCCCCAGGTCGACCCGGCCCGGCGCGAAGGCCGACAGGGTGGCGAACTGCTCGGCGACGACGAGCGGCTGGTGGTGCGGCAGCATCACGCCGGCCGAGCCGAGCCGGATCGTCGTCGTCCGGCCGGCGACGGCGGCCAGCACCACTGCCGGGGCGGCGCCGGCGATCCCCGGCACCCCGTGGTGCTCGGCGACCCAGAACCGCTCGAACCCGAGCTGCTCGGCGTGGACGGCGCGCGCGACGCTGCCCTGGAGCGCCGCGGCGTCGGGCTCGCCGATCCGGGTGCGGGAACGGTCGAGCAGGGACAGCCCCGGGGACGTGTCGGTCACGTCGGCGCCAGCGCTCCTCGGCCGTGAGGTGTTCCAGTGGCCGCCAGGGGCGCGCGGTCGGCAGGGACCGGCGGCGCGCCCCTCGGCACCTCGGCCGCCGTCACGCCGCTCCGGTGCTCACCCCGCGAGCGCCGGGGCCACCTGCCGGTTCACGTGCTCGTACGCCCAGGCGGCAAGCGTGCCGGGCGTCGTGGTCACCAGGCTCCGGCCGTCCTCCGGGACGAACCCGTCGCGGAGACCGGTGCTCATGCCGAGGATCGCCTCGACCTGGGGATCGGTGAGGCCCGCGGCCCGCAGCCCGGCACGGATGGCGTCGTCGGGCACGCGCTCGACGCGAACGGAGCGTCCGGTCGCCGCGGCCACGACGTCCGCGACCTGGGCCCAGCTGAGGTCCTCGGGCCCGTGGACGGCCTGGACGTGCCGCCCGGACCAGGTGGTGGACAGCAGCCGCACGGCGGCGACGTCCCCGACGTCCCGCGGGTCGACCCACGGCAGGGGCATGTCCACCGGCAGGGCGACGCGGAAGACGCCCTCGTCGAGGCCCGGGTCGAGCAGCAGGTTGGTGAAGAACATGCCGCAGCGCAGATGGGTGACCGAGGCGCCGGTGCCGTCGAGCGCCACCTCGGTAGCGGCCAGGCCGTCGATGTCCCCGACACCCGTGCGCTTCTCCGCACCCACGCTGCTCTGGAAAACCGTGCGCGTGATGCCGTTGTCGGCCACGGCGCGGGCGGCGATCCGGCCCAGCCGGCGCTGGGCCTCGATCGGGTCGTCGTCGTCCGTGGGCGGGTTGACCCAGTACAGGGCGTCGGCGCCCTCCGTCGCGCGCAGCACCACGTCGAGGTCGCGCTGGTCGCCCTCGACCGTGTCGACCAGGGCGCGGGTGGCCGGGTCGAGCCGGCCGGCGTCCCGGAGCAGCAGCGTCGGCCGCTGCCCGGCCTGCAGCAGCAGGCGCACGACGCGCGAGCCGACGGAACCGGTGGGCGTGGTGACGACGATCTTCACTGGTCCTCCTCTGCGTGCGGGAACCGCCATGGACTGCACCCGCGGGCTCGCTCCCCACCGGTGCCGCCACGACATGCTGGTGCGGGGTACCGACAAGAACGGCGCACGGCGTGGTCGCCCGTGCCGGCTCCGGGAGCCCGGCGGCGAGGACGACGCGCCGGCGGAGGTCACCACGGCACGATGCCGTCGGCGTCCAGGAAGGTGCCCGACGGCGCCTCGGCCGGCAGCGTCGCCGCGTGCACCACGACCCCAGCCGCCTGGGCGGGTGTGAGCGGCGCCTGCTCGCGGTTGCCGGGGGCCAGATCGGTCTGCACCCAGCCGGGGCAGACCGAGGTGACCGTGGCGGAGCTCGGCCAGGTGCTTCGCCAGGCCGATGGTGATGCTGTTCAGCGCGGCCTTCGACGCCTGGTACCCGGGCACCACCATGCTGTAGTACGGCGAGTCCGGGTCGGACTGGTCGGTCAGCGAGCCCACGGTCGAGGAGACGTTCACGACCCGGGCAGCCTCGCTGCGGCGCAGCAGGGGCAGGAAGTGCTCGATGACGGTCACCGCGCCGGCGACGTTCGTCTCCAGGGTGCGGCCGAAAGCCTCGAGATCGGTGAACTCGTGCGTTGCCGGCCCGGTCGCCTCCGCAAGGATCCCGGCGTTGTTGACCAGCACGTCGAGACGGCCGTACCGGGAGTCGAGCTCCTTGGCGCTGCAGAGACGCTCTCCGACGACGTGACGTCGAGGGCGACGTGCGCGGCGTCGTGCCCCTCGTCGCGCAGCCGGTCGGCGACCTCCCGGGCAGCGACGGCGTTCCGGCTCGCCACGACGACCGTGTGGCCGCGACGGGCGAGCTCTGCGGCGGTGGCGCGGCCGAGGCCGCGGGTGGATCCGGTGACGAGTGCGATCCGGGACATGGGGGTGGGTCCTCTCTGCTCGGGCGCCGATGGGGCGTCGCCGTGGTCCCCGGCGCTGGTGCCGGTACCGAGCAGACGTTCGGGCGGGGTCGGATGTGAGGTCGTCCGGCACCGCCGCGCTGCCGGACCGTCAGGCGGCGCCTTCGAGGGAGAGCAGGCGCTGCTTGGCCTCGGCGCCACCGATGTAGGCGCCGATCGTGCCGTCGGTGCGGACGACGCGGTGGCACGGGACGACGACCGGCAGCGGATTGGTCGCGCAGGCGGTCCCGACGGCCCGAACGGCCCGTGGACTCCCGACTGCGGCGGCCACACCGGCGTAGCTGCGGGTGGTGCCGTAGTCGACGGTGCGCAGGGTCTCGAGCACGCTGCGCCGGAACCCTGAGGCCAGCCGGAGATCCAGCGGGATGTCGAACTGCGTGCGGCTACCGGCGAAGTACTCCTCGACCTGCCGGGCCGCGACCTCCAGCCGAGCGGGGGCGCGCAGGATCCGCGGGCCGATCCTGGTGGCCAGCGTGGCCAGGACGGCAGCGTGGTCCTCACGGGCGTAGGCGACGCGCACCAGCCCGTGTTCGGTGGCCGCGAGGAGCAGCGGCCCCACCGGTGTGTCCATGACGCGGTAGGCGACGTCGAGCAGTCCCTCGTGCTCGGCCTCGGCCACCAGCCGGGCGTGCAGGCGCTCCAACGCCGGGGCGAGGTCGTCGTCGAGCCGGGCGAACAGCCCGGGATCACGGTCGTCCATCGACGGTCTCCTCCAGTCCGACATCGTGGTAGCGGACGCGCAGCGCCCTGATCCCGTCGGCCGAGGCTCGACGGGCGGCCGCTTCGGTGCCGCCCAGCACGGCGGCGACCTCGCGGTGCGGCAGACCGGCGAGGTGGTGGTCCGCGACCGCCTGCCGTTGCTTGTCCGGCAGCCGGCGCAGCGCGTCGTACAGGTCGCCGTGCCGGGCGACCTCCTCGTCCGCCCCGTCGGCGCCCCCGGCGGGTTCGGGGACCGGCTCGACGGGCACGGCCCGGCGTCGTGCGGCGCGGTGCAGGTCGACGGCCTTGCGGTGGGCGACGGTCACCAGCCAGGCCTCCCAGTTCGTGTCCTCCGGGAGCCCGGGGTAGGCGCGGAGGGCGGCGAGGAAGGTCTCCGACCACGCGTCCTCGGCGTCGACCGGGCCGACCACGGCCCGGCACACGCGCAGGACCGTAGCGCCGTGGCGGGCGACGATCTCTTCGAAGGGCAGCACGGCAGGTAGACGCCTCGGCGGGTCGATCGGTGAGGTCTGCGGTGTCGCAGTCTCGCTCATCGAAGTCGGCGGACGGTCTCGCCGCCGGACGTGGCCACCTCGCCACGCGCGGCGACGTCCGGGCCGAGGGTGGCCCGACGCCGGCGCTCGCGCAGCCACCAGCTGAACATGAGCGCGGCCACGGTGGAGTTGAAGGCGTGCAGCGCCCATACCGGGCCGACCGGCAGGTGCACCACGTACAGCCAGTGGATGACGTTCCCGGCATTGGCCAGGGCGAGGTTGCCTCCGCTGTAGGACGCGAGGTCCCTGGTGCGTGCCGCCTTGACCACCATGGGCAGGGACGCGAGGGCGAACACGCCCGTGGACACGGCTCCGGCGATCACCGACCAGCCGCTCATCGATCGACCTCCTGCAGGTTCCGGTGCTGCCCGCCGCTCGGGCTCGGAGGGCAGACGCCGGCCGGTGCTCCGGTGTGAGGTCCGGAGCCGCGCGCCGGGCTCCCGAGCGCGCTCGCGGCGGCGAGCCCGGCCACCCGCGGCCGAGGACCCGATCGGGGCGTCCCGGGGGGGTAGGCGTTGGTCCCCGCCCTCGGCGCCGGGCAGACTGCCGGTGTGACGGGCGGCGGTGAGGCGAGGACCGATCCCGGGCTCAGGCTCTCCGCCCCGCCGGGTGGGGACGTCGGTGCGCCCGAGCAGGGCGCACGGCTGCTGGTCCCCGGCGAGACCTGCTGGCGGATCGAGCAGGCCACCCGGTTCGCGGTCTTCGTCGACGCGGCCGGGTACTTCGCCACCCTCAAGCGCGCCGTGCTGGGTGCCCGGCGCCGGGTGCTGTTCATCGGCTGGGACTTCGATCCCCGCATCCGGCTCGACCCGCTGGACGGCGGCCGGCCTCAGGACGACCGGCTGGGCGACGTGCTCGAGCGGGCGGTGGAGCAGAACCCGGACCTGCACGTCGGCGTCCTGCAGTGGGACCTGGGGATGCTGCGCGCGCTCGGCCGGGGGCTGAAGCCGATCGTGCTCCTGGACCGGCGCGCCCCCGAACGGCTCACCCTCGCCGTCGACACCCACCACCCGGTCGGCGGCGCGCACCACCAGAAGATCGTGGTGATCGACGACTCCCTGGCGTTCGCCGGCGGCATCGACGTCACCGCGGACCGCTGGGACACCTCCGACCACGCCGATGACAACCCGCACCGCTGCCGGCCGGCGACCGGGCCCGCACCGGGTCGGCTCACCGGACCGTGGCACGACGCGACCAGCATCATGACCGGCCCTGCCGCACGGGCTCTCGCCGAGCTGGCCCGCGAACGGTGGGAGAGCGGCACCGGTGAGCGCCTCGAGCCCCTGCCCGAGGAACGGGACCACTGGCCCGAGGGTGTCGACCCCCTGCTCACCGACGTGGACGTGGCGATCTCCCGCACCCGGCCCGAGCACGGTGGCACACCGCTGGTGCACGAGGTCGAGCTGCTGTGGCTGGCCCTGATCGCCGGTGCCCGCCGGGCGCTCTACGTGGAGAGCCAGTACTTCGCCAGCCGGCGGATCGCCGAGGCGATCGCCGAACGGCTGCGCGAGCCCGACGGCCCCGACGTGGTCGTGGTCAACCCCTGGACGGCCGACGGCTGGCTCTCCGAGAAGGCGATGGGCACCGCGCGTGCCCGGGCGCTGGAGATCGTCCGCGAGGCCGACGTGCACGACCGGTTCCGGATCTACACCCCGGTGACCGAGCGGCGAGCGCACATCTACGTGCACGCCAAGATCACCGTCGTCGACGACCGGCTGCTCCGCATCGGCTCCAGCAACGTGAACAACCGCTCGATGGGCCTGGACACCGAGTGCGATCTGGCGATCGAAGCGGTCGAGGGACGGCCTGGGGCCGACGGGCTGGCCGACACGATCGTCGCCTTCCGGGACCGGCTGATCGCCGAGCACCTGGGCTGCGCGCCGGAGGAGGTCACCGCCGCGATCGCCGACACCGGCTCCCTGGTGCGGGGCATCGAGCGACTGCGCCGCCCGACCGGCCGCTCGCTGGTGCCGTTCGAGCCGCCGCAGCTCGGCCCGGCCGACCGGGCGCTGGCGGAGTCGGAGGTCATGGATCCCGAGAAGACACCGAACCGGTGGCGCCGGGTCGAGCGCTTCTTCGCCCGCCGCCGTCGGCCGGGGAACCGGGTGCGCGCCTGACTTCCCGCGCCGATCGCCCCGGACCGGTGCTCGGGCGGGCACTCCGCCGGCGCCCGGCTCGTTCATCGGAGACAGGCCGGTACGGACGTCAGGAGGCGTAGGCGCCAATCGCCTCGGTATCCGAGGGAGGGACCCTTCCGATGACCCGCAGGAGTGACCCGCAGCGATCGACCACGACATCGCCGTCGCCGGCGGACCGGCGGGCCGTGCGGAACCGGGTGCTCATGGTGCACCGCGTGGGAGCGGGCGTCGTGGGTGTCGTCCTGCTGGTGTTCGCGGTACTGGGCTTCGCCCGAGGGCTGCCGTTCTTCTCGACCACCGGCGAATCGGTGGTGGGCATGTCGACGAACGGTCTGCTGTCCACCGTCTCCGTGATCGTCGGGCTCGTGCTGATCGGCGGCGCGCTGGCGGGAGCGCGGGTCGCCTCGACGGTCATGATCGCCGTCGGGGTGCTGTTCCTCGTGTCGGCACTGGGCAACCTGGCGGTGCTGCGCACCGACTTCAACGTCTTCGCCTTCGACTTCAGCAACGTGGTCTTCTCGGCCGTCGTCGGCCTGGTCCTGCTGCTGCTCGGCGCGTACGGCCGGATCAGCGGCAACCTCCCGGCCGAGAGCCCCTACCGGTCACCGGAGCAGCCGGGGGACGAGTCCAGTCCGGTGGAGGAGACCCCGCAGACGCCGGCGGAGTCCGCGGCCGAGGAGGCGATGCACGAGGCCGAGCGGGCCGTCGCCCAGGGGAACGCGACCGACGAGCAGCGTCGCCGGGTGGAGGCCATGTCGCAGGCGCGCTCCCGGAAGGACCGGCGGAGAGCGTGGATGGAGTTCGACTCCGGAGCCCGCTGACCGGCCTCGTCGGCCGCTACCGCTCGACGTCCATGCGCCGCACCAGGTGACCGTCGAAGGTGTAGACGTGGCGGACGTCGGAGCGCTCCAGGACGAGACCGCCGGGGTCGCGGAACACCTGCCGGACGCCGACCTCGACCGAGCCGTCCCCGCGTTCGGAGACGGCGGTCGGCCGCAGGTTCGGCCGGATCTCGGCCCACTGGTGCTCCCAGTACTGGCGGACGGCGTCACGCCCGACGAGCCGGCCGCCCTGCCAGCCGTTGGGCCAGTCCACATCCGGCGTCATCGCCGCCACCACCGTCTCGATGTCGCGCGCGTCGAACGCGTCGTACAGCGAGCGCAGCAGGGCCTCGCGGTCGGCGGTCACCTCCGGTCCACCTCCGGGACGACGTCGTAGGAAGGGCTGCAGCAGCGGGCCAGGACGCGGACGGTAGCGCGGCCGGGGACCTCGTGGGCGCTGCTGCGGCGCCCGTCGGCGCACGGTCCCGGGAGCGCGGTGGGCGGGTGACCGGGATGCCGGAGGGGCCGGCGCGTACCGGTTCAGTCCTCGCCCGGGTACGGCGGCGCGCTGTCGGCCACGACGGCACCTCGTCGGCCGAGCGGCTGCTCCGGCCCGACCGTCGAGTCGCGCACGGTCTGCCGCTCGGTCTCGGCGTTCACCGCGGCACCGAGGAAGATGAGGGCGACCGTCGTCCACAGCCAGAACATGCTGATCGCCACGCCCGCGAGGGAGCCGTAGGTCGACTGGTAGCTGCCCAGGCTCTGCACGTAGGAGAAGAAGGCCAGGGTGGTGCCGAGCCAGACCAGCGTCGTCAGCACCGATCCGGCCGTGAGCCACCGCCACCGCGCGTCCCGGCGGTCCGGGGCCAACCGGTAGAGGACCGTGAGGGCCGCCACCATGAGCACGGCCAGCGCAATCCAGGACAGCACCGACGCGGCGGCGCGGACCGGACCGGGGGCGCCAGCGAGCCGGGCGCCGACGACCCCCGCCGCGGCGATCAGGCCGGCGAGCCCCACGGCGCCGGCGAGCACGAAGAGCAGGGCCAGGCCACTGCGGCGCAGCAGACCGCGCGTCTCCGTCTGGTGGTAGGCGATGCAGACGCCGTCGATGAGGTACGTCATCGCGGTCGTCGCCGTCCAGAGGGCCACGAGGAGGCCGGTGAGCCCCCGGAAGGTGAGCACCTGGGCCGACGCGGCGGTGATCGTCGTGAGCTGGTCGGCGACGATCGACTCGAGGTCGTCGGGCAGCACGTCCGCCACCTCGGACAGCTGCTCGAGCGCCGTTCCGGGGGTGTTCACGACGCCGTAGATCGACACGGCGGTCACCAGCACCGGGGCGACCGACAGGACGGCGAAGAACGCCACCCCGGCGCTCTGGACCATCAGCCGATCGGTGAGCAGCTGCCGGACGGCTCGCGCCAGCAGAGCCCGCCAACCCGCGGCGGAGATGCGGTGCGGCGAGTCCGCGTCGTACCGCTCGGTCCCGTCCTCCCGGTCCTCGGTGCCGGTCGGGGGACGCCCGTGCCGGGCCACAGCCATGACTCATCCCACCCCCGGAGGCGGGTGGTCGCAACGGCGACGGGGCCGACCGCGCGCCTCGCCGTCGCCGGTGCGCGTCAGCCCTCCTCGGGGCGGAGCACCGTCAGCGTGACCCCGGCGGCCAGGCGGTAGGGGTTGGTGGTCACCAGGCCGCCGACCACCTTCCGCAGCCGGGACATCTCCGCCCGGACGGTGACGCAGTGCGCCGCGTCGCCGAAGAGCGCGGTGCTCAACCGGTCGGCGCCCAGCCCCGCCCGGCCGGCCTGGTGCAGCAGGAGCAGGAGGTCGGCGTGCCGGCGGGTCAGCGGGGTGACCCACGGGTCACGGCGGGACCGGAGGCGGAGCACGGGTGGGCCGGTGAGGTCCAGTTCGGCGGCGACGGCGTCCCCGGGGTCGTGCGGCCGGACCAGCCAGCCCTCACCGACGCGTTCGGGCGTGCACAGCCCGAGGCCCGGGACGGCGAGCACCGTGCCATCGCGCGGCACCGCGACCCGGTCGCGCGCGGCGATACCCGACCGGTGCGCGACCCAGCCGTGCTCGTCGACCAGCAGCAGCGGGCCGGAGACGGTGGCCAGCACGCCGCGGGCCGAGCGGCGCAACCGCTCCAGGCGCTGCTCGTGGTGCCGCCACAGCTGGGCTTCTGCCAGCCGGACGGCGGTCTCGACGAGCGCCGCGATGACCGGGTGCAGGGTCAGCGCGGGCCCGCTGACGTCGACGACGCCGAGCAGCTCACCGCTGACGGGGTGGTGGATCGGCGCGGCCGTGCAGTACCAGGGGTGCTGGGCCTGCTCGAAGTGCTCGGCGGAGAACAGCTGCACCGGCGCCGCCTCGGCCAACGCCGTCCCGATGGCGTTGGTGCCGACGGTCTGCTCGGTCCACCGGGCGCCGTCGGTGAAGCCCAGGGCGTCGGCGCGCAGCCGCACCCGGGCCGATCCCTCCCGCCAGAGGAGGACGCCGTCGGCGTCGGTGACGACCATGAGGAAGGCCGACGCGTCCGCCACGCTGCCGAGGACCTGCCGCAGCTCACCGATCACCGGCAGCAGGGGCGAGCACCGGCGTCGGCGCTCGACCTCGGCGGGGCACAGCGGTTCGCGGGCGTTGGTGCGCGACGGGTCGAGCCCGAGGCCCAGGACCCGTGACCACGAGCGCGCGACGACCCCGCGGGGGCGGACGGGCGGCCGGCTGCCCCCGATCACCGCGTCGTGCACGCGCACCAGCACGCGGGCGTGCTGCGACAGGTCGGTACCGGGAGCGATCGCCGAGTAGCCGGTCACGCCGCACCTCCACCTCGCCCCGGCCGCGTGCAACACGCTGCAACGCTTCCGCCGCCGACCCCCGGGCGCTGTGCTGCACATCACACCACGTCGACCCGTGCCCGCGGGAGGTAGCCATGACGCAGACCCTCGACACGACCACGCAGGCCCCGGCGCAGCGGGCCGAGCGCTGGCTCGCCGACTTCGCCGACGCGCTGCGCGCCTGCGACGTCGCGCGTGCGGCCGGCATGTTCGCCGCCACCAGCTTCTGGCGCGACCTGATCGCCTTCAGCTGGAACATCACCACCGTCGAGAACCCGGCCGGCGTGAGCGACCTGCTGACCCAGACGCTGGAGCGCACCGACCCGTCGTCGTTCACCGTGGCGGAGCCGCCCGAGGAGGCCGACGGCGTCACCACCGCGTGGTTCACCTTCGAGACAGCCGTGGGCCGCGGCACCGGGCTGGTGCGCCTGGTCGAGGAGGACGGTGCGCCGAAGGCGTGGACGTTCCTCACCACGATGCACGAGCTCAAGGGCCACGAGGAGCCACGTGGCGCCGCTCGGCCGATGGGCGCCGAGCACGGGGCGAACAAGCACCGCCTCACCTGGCTGGAGCGGCGGGAGAAGGAGGAGGCCGAGCTGGGGGTCAGTGTCCAGCCCTACGTGCTCGTCGTCGGCGGCGGCCAGGGCGGCATCGCTCTGGGCGCCCGGCTGCGGCAGCTCGGCGTGCCGGCTCTCGTCGTCGACAAGCACGACCGGCCGGGGGACCAGTGGCGCGGCCGGTACAAGTCGCTGTGCCTGCACGACCCGGTCTGGTACGACCACCTGCCGTACCTGAAGTTCCCGGACAACTGGCCGGTGTTCTCACCCAAGGACAAGATCGGCGACTGGCTCGAGTCCTACGTCACGGTCATGGAGGTCCCGTACTGGGGCAGCACGGTGGCCACGACGGCCGCCTACTCGCCCGAGAAGGGGGAGTGGACCGTCCAGGTCGAGCGGCACGGCAAGCCGCTCACCCTGCGCCCGGCGCACGTCGTGCTGGCCACCGGGATGTCCGGCAAGCCGAACGTCCCGGTCATCCCCGGCCAGGACGTCTTCCGCGGCGACCAGCACCACTCGTCGGCGCACCCGGGCCCCGACGCCTACGCCGGGAAGAAGGCGGTCGTCATCGGCAGCAACAACTCCGCCTTCGACATCTGCGGGGCCCTCTGGGAGAACGACGCCGACGTCACCATGGTCCAGCGTTCCTCGACGCACATCGTCAAGAGCGACACCCTCATGGAGATCGGGCTCGGCGCGCTCTACTCCGAGCAGGCGCTGGCCGCCGGCGTCACGACGGAGAAGGCGGACCTGATCTTCGCCTCGCTGCCGTACCGGATCATGCACGAGTTCCAGATCCCGCTGTACGACCAGATGAAGGAGCGCGACGCCGACTTCTACGACCGGCTCGAGAAGGCCGGGTTCTGGCTCGACTTCGGCGAGGACGGCTCCGGCCTGTTCATGAAGTACCTGCGCCGCGGCTCCGGCTACTACATCGACGTGGGGGCTGCCGAGCTGGTCGCGAACGGCGAGGTGAAGCTGGCCCACGGGATCGTCGACCACCTCACCGAGGACGCCGTCGTCCTGGAGGACGGCACCGAGCTGCCGGCCGACCTCGTCGTCTACGCCACCGGGTACGGGTCGATGAACGGCTGGGCGGCCGACCTGATCAGCCAGGAGGTGGCCGACAGGGTCGGCAAGGTGTGGGGCCTCGGCTCGGACACCACCAAGGACCCCGGGCCCTGGGAGGGCGAGCAGCGCAACATGTGGAAGCCCACCCAGCAGGAGGCGCTGTGGTTCCACGGCGGGAACCTGCACCAGTCGCGGCACTACTCGCTGTACCTCGCGCTGCAGCTGAAGGCGCGCTACGAGGGGATCCCGACCCCGGTCCACCGCCTCCAGGAGGTGCACCACCTCAGCTGACCGCCGCCCGGCACCCGCTCCCGGCGGAGCGGGTGCCGGAGGCCCCGCCGGGAACCGCCACCCGGGCGGCGGGGCGTCAGACGGAGATGCCGACGAGCTTGGTGTCGAGGTACTCGTCGATGCCCTCGTACCCGCCCTCGCGGCCGAGGCCGCTCGCCTTCACCCCGCCGAAGGGCGCCGCGGCGGACGTGGGATTGATGTCGTTGATCCCGACCATCCCGAAACGCAGCTGCTCGGTCACCCGGATCGCCGTCGACAGGTCGTTGGTGTAGACGTACGCGGCGAGGCCGTACTCGGTGTCGTTCGCCCGGGCGATGACCTCGTCCTCGTCGTCGAACGGGGTGACCGCGGCGATCGGGCCGAAGGTCTCCTCGCGGGAGACGAGCATGTCCGGCGTCACGTCGGCCAGCAGCGTGGGGGCGAAAAAGGTCGTCCCGTCGAGCCCGTCGACCTGGACCCGCTCGCCACCGACGACGACCCGGGCGCCCCGGGTGCGCGCGTCGAGCACCTGGGCCTCCATCTTCGCCACGGCGCGCTCGTCCACGAGCGGGCCGATGGTGACCCCGTCCTGGTCGCCCTGGCCGATGCGGAGCGCCGCGATCCGCTGCTCGAGCGTCGTGAGGAAGGTGTCGTAGAGGGAGCGGTGCACGTAGATGCGGTTCGGGCTGATGCACGCCTGCCCGGTGTTGAGGAACTTCACCAGCGCCGCGCCCTTGGCCGCGCGGACGGGGTCGGCGTCGGGGAACACGAGGAACGGTGCGTGCCCGCCCAGCTCCACCGACACCCGCTTCAGCGTGGTCGCGGCCTTCGCGGCGAGCATCTTCCCCACCGCAGTGGAGCCGGTGAAGGTGAGCTTCCGGACCACCGGTGACGCCAGCAGCGTGTCGCCGACCTCCGCCGCCCGGGTGGTCGTGACCATGTTGACCACGCCGGCGGGAACGCCGGCGTCGGCGAGCAGCTGCACCGTCGCGACCGCGCAGAGCGGCGTCTGGTCCGCCGGCTTGAGCACCGAGGTGCACCCGGCCGCGATGGCCGGCGCGAGCTTGCGGGTGAGCATCGAGATCGGGTAGTTCCACGGGGTGATGGCCGCGACCACACCGACCGCCTGGCGCATGGTCAGGAACCGCTGGTCGGCCCGCGCCGAGGGGATCGTCACGCCGCCGATGCGCTTGGCCTCCTCGGCGAACCAGGCCAGGAAGTCCGCGGCGTACGCCACCTCGTTCATGGCGGCCTTGAGCGGCTTGCCCTGCTCCCGGGTCATCAGCGCGGCCAGCTCCCTGCGGCGCTCGCGCATCAGGCCGTCGGCCTTCGCCAGCACGGCCGCGCGCTGGTAGGCCGTCGCCCCGGACCACGCCGGCAGCGCGCGCTCCGCGGCGGCGATCGCCGCTTCGGTCTCCGCCCGGCCACCGTCCGCGGCCTGCCCGATGACCTGCCCCGTGGCCGGGTCCGTGACGTCGAAGGAGGCACCTCCGTCGGCCGGGCACCACTGCCCGTCGACGTAGATCGTGCGGCCCTGGTCCTGCGTCATCACACGCCCTCCACTGGGTGTCCTGCGCGTCCGGAGCCCGGGCCCGCCTGCTCGGAGCGTCGGGGCCGGTACTGCGAGCGGTCCTGCTGCCTGGGCGATGGTGACACGCGCCACGGTGCGCTCGGCGGAGTGGCCCGTTCCGGCACGCGTGCGTGGGACGGCCGCGCGGAGCGGGCAGGGACCTTCCGCCCTGCCCCCGCGGCGCCGGGAGGAGCACCGTGGTCCTCACCAGCGGCCTCGAGGAGGCGGGATGACCACCAGGGAGAACGCACAGGGGGGACCGGGGGCCGGGCGCGGGCGCCGGGCGCCGGATCCGCTGCAGATGACGGAGTTCGAGAAGCGGGTCTGCGAGTGGGAGGCGCGGCACGACGTCGCCGCCCGCGGTCACCGAGCGGCCCCGGACGTCGTGCAGCACTACCTCGCCCACGAGCGGCTCACCGAGGCCGCCCGGCCCCGGCCGGCCGGCGCGCACGCCGTGGGCGCGCGGCAGCGCCCCCGGCCGCCCGCGGAGCAACCGCCCTCGCGGGTCGGGGAGCTGTTCCGCCGCCCGGTCGACCGCGGCTGAGGCGCGGGGAGCGGGCCCGAGGCGCCTGAGACGCCCGGGCGCTCGCGCGTCGACGTCCCACCCTGGCCACCCCCGCCCGGAGCGCCGTCGGACCCTCCGTGCCCGGGCGCGGGGCCCGGCCTCTTGTCCCGAGGGGGCGGGGGCGGACACACTGCGGCCGTCCCGACAGAACCGGCGTCGGCCGGACGCCGTGCGGATCCCAGGAGCGCCCCGATGCTGTTCTACGTCAGCCTCCGCGTCGACCACACCCGGCTGGACCGGGACGCCTTCTGGGACGAGTGGGAGCGGGAGACGGAGGCGGCGCTCGGCGCGATGGAGGCGGGGCTCGTCAAGAACCTGTACAAGGTCGCCGGGCAACGCCGGGTCATCGGGGTCGTCGACGTCGAGTCGCACGACCAGCTCGACCAGGTCGTGATGGGCGCCCTACCGATGAGTCACCACCTGACCCTGGAGGAGGTGCTCCCGATCCGGGAGTACGCGGCCTTCGCCGAGGACGTCCGCGGACGCTGGCAGCCCTGACCCCGGACGCCCGGCCTCCCGGGCGCACCCGCGGCGATCTCGTATCGTCCTCCGCCATGCGCCCCTCGGCAGCCGTCGACACGGGCCGTGGCTGGGTCATGGTCGCCGCGGCGTTCGCGGGCATGTTCGTCTCGTTCGGGATCGCCTACTCCTTCGGCGCGTTCCTCGAGCCCATGGCGGCGGAGTTCGGCTCCGGCCGGGGTGCCACGTCGGCCTTCTTCGCGCTGACCTCGCTCACCTACTTCGGCCTCGGCGCGCTCAGCGGCGTCGCGGTGGACCGCTACGGCCCCCGGCGGGTGCTGCTGGTCGGCGGCGTCGCGCTCGGGGCCGGGCTGACCGCGACCTCGCAGGCCGGCGAGCTGTGGATCGGGCTGCTCACCTACGGCCTGGGGGTGGGCATCGGGGTGGCCTGCGCGTACGTCCCGATGGTCGCCGTCGTCAGCGGGTGGTTCGAGGGACGGCGGACCATCGCCGTCGGGGTGGCGGTGACGGGGATCGGCCTGGGCACGCTCACCGTCGCGCCCCTGGCGGCTGCCCTGATCGGCGAGCTGGGCTGGCGGAACACGCACCTCGTGCTCGGACTGGCCGGCGCGGTCGTCCTGCTGGTGTGCGCCGCGGTCGTGCAGCGCCCGCCGGTGCAGACCGGCCCGGCGGCGCTGACGCTGCGTGAGGCCGTCCGGAACCGGGACTACCGGCGGCTGTACCTGGCGTCGGGCCTCATGGCCGTCGCGCTGTTCGTGCCCTTCGTGCACCTGCCCGGGTACGCCGAGCAGGCCGGGATCGACCGGGTCGCGGCGGCCGCGCTGGTCGGGGTGATCGGCGCGGCGAGCACCGCCGGCCGGCTGCTGCTCGGACTGGTTGCCGCGCGGACCGGGACGTTGCGCGCCTTCCAGGGGTGCTTCCTGACGATGGCCGTGAGCTTCGCGCTGTGGGGGGTCGGTGGCGGGTACGGCGTCCTGGCCGCCTTCGCCGTGGTGCTCGGGGTGGGCTACGGAGGGTTCGTCGCGATCGGTCCCGCGGTCGTCGCCGAGCGCTTCGGCACCACCCGCCTGGGCGGCCTGCTGGGGGTGCTGTACACCAGCGCCGGCCTCGGCTCGGCCGTGGGAGCGCCGCTCGCCGGTGCGACCGTCGATGCCTCCGGGTCCTACGCCCCGGTGATCGCCGGCTGCCTCGCCCTGGGGCTGGCCGCCTACCTGACCGTGCTCAGCGTCGGTCGCACCTGACCGCGGTGCGGGGTCGGGGGCGCCGCTCCTGCACCCGACGAGCGAGGTGACGTCTCGGGGTCGACGCCCTCACACCGCGTCGTAGGTAGCCGCGGATCGGGTAGCCGCCGCGCGGACCGGTGCCGTGCCCGATTGCGGACGGGAGGGACCGGCATGTGAGCTGGATCACGCGTTGGTCGCACCGCTGCGGAGGTCCCGATGCCGGTCAGCCTGGTGGGGCGCCCTCGCCGCCGACCCTCAGCACGGCTCGCCCCGCCACGCCAGACCGCGCCCCGCGACCGGAGCGGTGGGTGACGCGGCGCCGCCCGACCGGACGGCAGAGACGTCCGCGCCGATCGGCGCGGGGGACCACGGAGGGGACGCGCACGACGCGGGCCGTCCAGGACCAGAGGAGGAGCGCGGTGGCAGGGAACAAGGCCGTCCGGTACATGGGACCGGGCAAGGTGGAGGTCGCGGACCTGGACTACCCCAAGCTGGAGCTGTCGAGCGGCCCGGGGGTGCACCCGTCCAACGTCGGCCGCAAGACGCCGCACGGGGTCATCCTCAAGACGGTCACCAGCAACATCTGCGGCAGCGACCAGCACATGGTGCGCGGGCGCACGACCGCTCCCGAGGGGTTGGTCCTCGGGCACGAGATCACCGGGGAGGTCGTGGAGAAGGGGCCCGACGTCGAGTTCCTGGACGTCGGCGACATCGTCAGCGTGCCGTTCAACATCGCCTGCGGCCGCTGCCGCAACTGCAAGGAGGGCCGAACCGGCCTCTGCCTCACGGTGAACCCGGACCGTCCGGGCTCGGCGTACGGGTACGTCGACATGGGCGGGTGGACCGGTGGTCAGGCCGAGTACGTCATGGTTCCGTACGCGGACTTCAACTGCCTGCGCTTCCCCGACCGCGACCAAGCGCTGGAGAAGATCCAGGACCTCACGATGCTGTCCGACATCTTCCCGACCGGCTACCACGGCTGCTACACGGCCGGGGTGACCACCGGGTCGACGGTGTACATCGCCGGCGCCGGTCCCGTGGGACTGGCAGCGGCCGTGTCGGCGCACCTGCTCGGGGCCGCGGTCGTGATCGTGGGCGACCTGATCGAGGACCGGCTGGCCCAGGCCCGCAGCTTCGGCTGCGAGACGATCGACGTCTCCAAGGGCGACCCGAAGGACCAGATCGCCCAGATCCTGGGCGAGCCCGAGGTCGACTGCGGCGTGGACGCCGTGGGCTTCGAGGCCCGGGGGCACGGCGAGGGGGCCCAGCAGGAGGCGCCCGCGACCGTGCTGAACTCGCTGATGGAGATCACCCGGGCCGGCGGTGCCCTCGGCATCCCCGGGCTCTACGTCACCGGGGACCCGGGCGCGGCCGACGAGGCGGCGAAGACCGGGTCGCTCTCCATCCGGCTGGGGTTGGGCTGGGCGAAGTCGCACGTCTTCACCACCGGCCAGTGCCCGGTCATGCGGTACAACCGCCAGCTGATGATGGCGATCCTGCACGACAAGGTGCAGATCGCGAAGGCGGTCAACGCCACGGTCATCCCGCTGGAGGACGCACCGCGCGGCTACACCGAGTTCGACCAGGGCGCGCCCCGCAAGTACGTGCTCGATCCGCACGGCATGGTGGGCACGGCCGCCTGATCGGGGCCGGTTCCCCGGCGTCCCCGCACCGCCCTGGCCGGCGGTGCGGGGACGCCCGGCCGCGCCCGGACCTAGGACCGGCCAGCCGTGCGCGGGGAGCGGCGCAGGAAGTCGTCGGCGATCTGGTCGAACGTCGCCCAGCGGACGCCGTCGTGCCCGTTGATGTGCTCGATCAGGCGTTCCAGCATGAGCAGCACCTGCGGGCGCCCGGCGACGTCCGGGTGGATGGTCATGGTGAACGCCGCGTAGTCCATCTCC
This sequence comes from Blastococcus sp. SYSU DS0616, assembly GCF_054051015.1. Classification (NCBI taxonomy): domain Bacteria; kingdom Bacillati; phylum Actinomycetota; class Actinomycetes; order Geodermatophilales; family Geodermatophilaceae; genus Blastococcus; species Blastococcus sp. SYSU DS0616. The sequence continues at coordinate 87,627 of NZ_JBJHAJ010000006.1, forward strand.
CGGTGCACCCAGTCGAACTGGTCGCGCCACATCTGCTCGATGTCCCGCGGGTTGACGAAGCCGTGGCTGTTGGGGCTGGACTTGATGAACATCATCGGCGGCAGGTCGTCGAGGTACCAGTTGGCGGGGATCTCGACCAGATCGGTCTCCTCCCCGCGGACGAGCGGCTCCATCCAGCTCTCCGCGGGCGCCGAGTAGTCGATCTTCGTCCACGAGTCGCCGACCCGGACGTAGTAGGGCTCGAAGTCGCGGTGCATCAACGAGTGGTCGTACGTGATCCCGCGCTCGAGCAGCAGCTCGTTCGTGACGCCGCTGAACTCCCACCACGGCGCGACGTACCCCGTCGGGCGGCGCCCGGCCCTCTGCTCGATCAGCCCGATGCAGCGGTCGAGCACCGCCTGCTCCTGTTCCCGGCTCATCGCGATCGGGTTCTCGTGGCTGTAGCCGTGGACGCCGATCTCGTGCCCGGCCGCGACACAGGCGTCGAACTGCTCCGGGAACGTCTCGATCGAGTGCCCCGGCCAGAAGAACGTCTGGGTGAGCTCGTTGCGCCGGAAGAGCTCGAGGATGCGCGGGACGCCGACCTCGCCGGCGAACACACCCCGCGAGATGTCGTCCGGGGAGTCCTCCCCGCCGTACGAGCCCAGCCAGCCACCCACGGCGTCGATGTCGACACCGAAGGCCACGAAGATCTCCTTGCTCATCGTCGTCGCGCTCCTTCGCGTAGGCCGCCCCGGGCCGGGCCGGGGCGGGGGTTCAGCCGGTGAGGTGCTGGTCCAGGACCCGCTGCGGATCGTCGGGGGCGAGGGCGAGCGCCGCCGCCAGCAGCAGCCGCCCCTGCCACGGGCTCAGATCGCCGGCGAACACGGCCCCGCCGCGCGCCAGGCGGGCTCCGCCTGCGGCGTAGAGCGGTGCCACGGGGCCCGATGCCACCCGGGAGCACACCAGGACGGGGATCCCGCGGGCCACGAGCTCCTCGGCGGCCTCGGCGATCGCCGGGGGGACGTTGCCGGCGCCGAAGGCCTGCACGACGACGCCCGCGGCGCCGGCGGCCACCGCCGCGTGCAGCAGCGACGCGTCCGCGCCCAGGTAGCAGGCCACGACGTCGACGCGGGGCAGCTCCGACCGCAGGTCGAGCGGGAGGGGTGGGCGGCGCGCGGGCGTGGCCAGCGGCAGCACCGACTCGCCGGCCAGCCGGATCACCGGTCCACGCCCGGGAGCGCCGAACGCACCGCTGCGCAGGGTGTCGACCTTGCGCACCCCGCGGGCGGCGAAGGCCAGGCCGTCGAAGCAGAGCAGGGCGCCGAGGTCCCGCGCGGCGGGGGAGGCGGCGACCCGCAGCGCATCGGCGAGGTTGGCGGGACCGTCGGGAGCCGGGCTGTCGAACGGGCGTTGCGCCCCGGTGAAGACGATGGGGCGCGGGTCGTCGTGGACGAGGTCGGCGAGGTACGCGGACTCCTCCATGGTGTCGGTGCCCTGGGTGAGGACGACGCCGTCCACCCCGCCGGCCAGGCAGCGTCGCGCCTCGGCCACCAGCTCCCGCAGGTCGGACGTCGTGAGCGCGAAGCTGCCGACGGTGCCGAGGTCGCTCGTCGTCACGGTCAGGCCGGCCAGGGGACCGGCCGCCTCGAGCAGTTCGGCTGCGGGGGTGACGGCCGCGAGCCCCTCGGGCCCCTGCCGGCTGGCGATGGTGCCGCCTGTGGCGAGCAGGTGGACACGTGCCACGCGACCTCCGTCCGGGCTGGAACGCCATGCGGCGACGACCTGCCCTACGTTCCTCCCTCCGTCGCAGGTCGGCGACCGGAGACGCACCGCGCCGCGCACGAGGGGGCGTGCGTCGATCCCGCCCGCTCGCGGTCGGCCGACCGGACCGATGAGAACGGGTGGCGGCGGGGGTCTACCGCTCGTCAGCGACGCGGAACGGCAGGAGCCCTCATGACCAGCACCCCCACCACCTCGGCCACCTTTCGCACCACCCTCTGGGCGAGCGGCGGGAACAACGTCGGCATCGTCGTTCCCGACGACGTGCTGCGGAGCTTCGGCCGCGGTGCGCGGGTGCCCGTGGTCGTCACCGTCGACGGCGGCCACACCTACCGCACGACCACCGCCTCGATGGGCGGCCGGTTCCTCGTGACCTTCAACGCCGCGACCCGCGCGGCCACCGGCCGTGGGGCGGGGGACGAGGTCGAGGTGCGGCTCGAGGTCGACGACGCGCCGCGCACGGTGGACCTCCCGCCCGCGCTCGCCGAGGCCTTCGCCGCCCACCCCGCCGCGGCCGACGCCTGGGCGGCCCTCTCGTACAGCAAGCAGCGGGCACACGCGGAGTCGGTGGCCGGTGCCCGCACTCCGGAGACGAGCGCCCGCCGCGTCACGAAGGTGCTCGCCGCGCTCACGTGACCCGATCCGCTGGACGGCGGGGTTCCCCGCCGCGTCGTCGGTACCGGAGCGGTGCCGGGTCCCGCACGTCCGGCCGGCCGGGCAGGGAGTTGGCAGGATGCGGCCATGGCTTCGACGCAGGTGCCGGCCGGTGGAGGAGGCACGGCCTTCGTCCTCGGCGGCGGGGGAGTGCTCGGAGCGGCCGAGGTCGGGATGCTCGAGGCCCTCTTCGAGCACGGAATCCGCCCGGACCTGATCGTGGGCACGTCGGTGGGCGCCATCAACGGCGCGCTCGTCGCGGCCGACCCCACGCCGGCCGCGGTGGGCCGGATGCGCGCCGTCTGGGAGGAGCTGGCATCCGAGGGGGTCCTGGCCGGCTCCGTGCTCGCGCGGGTCGGGACGCTGGTGCGCACGCGCACCCACCTGCACCCGCGGGAGCCGCTGCGCGACCTGCTCGCCCGGCACCTGCCGGTGGAGACCTTCGGCGAGCTGCGGGTCCCGTTCCAGTGCGTCGCCGCCAGCATCGAGCGGGCCGCCGAGCACTGGTTCTCCGACGGGCCGCTCGTCCCCGCGGTGCTCGCGTCCTGCGCGGTGCCGGGTCTGCTCCCGCCGGTCGAGCTCGACGGCGAGCACTACCTGGACGGCGGGCTGGTGCACAGCATCCCGGTGGGCCGGGCGGTGGCGCTGGGCGCCGACACCATCTACGTGCTCCACGTCGGGCGGATCGACCGGCCGCTGCGCCCACCGACCCGGCCCTGGGAGGTCGCGACGGTGGCGTTCGAGATCGCCCGGCGGCACCGGTTCGCCGCCGACCTCGCGGCGCTGCCCCCGGGGGTGACGCTGCACGTCCTGCCCTCGGGGGAGCAGGCCGAGCCCTCGGCCGGTGACCTGCGGAACCTGCGCTACCGCGACTTCTCCGGTGTGCGGAGCCGGATCGACCGGGCCCGGGACGCCGCCCTGGAGCACCTGGCGCGGACCCACCCGTCCGACGGCCGGACGGTCTGACGTGCTCCCACCGCGCCCCGTGCGCCGCCTCGCCGGCCCCCTCCTGCTGGGTGCCCTCGTGGCCGGGATCGTGCTGCTGCCGGTGCTGGTACTCGTGGCGGCGATCGTCTCGGTGTGGCTCCCCGGCCGCTGGCGGGCGCTGCGCCTGCTGCTCTTCGTGCTGGTGTACGTGGCGCTGCAGGTCGCCGGCCAGGCGGCCGGCGCGGTGCTGTGGACGCTGCGGCGGGCCGGCCTGCTGACCCGGTCGGCCTACCGTGGGGCGCACTACACCGTCCTGCGCGTGCTCCTCGACGTGCTCATGCGGGTGGCGCAGCGGATCTTCGCCCTGCGGCTGGTGACCGACGGCGCGTCCTGGTCACCGCTCGACGACGGCCAGCCCGGCTCGACGAACGCCATGATCGTGCTCTCCCGCCATGCGGGGCCGGGGGACTCGCTCCTGCTCGTGCACACCCTGATGAACCGCGACCACCTCCGCCGGCCGCGGATCGTGCTCAAGGACTTCCTCCAGCTCGACCCCTTGATCGACCTCTACCTCAACCGGCTGCCCAACCACTTCGTCGCGGCCGGGCCGGGGGCTTCCGAGGCCTCCGTACGGGCGATCGCCGACCTGGCCCGAGAGCTCGGCGAGGAGGACGCCCTCCTGGTCTTCCCCGAGGGGGCGAACTTCACCCCGCAGCGTCGCTTCCGGGCCATCGAGCGGCTGCGCTCCCGGGGGCTGCTCGCCGCGGTCCGCCGGGCCGAGGCGATGCAGCACGTGCTGCCACCGCGGCCGGCCGGTGTCGCCGCGGCGCTCCAGGCGGCCCCGCACGCGGACGTCGTCTTCGTCGCGCACACCGGGCTGGAGCACCTCAACACGGTGCGGGACCTGTGGCGGGGCCTGCCCATGGACAAGACGCTGCACCTGCGCTGGTGGTTCGTCCCGGCGGCCGACGTGCCCCGCGCGGCGACCGAGCAGGTCGACTGGCTCTACCACTGGTGGGAGGGCATCGACGCGTGGATCGACGAGACCCGCCGCCGGGAAGCGGCGCAGGAGCGGACGCCCCGCGGGCGGTCCGGTGCGGCGACGAGGCGCACCACCGGAGGCGCCTGACCCTCGCACCCGTGCAGCAGCGGCCGGCCACGCCGTCGCTCTGGGGCGAGGCGTTCCCGGCCGGTTCCCGCGGGCTGGCAGCATGGCGGGGTGCGCGCCATGCTCGTCGACGCTGTCCGGGCACAGCCCCTCGTGCGGGAGGTGGCGGTGCCCGCCGCGCCGGCGAACGGGGTGGTCGTGCGGGTGATGGCCACCGGGATGTGCCGCAGTGACTGGCACGCCTGGGCAGGCCACGACGACATCGCCTTCCCGCACGTACCGGGGCACGAGCTCGCCGGTGTGGTGGTGGAGCGAGGTGCCGGTGTCCGTCGCTGGCGGATCGGTGACCGCGTCACCGTGCCGTTCGTCTGCGGCTGCGGCCGGTGCGCGTGGTGCCGGGCCGGGGAGGCCCAGGTCTGCCCCGATCAGCAGCAGCCCGGCTTCACCCACTGGGGATCGTTCGCCGAGTACGTGGCCCTGCACGCCGCGGACACCAACCTCGTGGGCATCCCCGACCACGTCGGGTTCGCGGCCGCGGCGGGGCTCGGCTGCCGGTTCGCCACGGCGTACCGCGCCCTGGTGGGCCGTGCGCGGGTCCGAGAGGGGGAGTGGGTGACCGTGCTCGGCGCCGGCGGTCTGGGCCTCAGCGCGGTCATGATCGCCCGCGCGCTGGGCGGCCGGGTCGTCGCGGTGGACCGCAATCCCGAGGCGCTCGACGTCGCCGCCGCGCTGGGCGCGGAGCACACCCTGCGGGCGGACGGCATCGACGTCCCCGCCGTGGTCGGCGACCTGACCGGTGGCGGCAGCCACGTCGCAGTCGACGCCGTGGGCAGCGAGCAGACCTGTGCCGACGCCATCCTCGCCCTGCGCCGTCGGGGCCGGCACGTCCAGGTCGGGCTGCTGCCACCCGTCGGCGGGCACCCCCGGGTCCCGATGGAGCGGGTGATCGGCTGGGAACTCGATCTGCTCGGGAGCCACGGGATGGCGGCGGCCGACTACCCGGGGATGCTGGCCCTCATCGAGCAGGGTGCGCTCGACCCCGAGCGGCTGGTGGAACGCACGATCGGACTGGACGAGGCGGCTGCGCTGCTCCCCGGGTTCGACCGTGCGACGGTGGCGGGCATGACCATGGTGGACCCGTCTCGCTGAGCCAGGACCGGGCCCTGCCCTGCGGCCGCACCCGTCCGCGAACCATGTCGACGTTCTCGTCGGCCACGCGGGACGAGCGCTTGGCTCGCGAGGCGGATGCCCAGCCCGACGGCGGGGACACGGCGGGGCCCGCGGTCACGGCGATGCGCGACCACGGGCCCCTGCGGAGCAACGGCTCAGATGAGCCGGGGGTCACCCACCTCGGCGGCCGACGCCGGCAGCCCGTTGGCCTCCAAGATCTCCACCAGCGTGCCGTCCTCGCGCATCTGCGCGATGTGGTCGTCGATCGCGGTGGCCAGGGCGTCGTTGCTCGGGTCGAGGAGCAGGCTGGTCTGCGACGGCTCCTCGGTGGCGGGAACGCGCGGGTCCTGCTCGAGCACGGCGATCTGGAAGTCAGTGCCCTCGGTCGACTGCGCCGCCGCGCCGTAGCCGTCGAGCCCGATGTCGAGCCGGCCGGCGGTGAGGTCCTGCGCGAGGCTCAGCGAGTCGGGGTAGGTGCGGAAGCTGGAGCCGAGCAGCTCCCGCAGCGCGTCGACCCAGAGGTAGCCCTCCACGGTGCCCACGGTCTTACCCATGAGGTCGTCCACGGTGGAGACGCCGTCCGTCGACATGACGGTCAGCTCGTCGAGGTAGACCGGGGCGCTGAGGGTGACGACCTCGCCGCGCGCCGCCGTCCGGTAGAAGCCGCCCACCGCGACGTCCACGCGGCCGGTCTCCACGGCCGGTACCGCGGTGGCGTAGGTGTAGGGCGCGTACTCGATCGTCAGGCACTCGTCGGCGGCGACCTCCCGGAGGATGTCGCTGTCGATGCCCTGGGCCTCCCCGTCCTCCTCGAAGGAGTACGGCGGGGTGTTGGTGAGGGCGACGGTGAGCACGCCCTCCTCGACGGTCTCGAACTCGTGCGCGGGTTCGCAGTCGGCCGCCACCTCGTTGGTGGTGGACTCCGAGCCGCAGGCCACGAGGGCCACGGCGGAACCCAGGGCGATGACGGCGGCGCTCAGGCGGTGCGTCTTCACGGTGTCCTCCTCAGGACGATCGGGCCCGACGGCAGGAGAGCCGTCGCGCTGCGGTGCGGTGGAGCTCGGTGCGGGTGGAGCCGGTGGTGCGGTCAGAGGTGGCGGGACAGCCGCCGTTCGGTGCGGTTGGTCAGCCAGCCGGCGGGGATGGTCACGGCCAGGTAGAGGAGGCCGGCCAGCAGGAGGACGTCGAGATAGCGGAACGTGGCGGCGCCGATCGAGTACGCCTGGCTGAGCAGCTCGACGACCGAGATCGTGAACGTGAGGGAGGTGGCCTGGAAGATCAGGATCGCGAAGCCCATCAGGGACGGGAGGGCGATCCGCACCCCTTGCGGGACGACGACGAACCGCAGCGTGTCCCGGCGGGACATGCTCAGGGCGCCGGCCGCCTCGATCTCCCCGGCCGGCACCGCCTGCAGCCCGGCGCGGAGGATCTCGCTGGTGTAGCCGGCGGTCGTGAGGGACAGCGCCGCCACCGCCGAGACGAAGGCGGTCAGCGACAACCCGGCCGAGGGGAGCCCGTAGTAGACGAACTGCAGCATGACCAGCGCGGGCGTCCCGCGGCCGATCTCGACCAGCCCGATCGCCGTCCACCGGACCGGCCGCGACGCGGCCGAGCTGAGCAGCGCGAGGAGCAGACCGAGGGGCACGCCGATGGTCAGGCTGACCAGGGTGAGCTGGACGCTGGTGCCCAGGCCTTCGAGCAGCCGGGGCAGCCACTCGCCCCACGAGGTGAACAGGCCGGTCATCGCGCGACCCTCGCCCGGAGCCGGGCGTCGAGGCCGCGGGAGAGCCAGGCCAGCGGCGCGCTGAGCAGGATGTAGATCGCCGCGGCCACGAAGAAGGGCGTCAGCCCCGATCCCATCGAACGCGCCGTCTGCGTCGCGCGGAACAGGATCTCGGTGACCCCGATGGCCGACACGATCGTGGAGTCCTTGAGCAGGCTGATCGCGTAGGTGGTGACGGCGGGGAGCGAGACGCGGAACGCCTGCGGCGTGACGACGCGGACCATGAGGTCGGTCCGGCCCATGCCGAGCGCGGAGGCGGCTTCCCACTGGCCGCGGTGGACCGCCGAGAGCCCGCCGCGGTAGATCTCGGCCAGGTAGCCGGCGGAGATGATCCCGAGGCCGATGATGCCCGCCTCGATCGGCTCCAGCCGGATCAGATCCCGGCCGAGGCCGAAGAAGATGAGGAAGAGCCACACGACCGGGGGGATGCCGCGGACGACGTCGATGACCGCCCGGCCCAGCCACCGCACCGGGGCCACCCGCGAGCGGCGGGCGGCGGCCAGGGGCACCGCGAGCACGGCGCCGAGCGCGAAGGCCAGGACCGTGACCAGGAGGGTGACCGGCACGCCCAGCAGCACTGCCTGGAGGACGTCCATCAGCGGTCGACCACCGCGCTGAGGAAACGGCGGGCGCGCTCCGTGGCCGGCGACCGGAGCACCTGCTCCGGGGTGCCCTCCTCGATGACCGCACCATCGGCCATGACGACCACCCGGTCGGCGACGTCGGCCGCGAAGTGGATCTCGTGGGTGACGACGACCATGGTCATGCCCTCGGCGGCCAGCTCCCGCATGACCGCGAGGACCTCCAGGCCGAGCTCGGGATCGAGCGCGGACGTGGGCTCGTCGAAGAGCATCACCTCCGGGTCCAGGGCCAGGGCCCGGGCGATGGCGACCCGCTGCTGCTGGCCGCCGGAGCAGCGGGACGGGTAGGTGTCGGCCTTGGCGCCGAGCCCGACGCGCTCGAGGAGCTGCCGGGAGCGCTCGTCGGCCTCGGCGCGGCTGCGGCCGAGCACCCGCTCCTGCGGCAGCGAGACGTTGCGCAGCACGGTCATGTGCGGGAACAGGTTGAACGACTGGAAGACCATGCCCACGCTGCGTCGCAGGGCGGCGAGGTCGCGGTTGGAGACCCCGGCGCCCGGCTCGACCGCGCGCCCGACGACCTCGACCCGGCCGGAGTCGGCCCGTTCGAGCAGGTTGATGCAGCGCAGCAGCGTGCTCTTGCCGGAGCCGCTCGGGCCGATGATGGCCACCACCTCGCCCCGGGCCACCTCCAGGGACACGTCCTTCACGACGACGAGGTCGCCGAACTGCTTGTGGATGCGGTCGAGGACGACGGCGGAGCCCGACCCGCCCGCTCGCTCGGTGGTGGTCACGCCGCAACCTCCACGGCCTCGAGCACGACGTCGCGCACGGTGTCCACGTCGTCGTCGGTCATCGCGGTCGACAGGGCGAGCAGGCCGTTGGTGCCGGCCAGCACCCCGCGCTCGTAGAGCCGCCACCAGGTCGCGCCCGGGTCGGGGAGCAGCAGCCGGACCAGGGAGCCCGATCCGCTGACCGGCACACCGCGGGCGGCCAGCTGCTCGCGCAGCCGGTCGCCGCGGGCGTTGAGAGCCGCCACCTCAGCTGCGCCGAACAACCGCAGGGCCGCCGTCCCGGTGCGCATGGTCACGGGGTTGGCGCTGAAGGTGCCGCCCCAGCTGACCGTGCCGTCGGAGAGCGGGCTGAACGCGTCGAGCACCTCCTTGCGCCCGCCCACCCCGCCGACGGGGAAGCCGCCCCCTATGACCTTCCCGACGGTGACCAGGTCGGGCTCGATGCCGTAGCGGCTGTGCAGCCCCCCTACCTCGAGGCGCAGGGTGATGACCTCGTCGACGACCAGCAGGGCACCCGACCGGCCGGTCAGGGAGGCGACCAGCTCGACGAAGGCCGGATCCGCCGGGCGCAGACCGGCCCGGTTGGGCATGAGGTCGATCAGGACGGCGGCGACCTCGGTGCCCCGCGCCCGCATCAGCTCCGCCAGGGCCTCGCCGTCGCCCTGCGGCAGGGTCACCACCGACCCGGCCACGCTGCCCGGCACCCCGGGTGCGCTCGGGTCGACGACGGCGTCGTAGGTGCCGTGGTAGCTGCCGTCGAAGCGGACGACCAGGTCGCGGCCGGTGGCCGCCCGAGCACCGCGGAGGGCCATCATCACGGCCTCGGTGCCGGAGTTGCAGAACCGCCAGCTGGCCAGGCCGGTGCGGGCGCTCAGCAGCTCGGCGCAGACCACCTCGGACTCCGTCGGCAGGCCGAAGGCGGAGCCGGCGGCGACCGCCTCGGTGGCCACCGCCACCAGCTCGGGGTGGGCGTGGCCGTGGATGAGCGCCGTGTAGTTGTTGTTGCAGTCCACGACCTCGTGGCCGGTGGCGTCGGTGACGACGCAACCGCGACCGGACACCGCGTACGGCGGGTGCGGCGGCACGAAGAGCGTGCTGCGGGTGTTGCCGCCCGGCATCACGCGGAGGGCGCGGTCCCGGAGCTCGGCGACCGTCACGGTGCCTCCTCGGTTGGTGGTGGGTGGACGGGGGTCAGCCGACGACGGTGCGGCTCTGCTCGCGCATGAAGCCGGGCAGGTACCAAGGGCCCAGACCGCCCTTGCCGGAGGAGCCGCTGGCCTTCCAGCCGCAGAAGGACTGGATGCCGGGCCAGGCGCCGGTGGTGGCGCCCGCGCGCCGGTTGACGTAGACGACGCCGGCCTCGATCTCGTCGAGGAAGCGCTCCTTCTCATCCTCCCGGCCGGTGAAGACCCCGGCCGAGAGGCCGTAGTCGACGGCGTTGGCCTCGGCGATCGCGGCGTCGAACCCGTCGACGGCGGTGACCGTGACGAACGGCGCGAACAGCTCCTCGCGGGTCAGCGGGTGGCCCGGTGGCAGGTCCGTGACGACCGTCGGGCGGTAGAAGTTGCCGCCCAGCTCCTCGACCTTGCCGCCGGTGACGACCCGGCCGTCCCGGGCGGCCGCGGTCAGGGCGTCGTCGATCCGGCGGGCGACCGCGTCGTCGGCGACCGGTCCCATGCCGGTGCGCGGGTCCGCGGGGTCCCCGACGACGATCGCCTCGGCCGCGGCGGCCAGCTTCTCGACCAGTTCGTCGGCGACGCTGCGGTCGACGACGACGCGGCGGCACGCGCTGCACTTCTGGCCGGACAGGCCGAAGGCGGAGCGGGCGATGCCGGCGGCGGCGTCGTCGAGGTCGGCGGTGGCGGTCACGATCGCGGGGTTGCTGCCACCCATCTCGGCCAGCACCGGCCGGGCGTAGGCGCCCTCGCCCAGTTCGCGGACCAGCTGCCAGCCGACCGCCGCCGACCCGGTGAAGGCGATCCCGTCGACAGCGGCCCGGGCCAGCTCCCGGCCGGTGTCCGCGCCGCCGTGGACCACGTTGAGCACCCCCGCGGGGAGCGCGGCGCCGAGGATCTCCCAGGCGAGGGCGGTGGAGCGCGGCGTCTTGTCCGACGGCTTGGCCACCACGGTGTTGCCGGTGACCAGGGCGGCCGCCGCCATGTTGACCGCGAGGGCCACCGGGAAGTTGAACGGCGCGATGACGGCGAAGACACCGAAGGGGCGCAGGACGTCGGTGTTGTTCTCACCCGGCGCCGACCGCAGCGGGGTGACGAAGCCGCCGTTGCGCTCCATCTCGGCGCAGTAGTGCTCGACGAGGTCGACGGCCTCCTGCGCCTCGGCGAGGGCCTCCAGCCGCGTCTTGCCCGTCTCGGCCGAGACGATCCCGGCGATCTCCGCGGTGCGCTCGGTGAAGCCGGCCTTCGCCTGCCGCAGCGCGGCGATGCGGTCGGCCGAGGAGGTGGTCCGCCAGCCGCGGGTCGCGGCGCGTGCGGCGGCCACCGCGTTGGCGACCACGGCGGCGTCGGCGGTGCGGGCCGTGGATATGACCGTCCCCGGGGCGCAGGGGTCCTCGCGGGTGAACGTCGTCCCGCGCTCGTCGGGGGCGCCGCCGATGACGTGCGCGAGGACGGCGCCGCCCTTCCGGGCCTCGGCTAGAGCGGCGTCGAAGCGTGCGTCGAGCGCGGCGTCGCCCAGGTCGGTAGATGCGTAGTCGAGCTTGGTGGTCACCGGGACTCCAATCGGTGGACGTCGGTCAGGGGGAGGTCAGGGGCCGTCGAGAGGTGCGGCAGGGCCGCAGCCCGCGGTGGAGAGCCGGGCCGGATCCCAGCCGGGGTCGGTCTCGGCGAAGGTGGGGGAGGTCGCGCCCACGAGCGCCTCGGCGGCCACCCGGCCGATGGCCGGCGCCAGCTGGATGCCGTTGCCTCCACCACCGAGGGCGCAGACGACGTCGGCTCGTGCCGGGTGCACCCCGACGATGGGCCGGTGGTCCGGGGTCATCGGGTAGATGCCGGTCCAGCTCCGGCCGATCGCCGCGCCGTCGGTGTCGACGAGGCGCTCGGTCAGGCGCTCGATCAGCTCCTCGACGAAGGAGTCCGGCACCCGGCCCAGCGGCACGTCGGGGGACACCGACTCGGCGATCGCCTCCTCCACGTGCAGGCCGGCGATCAGCTGGTCGGGGCGCTCGGACCGGAAGTACACGCCCGCCAGGCCGGAGCCGGGCACGTAGTCCATGACGAACGGCAGCGGAGGGGTGATCGGCTCGGCCAGCTCGATGGTCACCGCGCCGTGCAGCTGCGGCACCAGCGGCACCGGGGCCCCGAGCAGCTCGCCGACCACTCCGGCCCAGGGGCCTGCGGCGTTGACCACCACGTCGGCCTCGACCGTCTCGCGAGGGGTGCGCAGCCGCCAGCCGGTGGATCGCGGGTCCGCGCCGACCACCGGGCTGTTGACCAGCACCCGCCCGCCCCGCTCCCGCACCAGCCGGGCGGCGAGCGTGCAGTACTCGTAACCGTCGATGTGCCCGTCGGAGGGGCCGAAGAGCCCGCCGGCGAGGTCGTCGACCACCAGGTGCGGCCACCGCCGGGCGATCTCGGCCGACGTCAGCACCGCGGCGTCGGGCACGCCCGCCGCGTGCTGCCGCGCCACGCTCCGCCCGTAGGCCGCCATGTCGGCGTCGCTGCGGGCGGTGCGCAGGTAACCGCCGCGGACGAAGGTGAGGCCGTGATCGCGTTCCATCCGGTCGTAGAAGCGCCGGCCGTGCGCCCGGACCGCGATGTCCGCCGTGTCCACGTACTGGGTCTCGACCATGCCGACGGACAGCCCGGAGGACCCGTCCCCGGGGTGGCTGGCGTCGAGGACGACGACGTCGTGGACCCCGTGGTCCTGCAGCTCCGTGGCCGCGGCCAGGCCGCACACCCCGGCGCCGACCACGGCGACTCGGACATCACTCACGACGGGCTCCTCAGGGCTGGGCGACGGGCTCTCCGACGGCAACCGGTCGTCTGTGGACGGCGCGGTGACGCGAGGGGGGCGGCGGGCCGGATCGTCGGCCGGCCGTGCCGAGGGGGTGCGGTGCGGTAAACCTATAGCGCTGTCGGTTTTAGTCAACGGCCGTCGGCCCGGCATTTACCGAAACGTGTCCTGACGGTCTCCGGCCGGGTGCCGGGGCCGGGAGAGGGTTGGCTGCAGGCATGAGCGTTCGCGAGGCGGAAGACCGCAGGTACGGGTCCGTGAGGGTGCTCGGCTCCCCGGAGGGCGGCCGCTACCCCTGCGGCAACTCCCTGCTGATCTCAGGATCCGAGGTGACCGTCCTGGTCGATCCGTCTCTCGAGGTGTCGCGCCGGGGGACGGCCACTGGTCCGGTCGACCTGGTCGCGATCAGCCACGGGCACGAGGACCACGTCTCCGGGCTGCACGTCTTCCCCGACGTACCCGCGCTGGCGCATCCGGCCGATGCCCCCGCGGTCCGCGACCCCGAGGTGCTCCTGGCCGGGTTCGGCATGGCGGCCCCCCAGGCGGAGGAGTTCCGGGCGACCCTGAGCGGCACGTTCGCCTTCACCGGGCACGCGGACGTCCGTCCGGTCACCGACGGCGACGTCATCGACCTGGGTGGCCGGACCCTCACCGTCGTCCACCTGCCGGGGCATACCGCGGGACACTGCGGCTTCCTCGTCGAGCCCGACGGCTTCCTCTTCACCGGGGACATCGACCTGACGTCGTTCGGCCCCTACTACGGCGACCTCGGTAGCGACCTCGACGCGTACGAGGCCTCGCTGGCGCGGCTTCGGGACGTGGAGGCCCGCTGGTACGGCACCGGGCACCAGCAGGGGGTCCTCGAGGGTCGGGCGGCGTTCCTGGCCCGGCTGGATGCCTTCGCCTCGGTCATCCGCCGCCGGGAGGAGACGCTGCTCGCGATGCTGTCCGAGCCCCTGACCGTGGCGGACGTCGTCGCCCGGCGCTTGGTGTACCGGCCGCACGTCCGCCTGCCCTTCGTGGCGGCAGTCGAGCGCCGGACGGCGGAACTGCACCTCGACCGGCTGCTCAGGTCCGGCCGGGTCCGGGAGGGCGACGGTGTCTTCCAGGCCGTCTAGTTCCCTCCTTCCGGGCCCGTTCCGGCCCGGCCGCCCCCGTGCGCTCACTAGGGTGGCCGACGCGCCGTCGACCGACGCGCCACGGGATGGGGGGGTGAGGTGCGCACCGACCTGCTCTCGACCCTGACGCGACGCGTGCTCTTCGCGCCCCTCGCCGACCAGGGCCGGGCCGACGTCGTCGCCGTCCGGCTGCGCACCGCCATCACCCTCGGGGTGCTCGGCGAGGGCGAGCAGCTGCCGGCCGAGGCGGACCTGGCCGCGCAGTTCAACATCTCCCCGGTGACCCTGCGCGAAGCGCTCACCCAGCTCCGCGAGCAGGGGCTGGTGGCCACCCGCCGCGGCCGTGGGGGCGGAACCGTGGTCACCGCCGGGCGACCGGACCAGATCCGCGCAGCCGCGGACCAGGCCCGCGAGCTGTCCCGCCTGGACCTGCGCGACCTCGCCGACTGGCGCCGCGCTATCGCGGCGGAGTCGGCGACCCTGGCCGCCCGCCGCGCCTCCGGCGAGAACGTCGCGCTGCTCGAGCGGGGCAGCCGACGTCTGCTGACCGCCGGCGAGGAGGTGGAGGCACGGCGGGCGGACAGCCGCTTCCTGATCGAGCTGGCCGCCGCGGCGCAGTCGGTCCGCCTGAGCACGAGCATGATCAGCCTGCAGGTGGAGTACGCGCCGCTGCTGACCCTGGCGTACATGGATACCGAGGTGAGGTCGACCGTGTCGCAGTTGTTCGAGGCCACCGTCCGAGCCGTCCGGGACGCCGAGCCCGAGGTCGCCCGCGAGTGCGTCGTCCGGGCGGTCGACCACGTGGCAGCCCGCGTGGCGCAGCTGCGCACCCGAGGGTGGGCGGAGCGATGACCGGCGCGGCCCCGGGAGCGCCCGAGGAGGCACTGCGGGACGCGGCCACCGGCGTCGTCGCGCTGACCGCACCGGTGTTCACCGACCTCGCCGGACTCGGCGAGGCGGCCACCCGGCGACTGGACCTCGGCCGGCACCCGGTCTTCGACGAGTCGCGGGCCTGGGAGGTGCTCGAGCCCGACGTGAGCGTGATGCTGCGCAGCCGGTCGCTGGTCACGGGCGCCGGCATGGCGCTGCGGCCACCGGCGACCGCCTCGGCGGGGGAGGTGCCCTCCATGGCGTGGTGGGTCATACGGGACGGCGAGATCCGCGCCAAGCAGCACGTGCTCAACCCGAGGTCCGACTCCTTCTACGACGTCTCGCAGGCCCGCTGGTTCCGCGTGCCGTGCGCCAGTGGGGCGCCCACGCTGCTGTCCCCCTACGTCGACAGCTGGGGTACCGACGACGTCACGATGACCGCAGCCGCACCGCTGACCGCATCGGGGGAGGTCCTCGGCGTCGTCGCCGCGGACCTCGACGTCCGCCGGTTCGTCGACGCCGCCGAGGGCCTGCTCGTGGAGGCGGAGGCCACCGCCCTGCTCGACGAGGAGGACCGGGTGATCACCGCCACCCATCCGCAGTTGGACACCGGCACGAGGTTGAGCGCCACGGACCTGGGTCCGGTCCGGGCGCGCGCCGCGATCGCGGAGTTCGGCTGGACCGTCGTCCGTCTCTGAGGCGGCCTTTCCGCTACGCCTGCTGGCGAGGCAGCGGCCCCGCCCGCCGGCTCGCTGCGCGGCCTCACCCGCGGTGTGACCGCGCCGGCGAGGCCGGTGGGACCAGCAGGACGAGAGCTGCCGGCACGTCCGCCGGTCGGCCCGGTTGCGAGCGACCGGCCGTGGCGATGCCGCGACGGGGGGAGCGGACGATGCGGCCGGGCTCACCCCCGGGCGGTGGCCAGGTAGACCGTGTTGGCGGCGGGGCGGTCCTGCAGCGGGTTGGGAAAGTTCACCACCTGCGCGTCGACGTCGACGAAGACCGCCGACAGCGCGGCCAGGTACTCCTCGTCGGGTGGCTCGTTCGACCACAGCGAGAAGACGCCGCCGGGCCGGAGGAGGGCGGCCAGCCGTGGCATGCCCGAGGGGCGGTAGAAGGGTGCGTTGCCCTCGTCCAGCAGGTGCCCGGGGGAGTGGTCGATGTCCACGACGACGGCGTCGAAGACCCGGCCGGGGGCCGCCGGGTCCAACCCGTCTCCCGCGACCATCGCGAAGAAGTCGCCGTGCACCAGTCGGCACCGCGGGTCCGCGGCGACGGCGCGCCCGAGCGGCAGCAGCCCCTGCTCGTGCCACTCGATGACCGGCTCCAGCAGATCGACCACCACGAGCTCGGCGACCCGGGGGTCGGCGAGCACCGCCTGGGCGGTGTAGCCGAGCCCCAGGCCCCCGACCGCCACGTCCAGCCTGTCGCCGTCCGATCGCGCCAGGGCCAGCCGGGCGACCTCCACCTCGGCGACCGTGAACAGGGAGGACATCAGGAATTCGTCGCCCAGCTTGACCTCGAACACGTCGGCCCCGGTCACCGGGTCCCGGCGCCGGCGGAGGCTGAGCTCGCCGATCGGCGTGGGGCTCCAGGCGAGCTCCTCGAAGCGCTTGCCCACTGACACGCGTCTCCCCTCGCTGCTGCACCGGGCCGCAGTCGTCCCGGTCGGGGCCACTGTTCCCGGCTCGCGCGGGCGGGGAACGTCGGGCGGACCCGACGCCATCTCCCCGTAGATGCCCGGGCGAGCACATGCGCCCGTCGTTGACGAACTTCTGCTACCGGCAGAGCAGAAGCCTTGCTAGCTTCGTGACGCAGCACACACCCGGGGCCTCAGGGGTCGTCGTCCGGCGTGGCCCCCCTGAGATCTCGTCACGAACGGCACGCCGAACGGGCGCTCCCTGCGCTCGGTGACGCGCGCCGTCACAGCCACTCGAGGGGAATCCGTGAAGGTGATGAAGAGACTGCGCCACACGCTGCGGGCCGCGCTGTTCGCTGCGCTGTCCGCACTGCTGTTCCTGGGACTCGTCGGCACGGCGAGTGCGGCACCGCCCGCGCCCGGGGCGTCCGGGACCTCCGACTGCGCCGAGCGGCCCGTGCCGGCGAGCAAGGTCTCCGTCCAGCTGTGGACGTTCGCCGAGTACATCGGCTTCGGCACCGACGCCGCCACGCAGGCCCGTCACGAGGAGGTCCTCCGCCGGCTCAGCGAGATGGGCTACCGCAACGTCGAGCCGTTCACCCTGAGCGGGATGACCGCGGAGCAGTACGCCGACTTGCTCCGGGAGTACCGGCTCAAGGCCTCCGGGCGGCACGTCGGCGTCGGCACGCACGCCGAGCCGGCGGACATCGCGCAGATCCTCGAGGAGAACCGGGTCCTGGGCGTCCGCTACTTCGGCTCCGGTGGCACCCCGCAGCTCACGACCGAGGCCGAGTGGATCGCCTACGCCGAGTACCTGGACGCGGTCGGTGCGCAGGCCCGCCAGGCCGGGCAGTGGCTCATGGTCCACAACCACAACTGGGAGTTCGAGACCACCTTCGGCGACCGCAGCGCCTTCGACATCCTCATGGAGCACACCGAGCGGCGGCACGTCGTGTCGCAGCTCGACCTGTACTGGGCGGTCTTCGCCGGCGCCGATCCGATCGAGATCATCGAGGAGTACGGCAACCGGGTCCGGCTGTTCCACGTCAAGGACCTGAACGAGGAGCTCGACCGGCGGATCGAAATCGTCGGACGCGGGGACATCGACTTCGCGCCGATCTTCCGGGTGGCCGGCGGCAGCACCCGGTACTTCGTCGTCGAGCACGACCCGCGCTTCGGCGACCCCACGTTCGACCCCTTCGAGGCGGCGCGGGAGGGCTTCGCCTACCTCACCTGCTCGACCCGCTGACCGAGGGCGCAGCGCGCCCTCCCGAGGAGGCGGTCCCGGACGTCCGGGGCCGCCTCCTCCCGTGCGAGGGCGGTCCCGAGGGGTGACGCCGGAGCTACGCCCTGACCAGGCCGAACTGCGCGGCGTGCTCCTCGGCCCACTGCGCGAAACTCAGGGCCGGGCGACCGGTGACCGCGAGGACGTCGTCGGTGGAGTTCTCGGGATCGCCGACCAGCGTGGCCCAGTGCGCCAGGGACGCCTCCAGGATCGGGCGCTCCTCCGGAGCGGCGGAGTCGATGATCTGCTGCGCGGTCAGCCCCTCGATCTGGAGCGGCCGTCCGGTGGCCTTGGGGGTGTCGCCTTCACCTCCGCCTCGATCGGGCGGCTCAGGCGACGACTGCGACCCGCCTGCCGTGCGCCCTCACGCGCTCGTACTCGTGGCGGCGTCGGCGCTGAGGTGGGTGACCGGGACGCCGCAGCTCTTGCGCAGCCGCGCCGGTAGATCACGGCGGAGCCAGTGGGAGAGCGTGTGCGGCAGCGTGGAGACGACGATCTCGTCCGCCGGGAAGTGGCCGAGGGTGGCCCGCACGGCCTGGAGCGCGTCGGGGTCGCCGACCTCGCCGTCGACCTGGGCGCCCAGGGCGCGGAGGTCCTCCAGCGCCCGGTCGAGGCGCTGGCGGGCGAGCGCGTACGCGCGGTCGGTCACGGAGGGCCCCAGGCCGGCGTAGGCGCTGGGGCCTTCCACCTCGTCCTCTGCCGGGGTGGCGGGCGCGACGAGGTGGAACGCGTGCGGTTCGGCGGTGATCCGGTCCTGGACGGCCCGCCGGAGCGCGTCGGCGGAGAGGGTCTGGTTGGCGACGATCAAGCAGCGGCGCATGGCCCGGTGCTCCTGTTCGGTGGACGCCTCGACGACAGGAGTGTGACGCGCGTCATGGCGATGGTCCACCCGGTGGCGTCGCGGCATCCCGGTGCCCTGATCCGTCCAGGTCGCGCTGCCGCCGGGCACGTACCCCGGGCCCATCCGTTCACCGCTGCGTGGGCTCCCGGACCGGGGGTTCCGGCGACGGGGACGGGACCCGGGGCAGCGGCGGCGCCACCGGCTGGGCGGTGAGCTCCTGGTAGGCGGTGGTGTGCGCGCGGAGCGCCGCGACCGCGTCGGCGACGTCGGTGGCCGGCCTCCCGGCCGCCGACGCGACGTCCTCCGCCTGCCGCACCGCGTCGCAGACGTCGGCGACCATCTCGAGGTACGCCCGGGCCTCCGGCTCCGGGTCGGCCTGCTCCGTCGGGTTCGGGAACAGCGCCCGTTGCCGCAGGCGCTGCTCGAGGCGGCTGCCCTCGGCCTCCAGCGACGGCAGCAGCTCGGGGACGTCGCCGAGATGCGCACCGGCGGCCTGGGCCGCGACGACCTGGCGGCGCAGCCCGTCCCGGGCGCGGGCGACGTCGAGCTGGAGCTCCGCGGCCGAGCGCCGCTGGCCCGGCGGCAGACGGCGCGCGGCGACGGCGGTGGCCCCCTGCACACCGAGCACCCGGCCGCGGGCGGCGAGCTCCCGGCCACGGGCCGCGAGCGGGCTGCGCCGGAAGCGCCTGAGCACCAGCCATCCGGCGAGAGCGGCGACCAGCAGGAGCACGAGGAGCACGCCACCGAGGACGGCGACCACCGCGGGGTCCAGCGAGAGCAGGAAGGACAGCTCCTCGTCGGCCCGCACGTCCAGGGCGCCGGCGGTGCCGGTCGGCAGCGGGGTGGTCATCGAGCTCCTCGTCTCAGGCGGTGGGGGCGCCAGGGACAACGTCCTCCACCCGGCCGGTGGTTCCCGGGCCGGCTCGGCCGCCCGGTCCGGCGCGAGGCACCCATGGCACGTCGACGCGGACCGCGAGGCGCTGCATCGACCGTCCGTGGCGGGGGTAGCCGAGTGGCGCAGTTACGACAGCGGACGACCAGTGACAAGGAGTCAGCGATGACCACCAAGGCCGAGAAGTCGATCCAGGTCGACGTACCGGTGTCCACGGCCTACAACCAGTGGACCCAGTTCGAGGACTTCCCGTACTTCATGGGCGGGGTCAAGGAGGTGCACCAGCACGGCGACAAGCGCCTGCACTGGGTGGCGGAGATCGCGGGCGTCCGGCGCGAGTGGGAAGCAGTCATCATCGAGCAGGTGCCGGACCAGAAGATCGCCTGGGCCGCGCAGGAGGGCGCGACGAACGCCGGCGCCGTGCGGTTCGAGCCGGTCGGCGCAGGGTCCACCCTCGTCCACCTGTCGCTGGAGTACGAGCCCGAAGGGCTCGTGGAGAAGGTCGGCGACAAGCTCGGCGTCGTGGAGCGGCAGGTGGAGTCCGACCTCCAGCGCTTCAAGTCCCTCGTGGAGAGCGAGGGCTACGCCACCGGCGGATGGCGCGGCACGATCAACCCCGGAGAGGACGTCGGCACCCCCGGGGTGAACGCGGCCTTCACCTCCCGCGGCGACAGCGGGAAGGCGGGGGTGTCCGGCAAGGCCGTCGCCGCGGGGGCGGCCGCGGTGGCCGGCGTGGCGGCCGCGGGTGCTGCCGCCGCCGCGTCCGGGAGCAGTCAGGGCGGCGGCCAGGAGAAGGCACAGCCCCCGCAGGAGGACGTCGCGGTCGTTCCGCAGCCGCCGAGGGAGGCGGTGCGCGACGAGGTCGTCGTGGACGAGTCCGACCCCGCCGGCTTCACCGCTGGCACCTCCACCGAGGGCGTGGAGCGGGGAACCAGGGATTCCGACGACGACCCCATGATCGGGGGCGGCAGCCGCTGACCCGCACGGCGGTCGGGTCCGGGACAGCTCCCTCGGACCCGACCGCCACGCGGCGGCCCGGGGCCGCCGCCACTCCGTCGGTGGAGCCCTTCCGGGCACCGCGACCCCGAGCCGGAGCGCCGTGGCCGGATGCGGGTGCCGGCCCATCGCGCCGGGACCTCGTCCGGACGGCCGGGTCCGCCTGGCCGGAGCGGAGGGTCGCCCACCCCGTACCGGTGCGGCCGGGGCAGGTCACAACAGGGACAGGTCGAGCCGTTCCGACAGCAGGTGCAGGGCGGCCCGTCCCGCTCGTGAGTTGCCCTTCTCGTCCAGCGGCGGCGACCACGCGCACACACCGAACCGGCCCGGCACGTCGCCCATGACCGCGCCGGCGACGCCGCTCTTGCACGGGAATCCCAGGTCGTAGGCGAACTGGCCGGCCGCGTCGTACGTGCCGCACGTCAGCATCAGCGCGTTGACCCGGCGCGCGAGGGGCTCGGAGAGCACCGTGGCTCCCGTGCGTGGCTCGACGCCGTCGTTGGCCAGGAAACGAGCGGCTCGGGCCAGCGTCCGCGTGGTGACCGTGAGGGAGCACAGGCGGGCGTAGAGCTCGATGACCTCGTCGACCTCGTGGTGCAGGTTCCCGAACGACCGCATGAGGTGGGCGATGGCGCGGTTGAGGTGGCTGCCCTCCCGCTCGGCGTCGAGTGCGGTCTCGTCGACCACCAGCTCGTCGCCGACCAGCTCGCCCAGGAGGCCGGCCACCGAGCCGACGGGATCGTCCGCCACGTCGATCAGCACGTCGCTCACCACGAGGGCCCCGGCGTTGATGAACGGGTTCCGCGGCACGCCCTTCTCGTGCTCGAGCTGGATCAGCGAGTTGAACGGGTCCCCGGACGGCTCGCGGCCCAGCCGCTCGAACAGCTCCTCACCCACCCGCTGCAGGGCAGCCGTGAGCGCGAAGACCTTCACGACGCTCTGGACCGCGAAGCCGACGTCGGCGTCCCCGGTGACGTGCTCGGTCCCGTCGAGCTCGGCGAGCGCCAGGGCGAAGCGGGCGGGCTCGGCCGAGGTCAGCTCCTCGGGCTGCTCCTTGACCTCGCCCTCCTCGGCGCGATGCTGGGATCGGTCCGCGACCTCGGCGAGCACCGCCGCCAGGTCGCTGGTCCCGTCGGCAGCGGAGGGCGACGAGGGGGAGGGGGGCATCGACCCCCGTTACCCGTCGGCCGGCTGCCGACACCCCCCGCCCCGCGCGGCAGGCGCCGAAGTCGGGTCGCTGGCAGGGTGGACGGCATGGCCGATACCTCTCCCGCCGTCGTGGTGACCGGTGCGAACGGGTTGGTGGGCACCGCGGTGTGCCGCGCGCTGCTCGAGCGCTCGGCGCAGGTGCGCGCCGTCGTCCGGCGCGCCGGCAGTGCGCCCGCGCTCGACGGGGTCGTCGAGCACGTCGGTGACTTCGCCGACGAGGGCTTCGCCGGCACGGTGACCCGGGGCGTCGACGCGGTCGTCACGACCGTCCACCCGATGGGTTCGCCCCGGGAGGTGCAGCACCGGGTGGGCGTCGAGGGCACGTCGGCCTTCGCCCGGGCCGCCCGCGATGCCGGCGTCGCCCGGCTCGTCCACGTGTCCACGGCCGGGGTCTACGACCGCTCGGCCGGCGTCGGGGACGTGGCCGAGGACGGCGCCCTCCTGCCCGAGGGGAGCGGCGACTACCCCGACACCAAGAACGCCGCCGACGCCGCGCTTGCGCAGATCAGCGGGCTCACCACCGTGCTGGTCCGCCCGCCGGCCATCCTGGGGGCCGGCGAGACGTCGGTGTGGAACACGCTGCGGCCGCGGGCGATCCGCGACGGGAGCCGCCGGGCGAACCCGGCGCAGACCTGGGCCTGGGTGCACGTCGAGGACCTGGCGGCCCTGATCGCGGACGTCGCCACGGGCGCCGTCGCGACCGCCGACGACGCGGAACGGGGCCCGGTCGCCGGCGGTACGACCCCGGTCATCGTCGCGGGCGAGTCCGCGACCTGGCGGGATTACCTCGGCACGGTGACCGATGCGCTGGGCGTCGAGCCCGAGTGGACCGACGAGCCGGTCTGGACCGGCCGGCTGCGCACCGACCGCGCGCGCGGGTGGGGCTGGCAGCCCCGCGTCAGCCTCGCGCAGGCGCTGGGCGAGCTGCGGCAGGGCCTGACCTCACGTTCGTGAGGCGCCCGGTGGACCGGTGAGGAGTTAGACGCCGTGCACGGGCCACCCCGGCGCGCCGAGTTCCCGGGAGACGGCCCGCGCCGCCTCCCGGACCGCCCCTAGGACGGAGTCGTCCACCGGCCAGGCGGCCGACGGGACGACGACGCCGATGGCGCCGGCGACATCGGCGTGCGCATCGAAGACCGGCGCGGCGAGCCCGCACTCGCCGAGGAGAGCCTCCTCCTGCTCCAGGGCGACAGCGGTGGAGCGCGCCTCCTCCAGCTCGGCCCGGAGCTCCGTCACGGAGGTGAGGGTCTCGCCCGTCATGCTCTTCAGCGGCTCCTGGAGCACACCCCGTCCGGCCGCTCCGGAGAAGGCGAGGATCGCCTTGCCCAGGGCGCAGGCGTGGGCGGGGATTACGATCCCCACCTCCGGCATCTGCCGGCTGCCGTCGGGGCGCGGCTCGTGGTGAATGATCACGACGTCGTCGAGCAGCAGGACGGCGGTCCGCACCGCGAACCCGGTCCGGCGGGCCACCTCCTCGGCCCACGGGATCGCGCGGGAGCGCAGCTCGATGGTGTCGAGGTAGACGTTGCCCAGGCGCAGGACGGCGGGGCCCAGCTGGTAGCGGCCCGACCCGCGTTCCTGCACCACCAGCCCGTGGGAGACGAGGGTGCGCACCAGCCCGTGCACGGTCGACGGGGGCAGCTCGAGCCTGGCGGCCAGCTCGGACAGGGCCATCCGGCGGGAGCCCTGCAGGGCCGTCAGCACCCGGACCGCCCGGTCGACGGACTGAATCACCGGCCCGCCCCTCCCGCTCGTCCCGGTGCGCGGCCGTGCCTTGTCGAGCACCGGCGCGCTCTAGTAATCTACGTCACACATTCGACGATGTCGAATGGTCTTCGGTGAAGCGGAGGCCCCGTGCTCGACGAGACGGCCCTGCCCCGGCGTCCGGTCGTCGGGTTCTCCGGCGAGGCCACCGTGGTCCGTGTGGACCACCGCACGGCGGCGACGGTCGACGGCGTGGTGGGCCCCGCACTCGCCTGCACCGTCATCGCGCGGACGCCCGCCGTGGCGCGCCGCCGTGCCCGGCGTCGACGTGGGCGCCCCCGACGAGGCCCGCGCACCCGCGACGGCCTCCTGATCCCTACGCCACCAGGAGAACCGAGGTCATGAAGAAGCTCGTCAACGACCCAGCGGACGTCGTCTCGGAAGCCCTGCGGGGCTTCGAGGCCGCACACCCCGACCTGCGGGTCGACCACGCGAACAAGGTGATCCACCGCGGCGACCTGCCGAAGCCGGGCAAGGTCGGCATCGTCTCCGGCGGCGGCTCCGGCCACGAGCCGCTGCACGGCGGATTCGTGGGGCTGGGCATGCTCGACGCCGCCTGCGCCGGCGAGATCTTCACGTCTCCGGTGCCCGACCAGGTGCTCGCGGCCACGAAGCTGGTCGACGGCGGCGCAGGAGTCCTGCACGTCGTCAAGAACTACACCGGCGACGTCATGAACTTCGAGATGGCCGCGGAGCTGGCCGAGGCCGAGACCGGGGCGCGGGTGGTCCCGGTGGTCACCGACGACGACGTCGCCGTCCAGGACAGCACGTGGACGGCGGGGCGGCGGGGGGTCGGCGTCACCGTCCTGCTGGAGAAGATCGCGGGTGCCGCCGCCGAGCAGGGCCGCTCGCTGGACGAGGTCGCCGACGTGGCCCGGACGGTGAACGCCAACGGCCGCAGCATGGGCCTCGCGCTCACCAGCTGCACGTTGCCGGCGGTCGGGCACCCGTCGTTCGACCTGGGGCCCGACGAGATGGAGCTCGGCGTGGGCATCCACGGCGAGCCGGGCCGCGAGCGCATCCCGCTGGCGTCGGCACGGGAGATCGCCGCCATGCTGGTCGAGCCGGTCCTCGACGACCTGCCGTTCCGCTCCGGCGACGGCGTCCTCTGCTTCGTCAACGGCCTCGGTGGGACGCCGCTGATCGAGCTCTACGTCATGGTCAACGAGGTGAACCGGATCCTCTCCGGGCGCGGCGTGCAGATCGCCCGCTCGCTGGTCGGCAACTTCATCACCTCCCTCGACATGGCCGGCACGTCGGTCACGTTGCTGCGCGTCGACGACGACCTGCTCTCGCTGTGGGACGCGCCCGTGCGGACGCCGGCGCTGCGGTGGGGGGTCTGACCGATGGCTGACGGCATGACGACGGGCGACCTGGCGGACTGGGTCCGGGCCTTCGCCCGGCTCGTCGACGAGAACAAGGACCTGCTCACGGAGCTCGACGCGGCGATCGGCGACGCCGACCACGGCGCCAACATGCACCGCGGGATGACCGCGGTGGTGACTGCGCTCGACGAGGGCGCGGCCACCACGCCGGGCGCCCTGTTCATGAAGGTCGGCATGACGCTGGTGTCGACCGTCGGCGGGGCGAGCGGCCCGCTCTACGGAACCTTCTTCCTCCGGTTCGGCGGAGCCGTCGGCGACGCCGAACCGGTGGACCCCGACGGTTTCGCCGCCGGGCTGCGCGCGGGGCTCGAGGGGGTGGTGGCCCGTGGCAAGGCGGAGGCGCAGGACAAGACCATGTTCGACGCCCTGGCCCCGGCGGTCGACGCACTGGAGGCGGCGCTGGCCGACGGCCAGCCGTGGGGCACCGCGTTGCAGCGGGCGTCGGCGGCTGCGGCCGTGGGGCGGGACGCGACGATCCCGATGCCGGCCCGCAAGGGCCGGGCCAGCTATCTCGGCGAGCGGAGCGCCGGGCACCAGGACCCCGGCGCGACCAGTGCGGCGCTGCTCGTCGCCGCGGCGGCGACGGCCCTGGGTGGCGTCCAGAATCCGGTGGCGGCCGGGCCGGCCGACGGGACGCCCTCCGGATGACGGCGTCCAGCGGTGGGGGAGCGCAGGGCGTCGGGATCGTGGTCGTCTCGCACAGCCGGGCCCTGGCCACGGCCGCCGTCGCGCTGGCGACGGAGATGGTGCACGGCGCCGAGCCCCGCATCGCGGTCGCGGCCGGGCTCGGCGACACGACCTTCGGCACGGACGCCGTCCAGATCGCCGCAGCCATCCAGCGCGTCGACGGCGACGCCGGCGTGGTGGTCCTCATGGACCTCGGCAGCGCGGTGCTCAGCGCGGAGATGGCGCTGGAGCTGCTGGACGACGACGTCGTCCGGGACCGCGTGACGCTCTGCCCGGCACCGCTGGTCGAGGGGCTCGTGGTCGCGGCGGTCGCGGCTGCCGGTGGCGCATCCCGGCAGGAGGTCGCCGCCGAGGCCCGGGCGGCGCTCCTGGCGAAGACCGGGCACCTGGGTGCCGACGACGAACCCGGAGGCCCGGCCTGCGGGGAGGACGGGACCGGTGTCACCGCCACCTTCACCGTCGAGAACCTTCACGGGCTCCACGCCCGGCCCGCGGCCCGGCTGGTCGCGGAGGTGCGCCGGCTGGACGCCGCGGTGACGCTGCGCAACCTCACGGCGGGCGGAGCGGTGGTCCCGGCGGCCAGCCTCAGCCGCGTGGCGACGCTGGGTGCGCTCCAGGGGCACGTCGTCGAGGTGGCGGCGACCGGACGGCAGGCGCGCGCCGCGGTGGACCGCCTGCTGGCGCTGGCCGCACGCCGCTTCGACGAGGTGGACGACGCAGGCGAGGCCGCCCCGTCCGGTGACGCGCCGCCCGCGCCGGGAACACCGTTGCCCGCGGGCCCGGGGATCGGGATCGGCCCCGCCCGCCGGCTGCCCACGTGGTCGCCGCCGCCCACCGACCGACCAGCCGGTCCCCCCGCCGCCGAGTGGCGACGGCTGACCGAGGCCGTGGCCGACGTCCGCCGGGAGGTCGAGCGGCTCCGCGACGGCGCGCTGCAGGGCGCCGGAGCGGCGGCGGCCGGGATCTTCGAGGCCCACCTGCTGCTGCTCGACGACGCGGAGCTGCTGGGGGAGGCGCGGTCGCGGATCGACGCCGGCACCTCCGCGCCGGCCGCCTGGGAGGCGGCGGTCGAGACGGTGGAGCGAAGCTGGCTCGCGCTGCCCGACCCCTACCTGCGTGGTCGCGCAGCGGACGTCCGGGCGGTGGGGGAGCAGGTGCTGCGCACGCTGGGCGGTGCCACCGCGGCGGTGCCGGTCGCGGTGGACGGCGTCCTGCTCGACCGGGACCTGACCCCGGCGCAGGCGGCGGCGCTCGACCCGCGCACCGTGCGCGGCGTCGTCCTCGCCGGTGGGAGCGCCACCTCGCACGCGAGCATCCTGCTGCGCTCGTTGGGCATCCCCGCGGTCGTCGCCGCCGGGCGGGCGGTCCTCGACGTGGCCGAGGGCACGGTGGTCGTCGTCGACGGTGCGGCCGGGCGGGTGGTCGTGGATCCGGCCCCCGAGGCCCTCGAGGAGTACCGGCGCGAGGCGGCCCATCTCGCCGAGCAGGCGGAGCGTTCGGCGGCCGAGGCGACCCGTCCGGCGATCACCGCGGACGGGGTCCGGGTGGAGGTGGCGGCCAACCTCGCGTCCGTCGCCGACGCCCGTGCCGCGGCGGCGACCGGAGCCGACGGCGCCGGCCTGGTCCGGACCGAGCTGGTCTTCGTCGATCGGGACCGCCCGCCGTCCGTGGCGGAGCAGGAGCGGGAGTACCGCGCGATGGCGGAGGCGTTCGACGGCCATCCCATCACGATCCGGACCCTCGACGTCGGCGGCGACAAGCCGCTGCGCTACCTCCGGCAGCCCTCCGAGGCGAACCCCTATCTCGGCCTGCGGGGCCTGCGCCTCTCGCTCGCGCGGCCGGAGCTGTTCGTCGAGCAGTTGACCGCGATCTGCGAGGTCGCGCGCCATGCGCCGGTCAACGTCCTGTTCCCCATGGTGACGGCCGTCGACGAGCTGATAGCGGCACGGCAGCTGCTCGACCGGGCGGCCGGCCCGGAGGGGCTGCCGAGCTCCCTGCGGATCGGGATCATGGTGGAGGTGCCGGCGGCGGCGCTGACCGTCGAGGCGTTCCTGCCGTACCTGGACTTCGTCAGCATCGGGACGAACGACCTCACGCAGTACGCGCTCGCCGTCGAACGCGGGAACCCGGCCGTGGCGCCGCTGGCCGATCCGCTCCACCCGGCCGTTCTGCGCCTCATCGGCGAGGTGGGCAGCCGGGCGGCCGGTCGGGCTCCCGTCGCTGTGTGCGGCGAGATGGCAGCTGATCCGCTGGCCGTCCCCCTGCTGCTCGGCCTGGGTGTGACGGAACTCAGCGTCGCGGGCGCCGCCGTGCCGCGCGTGAAGGCGGCGGTGCGGGCACTGGCCCTGCGCGCGTGCGACGAGCTGGCGAAGGAGTGCCTCGAGGCGGGGACCGTCGAGGAGGTCCGTCAGCTGCTCGCCGACCGCGCGCAGGCCCTGCGACCGGCCGGAGCGGTGGCGCCGTACGTCCGTTCCACGTGAGGGTGGATCCCGGGCCGGCAGCGCGTCGCTCGCGGGGTCGTCCCGTCGACTACGGCTCGTCCGTCAGGGCGTGTCCGGTGGCGACGGGAACAACCAGAGCACGCTCGACAGCGCCCCGTACACCACGGCCGGGCCGGTGTGCGGCAGTCGCTTCCCGGCCGCCGCCCGTGCCTCGCCGCGGCGGAAGATCCACCGCTCCGCGGTCAGCTGCGCGCCGACCCCCGCGGCGAGTGCGGCCGCCACGGACCCGGCGATGACGGCCTTGCTGCGGGCGGGCAGCGAACGGAGTGCCTGCGCCGGGGCGACCGCGCCGTCGGGCTCCTGCCCAGCGGGGGCGGTGCGCCGCGTCGCCCGCAGGTCGGGGACCGACGCCGCGAAGGCGACGGCCGTGAGCCCGGCCTTCGCCCAGCCGCGGGTCGTGCGCGAGGGGATGAAGTCCGGCGTGGCGTAGTACAGGGCGGTTGCCGCCCCGCCGACCAGGGCGGCAAGGGCTCGGGATGAGGTGGACCGCGTGTTCACCCGGCCATCCTCTCGCGCGCGAGCGGCCGCAACAACGCAGTTGGGCGCAGCTGCCGACAGCACCAGCGGCAGGGACGACTTCCCGCCGGCGCGGCGACCGCGGCTCGACGTCGGCGCTCGTCACCGAGCCGGGCGGAGCCCCGGTCACTGCTGCATCCGCGGATCGTGGGTGGGGTCGGCGTACGGCCTGGGGCAGCCGTCGTCGACGGCCCGGGGGCGCAGCTCGTAGTGCCAGGGCTCGTTGCGGTAGGTCTGGCACAGCCCGTACCGCGCCCCGTGCTCGGCCAGCCACGCCCGTGCCTCGGAGGGGCCGACGTCGACCGCGTCCCCGGACACGTGGGCGGAGGTCTCCGCCGTGGCCACCCATCGGGCAGCCTCCTCCTCCGAGCCGTACTCGGTGACGGCCTCGCGGAGCAGCTGCTCCTGGTACGCAGGGGAACGCCAGCCGCTGGTGACGGTGAACCCGACCCCGTCACCCGCGGCAGCCGCCGCTGCCCTGCGGAGGGCGCCGAGGAGATCGGCATCGAGGTTGGCCACGGCCGGGAACTCGCCGTCGAAGACCGTCACACCGTCGGGCACGACGCCGTCGTCGACCGTCACGCCGAGCGGCCGGGGACGGTCGGGCGCATCCGGGTTGTGACGCAGGTCGGGGGACGGCGAACCGCTCCGGACGTCGTCGTCGGGGACTGCTCGCTCCTCCCCGTCCGTCCGGACGACGGGTGCTGCCGACGAGGACGGGGCTGCCACCCCCTGGTACCCGAGGATCCCTCCGACGATCGCGGCGATGGGCAGTACCAGGACGACTGCGATGGTCGATCGGGCCCGGCCGGCTCTCGTTCGTGCGTGGTCGCTGTGGGACATGCCTGCAGTCAAGGCAGGGTTCCGTTGCCACCACGTACGCGTTTCTCGATATGCCGGCGATACGTGCTCGTTCTCTAGCCTCGGCAGCGTGCGCGTGCTGATCGTCGAGGACGAACCGTTGCTGGCAGGAGCCATCCGCGATGGGCTGCGTCTGGAAGCGATCGCGTCCGACGTCGCCGGGGACGGCGAGACCGCGCTCGAACTGCTGGGCGTGAACGCCTACGACATCGCGGTCCTCGACCGCGACATCCCCGGGCCGTCCGGTGACGAGATCGCCGCGCACATCGTCGCGTCGGGCAGCGGCATGCCGATCCTGATGCTCACCGCTGCCGACCGGCTCGACGACAAGGCGTCCGGGTTCGAGCTCGGCGCCGACGACTACCTCACCAAGCCGTTCCAGCTCAAGGAGCTGGTCCTGCGGCTCCGAGCGCTCGACCGCCGGCGAGCGCACAACCGGCCGCCCGTGCGGGAGATCGCGGGTCTGCGGCTGGACCCGTTCCGGCGCGAGGTCTACCGGGACGGCCGGTACGTCGCGCTGACCAGGAAGCAGTTCGCCGTGCTCGAGGTCCTCGTCGCCGCCGAAGGGGGCGTCGTCAGCGCCGAGGAGCTGCTGGAGCGCGCGTGGGACGAGAACGCGGACCCCTTCACCAACGCTGTCCGGATCACCGTCTCGGCGTTGCGCAAGCGCCTCGGCGAACCGTGGCTCATCGCCACCGTTCCGGGCGTCGGGTACCGGATCGACACAGCACCGGGCACGGCACCCGGGGGAGGGGACCATGGCTAGGGCCCCCGGTCCGAGTGCCCGCCTCAAGCTCACTCTCAGCTATGCCGGCTTCCTCGTGCTCGCGGGGGCGCTGCTCCTGGCGGTCGTGTGGGTGTTCCTGCTGCGCTACGTGCCCGACGGCGTGCTCGTCACCTCCGGCCGGCCGGGACGCCAACCGGGGCTCTTCGTCCCGAACCGGTCGGACCTCGTGCGCGCTTTCGTCCCGCGCGCGGCCGCTGCGCTGGCGTTCCTGCTCGTGCTGGGTCTCGCGGGAGGGTGGTTCCTCGCCGGCCGGATGCTCGCCCCGCTGCGCCGCATCACGGAGGCCACCCGCATGGCGGCGACCGGGTCGCTTTCCCACCGCATCCGGCTGCCGGGCCGTCAGGACGAGTTCCGGGAGCTCGCCGACGCCTTCGACGGGATGCTCGCGCGGCTCGAGGCGCACGTCGCCGAACAGCAGAGGTTCGCGGCCAACGCCTCTCACGAGCTGCGCACCCCGCTGGCCATCACGCAGACCCTGCTGGAGGTCGCCCGCAAGGACCCGGACCGCGACCCGGCCGAGCTCGTCGACCGCCTCCACGACGTCAACGCCCGGGCGATCGACCTCACGGACGCACTCCTGCTGCTCAGCCGCACCGAGGGGGGATCCTTCCCCCGGGAACGCGTCGACCTCTCGCTCGTGGCCGAGGAAGCCACCGAGACGCTCCTGCCGCTCGCGGACAAGCACGGCGTCACGATCGAGACCTCCGCGGATGCCGCCCCCACGGTCGGATCACCGTCGCTCCTGCTGCAGATGGCGACGAACCTCCTGCACAACGCCGTGGTCCACAACCTCCCCGAGCGGGGCACGGTGCGGATCACCACCGGCGCCCGCTCCGGGACGGCGGTGCTCACCGTGGAGAACACCGGCGAGGAGATCGATCCGGAGCTGGTCTCGACGCTCTCCGAGCCGTTCCGGCGCGGCACCGAGCGCATCCGCTCCGACCACGCGGGCGTGGGTCTCGGCCTGGCGATCGTCCAGGGCATCGTGCGCGCGCACGGCGGAACGCTGACCATCGTCGCGCGCCCGGCCGGCGGTCTCCGCGTCGCGGCGGAGCTGCCTGCGGCCCGCGAACAGGGAGACGTCCCACCACCCTGAGGGCATGGGTCGCGCGGTGGCCGAACCGCCTCGTGACCGACTGCCCACGTCACGGCGCCGGTCGTGGCCGCGGCGGCCCAGCGGACGGCCGCCGCCGCGGCGATCGACGTCGACCTGATCCTCGACGACGCCCGGGCACAGGCCGCAGCCGGTGCGCCGGAACCGGTTGTCGCCGGATACCGGAGCCGCCATGGTGGACGGCACCCGGCGGGGACCGGCCGGCGCGACCGGTCCCCGGGACGGCCTGACCTGACGGAGGCAGCGTGTCCCCTGACGTCATCGGACTCAGCCTGCTGGTGCTGGGCGTCCTGCTCCTGGTCGCCAAACTCGTCCGGATCCGGTCACGCATCGCCCAGAAGCTCTTCCTCCCCAGCTCGATCATCGGCGGGTTCCTCGCCCTGCTCATCGGCCCCGAGGTGGTCGGCTCGGTGGCCGAGGCGATCGGCGGGGAGGACGCGCCGCTGAGCGGCGGACTGTGGCCGGCCGAGTTCCTCGAGGTCTGGGCGTCGCTGCCGGGCCTGCTGATCTCGGTCGTCTTCGCGACCCTGTTCCTCGGCGAGCGGATCCCCAAGGTGAAGGAGGCCGCCGAGCTCGCCGGGCCGCAGCTGGCCCTCGGCGTCACCATGGCGTCGGGCCAGTACGTGATCGGGTTGCTGCTGGCCGTCCTGCTGCTCGTGCCGTTCCTCGGCCAGGACCCCATGGTCGGCGCGCTCATCGAGGTGGGGTTCGAGGGCGGCCACGGCACGGCCGCAGGCCTGGGCACCACCTTCGCCGACCTGGGCTTCCCGGAGGCGCAGGACCTGGCGCTGGGCCTGGCCACGGTGGGCGTCGTCTCCGGCGTCGTCGTCGGCATCGCGCTGATCAACTGGGGGGTGCACACCGGCCGCGCCCAGGTGCTGGAGGACGACGCGAAGACGTCGCTGGCCGAGCAGCGCGGGCTCTACGAGCGGGAGGAGCAGCCGCCCGCCGCGCTGATGACGGTGCGCACCGCCTCGGTCGAGCCGCTGGCCATCCACTTCGCGATCGTCGCCGTGGCGATCCTCATCGGCCTCGGCCTGCTCGAGGCGCTCCAGGCCCTCGAGGCGGCGCTGTGGGCCGACACCGTCGAGCTCTTCGAGTTCGTGCCGCTGTTCCCGCTGGCGATGATCGGCGGGGTGCTGGTGCAGAAGTTCGTCGACCGGTTCGACCGGACCGGCATCGTCGACCGGCGGATGATGCTGCGCATCCAGGGGATCGCCCTCGACCTGCTGATCATCAGCGCCCTCGCCACGCTGTCCATCCAGGCGATCGCGGACAACTGGGTGACGTTCCTCCTCCTCGCCGTCGCCGGCCTCTCGTGGAACGTGGGCGCCTTCGTCTTCCTGGCGCGCCGGATGATCCCGCGCTTCTGGTTCGAGCGCGGTATCGGCGACCTGGGGCAGTCCCTCGGCGTCACGGCCACCGGCCTGATCCTGATCCGGGTCGCCGACCCCAACGCCGCCACCCCGGCGATGGAGGCCTTCGGTTACAAGCAGCTGGCCTTCGAGCCCTTCTTCGGCGGCGGACTGGTCACCGCGGCGTCGCTCCCGCTGATCGCCCAGTTCGGGCCGGTGCCGCTGCTGATCGCCATGTCGGTCCTGCTGGTCCTGTCGCTGGGGACGGGCATCCTGTGGTTCGGACGGCGGACCCCGGCCCAGGAGGAGGCGCGTTCCCCGGACGGTTGACGGCCGGAGCGTCCGGCGTCAGGCGGGGAGGACCGCGTCGTCCGGAGCCGTGTGCCGATCGCCGTACCAGGCGGCCAGCCGGGCGAAGCCCTCGTCGAGGCCGACCTCCGGCCGCCAGCCGAGCGCGGTCCGGGTCCGCCGCTGGTCGAACCAGTGCGCCGTCGTCAGCTGCTCGGTGAGGAACCGGGTCAGGGGAGGGGTCGACCGGCGGCCGAGCGCTGACCAGGTCCTCTCCACCACGGCGCCGGCCAGCCAGGCGGCGTGCGCCGGCACCCGACCCCGGGGTCCGGGCACGCCGGCCGCCGAGCACAGCCGTCGCAGGATCTCGGCCACCGTGCGGGGCTCACCGTTGGAGACCACCAGCGCCTCCCCGTGGACGGGCCCGCACGCGTCGACCCCTGCCACGAGGGCGGCAGCGGCGTTGTCGACGTACGTGGTGTCGATCAAGGCCGCGCCGGAACCGATGAGCGGGAGGCGGCCGCTGCCGGCCCGGGCGACGATCCGCGCCACGAGCTGCTCGTCGCCCGGGCCCCACACGAGGTGCGGGCGGAGGACCAGCACCGCGAGGGCAGCCGAGTCCGCGCCGAGCGCAACCTGCTCGGCCAGCGCCTTGGACCTCGAGTAGGCGCCACGCGCCCGGGCCGGGTCGGCCGGCCCTGCCCCGGCCCCGAACAGGGGTGCCCCGGCGTGCGAGACCGAGGGGGAGGAGACGTGCACCAGCCGCTGGACGCCCGCGGCGGAGCAGGAGGCGACGACGTTCCGCGTGCCCTCGACGTTGGCCCGGGCGTACTCCTCCCACGTCCCGGTCACGTCCACCTTCGCGGCGAGGTGGACGACGGCGTCCTGCCCCGCGGCCGCCCGTGCCACCACGGAGGGGTCGGCGATGTCCCCGAGCACCTCGGCGCAGGGCAGGCCCGAGGGACGGCGCTGGAAGACCGTCACCTCGTCGCCCCGCGCGATCAGGCGCTGGGCCGTGACCCGGCCGAGCATCCCGCTCGCGCCGGTGACCAGCACCTTCACGAGGTCCCGCCGCTCCGGGTCGCCCATCGCACCGGCGAGCCGGAGAGGACCCGGGTCGCCCGGCGCGCCAGTGCCGCCCGGTCGACCTTCGACTGGTGCCGGATGTCGACCGGCAGCGCCTTCGTCTCGAGCACGGCGGCGAGGTCCGTCCCGGCCGCGTCCCGGACCCGGTCGGCGAGCTCGACCGGTGCCACGGTCAGCCGCCCGGCACCGGCTCCCACCCGGAGGCGGGAGCGCCGTCGCCCGGGGCCGGCGCTGGGCACGACGACGGCGACGGCCACCTGCGCGCCTGCCGGTCCGACGCCGACGACCGCCGCGGCGGAGACGGCGTCCAGCCGCTCGATCCGCTGCTCCGGGCCGACCGGGGTCAGCGGCCCCTCCGCGGTGCTGATCACGTGGGCCAGCCGGCCCTCGATCCAGAGCCGTCCCGCGCCGTCCAGGTGCCCGACGTCCCCGGTGCGGTGCCATCCCGGATCGCGGGCGGCGGATCGCTCGGTGGCCCACAGCGCGTCGTAGCGGTCCTTCACGTGGGGGGCGCGCACGCAGACCTCGCCGGGAACGTGGGGCGCCTCGGTGAG
This sequence comes from Blastococcus sp. SYSU DS0616, assembly GCF_054051015.1. Classification (NCBI taxonomy): domain Bacteria; kingdom Bacillati; phylum Actinomycetota; class Actinomycetes; order Geodermatophilales; family Geodermatophilaceae; genus Blastococcus; species Blastococcus sp. SYSU DS0616. Next base: position 122,119 of record NZ_JBJHAJ010000006.1, read on the forward strand.
CGGGCCGTCGGCCGCGCCCAGCGGGGAGAGCGGGCTGACGCGGATCTCGACACCGGGCACCGGGCGGCCGACGCAGACGCCGTTCCCCGGCCCGGCGGCCTCGACGTCGTCCAGGGAGACGTCGGTGACCGGGAGCGCCTCGGTCATGCCGTACGGCGTGTGCGCCTCGGCCCGCGGGAACGTCTCCCGGAGGGAGTGCAGGAGCGGGGTGGGCACGGGCGCGCCGGCCGACATGAGCAGTCGGACCCGGCTCAGCGCCGAGCGCTGCTCCGCGGTGAGCTGTTCGGTGGTGGCGGCGACGCGGCGCAGGGCGGCCGGTGCGGCGAAGACCACCGTGGCGTCCACGGCGGCCGCCGCGTCGGCCAGCTTCGCGGCGGTCAGCGTGCCGGGCTCCGTGACGTCGATGTCGGGCACGGACGACGCGATCCCGAGCCCCGGTCCGAGGATCGAGAAGGGAGCGAACGCGGCCACCAGCGAGTCGCCCGGCGTGAGGCGGTAGGCGGTCCTGACCAGCTCCAGCTGGGCGCCGACCTGGCGCTGCGTGTAGACCACGCCCTTGGCGGGGCCGGTGGCCCCGGAGGTGAAGACGACTGCGCAGTCCGAGTCCGCCGGGACCTCCTCGGGCGCGGCCGACGACCGGCCGAGGGCCTCCAGCGAGGCCAGGTCGCGCTCGGCGCCGAGGGCCCGGCGCAGCCGGGCCGTCGTCCGCCCCGCGACGATGCGCGTCCCGGCCAGCCCCATCGCCCTGGCGGCCGCCAGGCCGGCGGGGCCGCCCAGGACGTGGTCCGGCGCCGCTCCCCGGAGCGCGCGGCGCATGCCCCGGAAGCCGAGTCCCTTGTCGGCGACCACGATGACGGCGCCCGCGCGCCAGGTGGCGTAGACCGCTGCCGTCAGGTCCGCCGACGGTTCCAGCAGGAGCGCCACCCGATCTCCTGGACGGACACCGGCCGCCGCCAGGCCGGCGGCGAGGTCGGCGACCCGGCGGGCCAGCTCCGCCCAGGTGACCGAGTCCCCGCCGGTCTCCACGACGGCCGGGGAGTCGTCCTCGGCGCGGGCGGCCAGGGCCGCCCAGGGCCGGGCCGGCTCCACCGCCGTGCCGCGGCTGCCCACGGCCGCGGTGTCCGGTGCGGCGAAGGTGTCGGTCACCCAGGTGGCCACCGCCTGGGCGTACTGGGGCGCGTCCTCGGGGAGGAGGTGGGAGGCGCCCTCGTAGCGGTGCACCGCCGCCCGGGGCAGGCGCTCGCGCAGGTCGGCCAGGTACTTCTCGCCGAAGACCGGGTCACGAGGACCCCACAGGAGGAGCGCGGGGACGTCGAGGGTCCGGATGCCCTCGGCGATCGCCTCCTGCGCCGCACGGGAGGGGTGTCCCGTGCGGAAGGGGATGTCGGCGACGAACTCGCCCACGGCCCGGCGCCGCGCGGCCGTCGGGTAGGGCTGCGCGTAGGCCCGGCGGATCTCCCGGGGCAGCGGCGGCCACGACAGCGCCGTCGCCCCGCGGACGAACACCGAGCTGCCGACGGTGACGGCGGCGCGCAGGCCCGGCGCGTGCGCCAGCCGGATCAGCGCGGGCCCCAGGTCGCCCTCCGGCATGGCGACGGCGGTGTTGGTGAGGACCACGCCGCGCACGTCCTGCCGGTGCTCGAGCGCCCAGCCGAGGGAGATGATGCCGCCCCAGTCGTGGGCCACCGTGACGACCGGGCCGGTGACGCCCAGCGCGGCGGTGAGGTCCCCGAGATCGGCCACCCGCTGGGTCAGGGTCCGCGGCGCGGCCGGCCGCTCGGACCAGCCCATGCCCAGCTGGTCGGGGGCCACGACTCGCCACCCCGGCGGAGCGGCGGCGACCATCCGGCGCCAGAGGTAGGACCAGGTGGGGTTGCCGTGCACGCAGAGCAGGGTGCCGACCGGGTCGGGCACACCGTTGTCGAGCACGTGCCACAGGTGCTTCTCGCCGTCCGCACCGGGAACGGCGACCCACCGCGACCAGGACGGGTCCAGGCCCGGCAGCTGGACCGTCGCACCGGCTGTCACCAGGCGATCTCCAGGCAGCAGGCGTTCAGGCCCGAGCCGATCCCCATCAGCAGCACGCGGTCGCCGTCGGCCAGGGTGTCGGACTGCCCCGCCAGCGTGAACGGCACCGACGCGGGGCCCAGGTTGCCGCGGGTGGGGAAGGTCGTGGGCACGCGTGCCCGGTCGATGCCGAACCGGTCGCACAGGGCCCCGGTGTGCACCTTGGAGACCTGGTGGATGACGTAGCGGTCCATGCCCCGGGCCCAGTCGAACTCGTCCGCCGCGTCCGCCCACAGTTCACCGGAGAGTTCGAGGCCGGCGGCGAGGAGGCCCTTGAGGTCGGTCTGCATGCCGTCGTTGTCGCCGGTGCACAGCTGGTGGTGCTCGGTCCCGGCCCGGCTCACCGAGCCGACGAGCCGGTGGCCCTCGGGGTGCCGGTCGGCCCGGCCGAGCACCATGGCCACGGCGCCGGAGCCGAGGGTGAGGGTCGCGAAGTGGCCCATCACGTCCTTGGCCACGGTGTCCGGCCGGTTGAGCAGATCGATGGTGCGCTCCTGCACGGGTCGTGCGTCCTCGCCGTTGACGACGAGCGCGTACTCGACCATCCCGACGTCGATCATCGCCGCGGCCAGCTCCATGCCGTTGATGAAGCCCAGGCAGGCGTTGGTGACGTCGAAGTTCTGGCAGGAGCTCGGCAGACCGAGGGCGTCGTGCACGGCGACGGCCGTCGACGGTTCGAGGTGCTTGCGGCTGACCGACGTGTTGACCATCAAGCCGATGTGCGCCGGGTCGACCCCGCTCTCGCTGATCGCCTTGGCGCCCGCGGTGGCGGCGCCGTCGACGAACGACACCCCGTCGGCCCACCAGCGGCGCTCCTCGATGCCCGCGAGCCGCTGCAGCAGCCCGGGGCGCAGCCCGACGCGCTGGTAGGTGTCCCCCAGCCGTTCGTCGAACTCGGCCGACGTGACGATCTGGGTCGCGTCCACCGTCTGCACGGTGAGGATCGCGGTGTTGCTGAATCGGTGTGTGGCGTTGCCGTTCATCAGGTCCACTCGTGAGGTGCGGCGGGCGGCCGCCGTCCTCATGCGCCACCCTCGTCCGGCGCGCTTACCCGTCGGGGCGACAGGTACACCGGCCGGGCCGTCGGCACCAGCATCGCAGCCGGACCGGGCCGGGGGGAGAGGGCGGTCGCCGGCGCAACCGCCGGGCTCGCTCGTGGGCTGGCGTGCCGGCCTGCGGACGAGGGGGGCCGATCGACGAGACTCGAGGGCCGCCAGCAGGTGGCCGTGCCGGTCCGGGCCGACGACGTCGACGAGCGCCCAGCCGCGTCTCGGTCGGTGGCGTGGGACACGAGGACCTCCGGTCGTGGGTGGATGCCGTCGCCGGTTCCGGTCCACGTCCGGAGGTCCTCGCCGAACAGGATCAGTCGATCCGTGCCGTCACACGCCTGGATCGACGTCTTCGGCCGGGTTCGCTAGAACGACCGCTTGGTCAGCCGCCAGACCTGCCCGTCGCTGTCCGGGGCACCGGTTCCCGTGCCGGGGGAGAGCGAGTTCACCGCCACGAACACGTTCCCGAGCCGGTCGGCGACCACGCCCGCCGGCGACGGCGCGGGCAGCGTGGCCCGTGCGCCGGTCCTCGGCACCAGGACCACCTGGCCGGTCCCGGCATCGCCGCCGCGCAGCTCGCTGACGTACAGGTTGCCTGCCGGGTCCTGTGCGGCACCGGTGACGCCCGTGAAGCCGGTCCAGGTCTGCTGGATCGACCCGGTCCGCCGGTCCAGCTCCCAGACCCGGCCGGCCTCCGAAACCAGCGACCCGAGGCCCCCCACGATGATGTCCCCGTCCCGGCTGAAGGTGAGCGATGTCGGAACCGGGTCGCAGGAGAAGCTGCCGTCCTGGTTGGGCCGGGTGTCACAGGCGCCACCGGTGATGGTGGGCAGGACGGCGAACACGCTGATCCTGCCGCGCCTGTCCACGGCGAGGATGTCGTTGCCGGCGGCGTCGGCCACCAGCACCCGGTCGCCGATGTCGAGCACCGCGTACGGGTTCGACTCGACCCCCTGGCCGTCCGGGTCGTGCGCCGCCTCGAAGGCACGGATGTCGGCGACGACCGAGGCCGGCCGGCCCGCCGTCGCGCGCAGCAGCTTGCCCTCCTGCTCCTCCGGCAGCCCGGTGATGCCGTCCGGGACATCGACGTCCTTTGCGATGTAGATCTGACCGAGGGAGCGCGCGCTCGCTGCGTCGTTACCGGTCGCGGCGATACCGGACGGACCGGCCTCGGACAGCAGCCCGGTCACCACACGCTCCGCGGTGACCCCGACGGCCTTGCCCGGGTGCCGCACGATGCTGACCGCCCCGGTGGTGCCGACGCACACCTCGTCCCCGTCCACGACGGCACAGTCGTCGCCGCCGGTTCCGGACTCCGCGATGACGAGGATCCCGTTCTCCGTCATGTCCAGCTGTCGGGGGTTGTCCAGGTGCCGCGCCACCGGAACCGGCGCCGTGCCCGGCGGAGCGGCAGCGGCGGGACTGATCATCAGCGTCGTGGTCGCCAGACCGGCGGTGACCGCTGCACACGCGAGACGTTTCATCTTCTCCTCTAGCGAGTCGAGGAGCTCGGCCGCCGGTACGACCCGGCGAGTGGCGCCGAACTTGGCAGGGTGCCCCGGGGCCGTCAACCAGTTGCTGCGTCGTGCGCGAGGGGAGAATGCGCTGGCCACAGTGCCGTTCGGCAGATCGCCGTGTGCCTGCGGGGCGCGGCACCCCGTCCTGGTCGCCGTGCAGGCGGACGTCGGGGTCGCGGCGACGTCCGTCTGCCCAGCACCGGCGCACGGCACGGGGCGCGGGACGTCAACGCTGACCTCGTGCCCGACGACGCCGGGCCGCGGTCGAGCGTGCCCGCGCGGCGGCGTAGCCGGACCCGGGCACGAGAGCACTACGGGCCCGTCGGTGGTCGCGATGGAACGTTGGTTCGGATCAACACCCCGCGCGCCCCGCCGATGATCACTGCGTCCGCTCCGTCGTCGTCGCGGAGGGACGCGTCGGGAGGGGGTGGGCAGCCATGCGGATCTCCACGAACGTGGCCGCGCTCAACGCATCCCGGTTGCTCCGGCAGGCCGACGACGGCGTGACGACGAGCCTCCGCCGGCTGTCCTCCGGACTGCGCATCACCAGCGCCGCGGACGACGCGGCCGGCTTGGGCATCTCAGAGGGGCTGCGCGCACAGTCCCGCGGTACGGCGCACGCGGTGCGCAACGCGCAGGACGGCATCAGCGTGGTGCGGACGGCAGAAGGCGCCCTGACCGAGGTCTCGGCGATGTTGCAGCGCATGCGCGACCTGGCGGTGCAGGGGGCCAGCACGGCAGTCATGGGCGAGCTCCCGACGCGGGCGATCGGGGCGGAGTTCGAACAGCTGAAGGCCGGCATCGACCGCATCGCGCGCACCACCGCGTTCAACGGCACGGTGCTGCTCGACGGCGACTACGACCACCTTCTGCAGGTCGGCGCATCCCCGGGCGACACCCTGCGGATCACCTTCGGGGCCCCGGGCCAAGGGATGGACGCCACCGACCTGGGTCTGTCGACGGCCCACGTCACCCGCTACCAGCATCCGGAGACCGGCGAGTGGGGGAACGGTTGGGTCGGCGTCCAGTCGACCGGCACCCCGGCCGTCTCGGACGAGGAGGGGACGCCGGCGGCCGGCAGGCTCACGCTGGTCGGTGGCGAGTACGCCACCGGGGAGTACCAGGCCAGCTTCCGCGCGCTGACCGGCGTGGTGAGGTACGACGGGCAGGCGTTCTCGCTCTCCTCGGTCGACTACACCGGTGCGGAGACGGCGCAGGAGTACCTCGACGCCCTCAACGCCGCGGCGCAGGCGGCCCTCGGACCGGACTTCGGGGCCTTCACCGCCACACCGACGGGGCTGACGAGCACCGGTGCCACGCCCGGCCCCGGCTCGACCGTCGGCGACGCGGAGGAGCTCAGCCCCCGGTACTACGTGTACGGCGGGATGGCCGCCGTCATCCGAGCCGTCGACGGCGCCATCGGGCGGGTCTCCGAGATCCGCGCCGAGCTCGGGGCCTACGAGAACCGGCTCGAGCACACCGTCCGAGCGCTGAGCGTGGCGGGTGAGAGCGCCGCGGCCGCGGAGTCACGCATCCGGGATGCGGACATGGCCGTGGAGACGATCTCGCTCAGCCGTAGCCAGATCCTCGCCCAGGCCGGGGCGGCGATGCTGGCGCAGGCCAACCGGCGACCGGAGCTCGTCCTCCGCCTGCTCGGCTGACGGGTGCGGGCACGATGAGGACGCCCTCATGGTCGCCGCACCCGGCCGCCACGCTTCGTGCGCGCGCGGGTGTTCATCGACGATCGGTCATCGGTCAGCCCGTCCTGGGGCACCGTGACGTGGGCCGGATGCCGAAGGGCGACACGCCATGTGCGCCCACGGATGCGTCCAGATTCGCGATGACTTCCCGCCGAGCGCGGGCCAGGCCGTTGGCGCCGCTCGGGGTTAGCGCAGAGCACACCTTGGTCGTCGGCTTGCGGTTGGACGCGCGGCCCACCGCTCAGCCGTCGAGGCGCCGCGGACCCCGGATCGGAGGACGTGAGGCCACGTGTACCGCGCGATGATGACGGCCTGGTCATCCTGACGAACGGTGACCACCGCACACGACGAGGCAGGGCGCCCATGACGTGCGCGCCCGATACGTTCGGCGCTGGCGTGAACCAGTGGTCCTGTGTCCGAGGGGCGACGCGCGCTACATGCGCGCACGGCTCCGACCGGTTGGCTGAGCGTCACCTGCCCGGACGCAGGTAGTCGCGGGCGAGGTCCAGCACCTCCGCCAGGGCCAGTCGGCCGCCTGCGGCGAACAGCTCGTCGAACCGCGCAGATCCGGCTGCCGCGCGCACGGCGTCCGCCAGGTCGCCGTCCCCGCGCATCGACGCGTACACCCGCAGCCCTGCGCGACGGCGCAGGCCGTCGGTCGCACCGGCGAGCAGCCCGGCCCGCTCGGCGTCCCCGTCGGCGAGGGACAACGCGGAAGCACCCGCCAGCGCCAGGCAGAGGCAGTGCGTGCTCTGCCCGGACACGCTGAGGTCGAGCGCGTCGGACAGAAGGGCGCGGGCCTCCTCGAGGTGGCCCCGGCCCGTCGCGAGCCCGGCCAGGACCACCCGCGAGACGGCAGCCAGCCACGGGGTGTCGAAGCGACCCGCCAGGTCGTGCGCCTCGGCGACGAGCTCCTGGGCGTCGTCGGCATCGCCGAGGGCGGCCTCCACGGATCCGGCGGTCACGAGCGCCAACCCTGTCCACATCGGCTCGTCGAGAGCGCGCAGCCGGTCGAGGGCAGTGCGCAACCCCCGCCGGGCGCCGTCCAGGTCGCGGACGAGCGTCGCGGCCCAGGAGAGGAGCAGGGGCGACACGGCGGACAGGTACGGGTCCTCGACCTCGCCGAGCAGCGCGGCCAGCCGCTCGCTGGTCGCCCGGACGGCCGTCGTGTCTCCGACCTCCAGGGCGGAGAGCAGGGCCGTGCTCAGCAGCTCCGCGCGCGGCACTGCCGGCAGGGCGTCCTCGGTCGGCAGCAGCTCGGCCAGCCAGGAGCGCGCCTCACCGATGATCATGTCCCCGAGGCCCAGGAACGGCCAGAGGACCCGGAACGGCCACAGAACCCGGAACAGGCGGGGGAGCGGTGCCGGATCGTGGGCGAGGTGCCAGCGCACCGCGGTCGCGATGTTGTCGCTCTCCCGGACGAGGATCTCGGCGCACGCCCGCTGGCGGAAGCCGCGCAGCGGCCGATCGGCGCTCTCGGCGAGCTCGCGGTAGTGCTCGGCGTGGCGGCGACGCACCTCGTCGACGTCGGGACGCGCCGCCAGCCGTTCGGCGACGAAGGCGCGCACGGGGTGCAGCATCCGGGGTCTCGGCCCCGTCGGCCTCGCGGCGACGTGGATGAGACTGTGGCGGGCCAGGCTCTCGGTCAGGTCCAGCGCCCGGTCCTCGTCGAGGCCGGCGACGTGGGCAGCGGCCGCGAGGGTCCAGCCGTCGGCGAAGACCGCCAGCACCTCGAGCAGTGACCGCTCGGCGTCGTCGAGCATGCCGATGCTCCACTCCACCGCCGCGCGGAGAGTGCGCTGCCGCTTCGGGAGATCGGCCGTGCCCGTACCCAGCGTGTCGAGGGAACGGGAGAGCCGGCTCAGCACGGTGACCGGGTCGAGCAGCCGCATGCGGGCGGCGGCCAGTTCGATGGCCAGGGGCAGGCCCTCCAGACGGCGGCAGATCTCCACGACGGCCGGGGCGCCTTCCGCGGTCAGCTCGAAGTCCGGGCGTACCGCCCGGGCGCGCTCCAGGAACAGCCGGACCGCCGGGTTCTCCGCCAGGTGCGGCAGGTCCGCCGCCTCCGGGACCGGCAGCGGGGGAACCGGGTACGCCTGCTCGGCCTGCACCCCCAGGACGGTCCGGCTGGTCGCGAGCACCGCGAGGCGGGGGCACCGGGTCAGCAGCTCGGCCAGTTCCGGGCCGGCTGCGACCAGGCGCTCCAGGTTGTCGAGGACGAGCAGCCACCGGTCGCTTCCGAGGAGGTCGGCCAGGGCGGGTACCGGCGAGGTCGCACCGGCGAGGTCGGCGCCCAGTGCCCAGCCGATGCGCCCCACGACGGCGGCGGGGTCGGTCAGCTCCGCGAGCGGGACGAAGACGGTGCCGGCGTCGAACCGTTCGCGCAGCTGCTCGGCGGTGGCCAGCGCCAGGCGGGTCTTACCGATCCCGCCCGGGCCGGTGAGGGTGACCCACCGTCGGCCGGGACGGGAGAGCAGGTCCGCGACCTCCTCGACGGCCTGCTGCCGGCCGACGAGCGACGTCGTGCTGACCGGGAGGGGGTCGGGGGTCAGGAGGGACCGGGGGACGGCGCCTCCTGACCGCGTGGCCGGCGCCACCGGAGCAGCCGGTGACGTCGCCGCGGCGGTGAACCGCTCGCTCAGCAGCTGGGCGAGGTCGTCACGGACCAGCCGGCCCAGTTCGGCGGGGGTCCGGAACGGACGGTAGGTCGCCTCCTGCTGGATTCGGCGGACCAGCTGTGCCAGGCGCGGATCGCGGTCGGGAGCGGGTGTCTTCAGGTACAGCAGCCGCGGCATCCCACGGGAGAGCTCGAACTCCTCCTCCAGACCGGAGACGTCCAGGCCCGGGACGAGCTGGCCGTACCGCTCCCAGTAGATGCCGAGGAAGACGTCGCTCTGCGCCAGGTAGGCCCGGTACACCTCGCCGGGCGGGCGCACGTGCGCGCCCGCCTCAAACATCACGGAGGTGAGCCGCAGCGCAGCGATGGCGCGGGAGACGGCTCGGCGCTCGGCCGCCAGCTCGCCCAGGGTCGAGCTCACGAAGACGCGGAGCCGCTGGTCTGGTGTCCGGATGCCCGGCATGGGGCAGGCCTCTCGTGGAACGTGGATCAGGGATGGGCAGCGACTATCAGCGCTGCGCCACGCGGAAGACCGGCCAGCCGATCTCCGTCTGCCACGCGGACGGGTCGGCCGTGTCGCGCGGGCCGACCAGGTAGCTCTCCCGCACCGGCCCGGCCACCGCCAGAGCGTTGGCCACCACCCAGGCGCCCAGTTCGCCGTAGGTGACGTCGATGTCGTCGTGCGGGCCGACGTGGGTGGTGACGGCGAGCTCGACGGCCGGCAGGGTCACCGGGTGCACCCGGCCCCGGTGCGGGGGGTGAGGGGTCGGCAGGTACACGAGCACGTGGCCGCGGCCGCTCTCGAACAGGGAGTTGTCGCTCAGGGTGCCCGGGGCACCGGTCGGCCCCTCGACCGCTGCGTCCAGCTCGGCCATGGCCCCGGCGTACCAGGCGAGGACCTCGTCGTGCGCCACCTCGTCCTCCACGGCGGCCACCGTCGTGGCCGCGACCGAGCGCAACTCCACCTGCAGCGGGGCCGGCGCCGGACGCAGCAGCCGGCGCAGCGACGCCACCGCGGCCCGGGTCCGGTCGAGCTCGGACTCGAGTCGCTCCAGGTGGTCGGCGATCAAGCGGGCGCGGGTGCGCGGATCGGGGGAGCGCAGGATCCGCTGGACGTCGGTCAGGGGGACGTCGAGCTCGCGCAGGCGGTGGATGACCTGTGCGGTCGGGATCTGGTCCGCGGTGTAGTACCGGTAGCCGCTCGCGGGGTCCACCGTCGCCGGCTCCAGCAGGCCTGCGTCGTGGTACCGGCGCAGGGTGCGCACGCTCAGGTGGGTCAGCCGGGAGAACTCACCGATCGCCAGCACGCGTGCACTGTGCACCCTCTCCCCGGGGGAGAGTCCAGCGCTTGACCCTCCCGGTCCGGGAAGCCGCACCGTCGGGACATGACCCCACCGACCAGCATCCAGCCCGACCAGCTCCCGGCTCCGATCCGCGGCTACCTCGCCGCGCACGACGCCCGCGACGCGGATGCCGCGCTGCGCGCCTTCACGCCCACCGCCGTGGTGGTCGACGAAGGCATCACCTACCGCGGGACCGCGGAGATCCGCGGCTTCCTGACCAAGGCCGGAGCCGAGTTCACGTACACCACCGCGCTCGTCGGTGCGCAGCGCGTCGACAGCGCGCACTGGATCGCGGTCAACCACCTGGAGGGCGACTTCCCGGGTGGCGTCGTCGATCTCGGCTACCGTTTCACGATGGACGGCGACCGCATCACCGAACTCGTCATCGCCCCGTGACGACCGGGGTCCGGCGGTCACTCCTCGGCGCTCGGCAGGCTGTGCCGGACGTCGCCGGACCAGGTCGAGCGGCCGTGGCCCCGCCGGTCGTGCGCGATGCGCCGACCGCCGCGGGCCAGGAGAAACGCCCCCCTGCGTGTCCCGGTCACCCGTGGGGATCGTGCCCATGGCGGGGCCTCCTCGAATCCGTCGGGGTCCGCGGACCGGAGAGGTCCGTCGGACGAGGTGAGGGAGACGATGCTCGACCCGGGCGGGCGGACTCCGCATCCGTCATGTGACCGGGCTCGGTGCGGTTCCCGGTCGGCCGCTGGGGCCGGCTGCGGCGTGGCCTCGTGGCGATCCCGACGCCGGCTCTCGACGTGGTGGCCGGTGACGAGCGCAGCTGGACCAGCCACGGCGAAGGCTGTGCTGGGGCGGCCCTCGCGTGCCGGGTACGCAGGCCGACGACCGGTCATCTGACGGATGTGCGTGCCCCGGCGCGCGGCGAGCGTTCCCGACATGACCTCGGACCGGGACGACCCGACCACGACATCGCAGAGCAGGGAGCCGGCCTCGCTCATCGCCGTCCGCCAGCTGGCCGCGGAGCGACGGCAGCATCGCGACGGCGACGACCGCCTCCTCTCGGCCGCAAGTATCCGGGCCGCCCGACGGCGGCACCCCCTCGGGCGGGACGAGAAGGGGCAGTGATCCACCGGATGTGCGGCCGGCGCCCCCCACCGCATCCGAGCCGGGGGCTTCCGGATCCGACCTCTGCCCGAAAGTCCCGCGCGCACCGGCAGCGCCGCGGACCAGCCGACGCCCTGGGGGCCGCTGCCTGGGGCGACCGGGCCCGCCGAGAGCTGCGCGCCGCGGGCGAGCAGAGCAGGCCGCGCACCCCGGAGGCCCGCGAGCAGCTGAGCCCGCAGGAACTGCTGGTCCCGCAGCTCGCTGCGCAGGGCCTGACCAACCGGGACCCGCCAGGAGGTCGGTGACGACATGCAGATCCTCGACCTGATCGGCGTCTTCGCCTTCGCGGTCTCCGGCGCCCTGATGGCGATCAGCCGCGACTACGACGCCGTGGGCATCGCGATCCTGGCGGTGGTCACCGCGCTGGGCGGTGGGATCGTCCGGGACCTCGTGCTCGGCGACACGCCGCCTCCGGCGTTCAGCAGGTGGCAGTACCTGGTCGTGGCCCTGGCGGCGGCTGCGGTCACCTCCGTCGCCCACCCCTGGCTCGCGCGGCTGAGCAGGCCGCTGCTCGTCTTCGACGCGGCGGGCCTGGGGCTCTTCTGCGTCGCGGGGACCGAGAAGGCGCTCGACCACGGCCTCGCGCCCGTGGCGGCCGCCCTGCTCGGGGTCACGACCGCCGTGGGCGGCGGCGTGCTCCGCGACGTCCTCGCCCGTGAGACCCCGGCGCTGTTCCGGGCGGACTCCGAGCTCTACGCGGTGCCGGCGGTGGTCGGGGCGCTCGTCGTCGGCGTCGCCTCGACGTTCGACGCCGACGGCCCGGCGCTGGGCGCGGGGGTCGCCGCCGCGATCTTCGTCGTCCGCGTGCTCGCCCTGCAGCGCCACTGGCGCGGTCCGCGGGCGCGCGGGCGGCGGTCCCCGGTCGGCTCCTCCCCGGTGGGCGGACCGCCACTTCCGTGACGCAACGAGCGGACTACCGCGATGCCGAGCGGTACGACGGGGACCCGCCCGTTGGCCAAGCCCCCACCGGGCGGTCACCGCGCTGCCGGTCCCGGGCGCGGAGGTCCCCGCCCGGCGCCGGCAGCAGCGCCCCGCCGAGGAACCGGGCCGTGACGTGCCGGGTGGCGCCCAGGGCAGGGCGCGGACCGGTCTCCCGCCGACGCTCGATGACCGGGACCGGTTGCGCGCGCGTTCGCAGGCATCGGCACGTCGGCGGCAGCTGCCGCGCCCATATCGCGGGCGTATGCCGAATCGGAGACGTCGTGGCAACAACCGGCCGACTGCACTGGGGTCCGTCCAACCGCACCGAGCCCGCGCCGGCCAGCCCGGCGGAGAGGAGTTCGACCATGACGACCAGCCACCACCGTCCACCTGCCGGCGAAGCGGGCGCGACGCCCCGGGCCCCGGTTCCGGGCCGACCGAGGGGGCGCCATCCAGGCTTGCTGGTGCTCGTGGCCGCCGCCGTGGTGCTCGCCGTCGCGGGCATCACGCTCGGTCCGGCCGAGGCCGTCGCTGGTGCCCGCCGGACCGTGCTGGCCGGCGTCGAGGCACTGTTCGCGCCCTGGCTGGACACCGTTCCCCGGCGCCCGGTCGAGGTGCTGGCGAACATGCTGCTGTTCGTCCCGGTGGGTGCGCTCGCTGCATGGGTCCTCCGGCGCCGGGGGCCGCTGCTGCCGCTGGCCCTCGGGGCTGCGGCGTCGGCGCTCATCGAGCTGGCGCAGGTCGCACTGCCCGGACGCATCCCCGACGTGGTCGACGTCGCCGCCAACGCGGTCGGCACGGTGCTCGGCGTCGCGCTCGTCCGGGTGCACCTGGCGGCCCGGTCGCGACCTGCGCGGCGACGGCGACGGTGCGGGCCGCGCGCCGCGCTGGTCTGCGTTCCCGTGCTCGTGGCATGGACCACCGGGTGCTCGGCAGCCGCACCGGACGGGTCCGCCGACGCGCCGGCACCGGGCGGGGGAGCCCCGACCGTCGCCGACGGGCTGGTCCCCGAGGGTGAGGAGCTCTCCCCGTTCGCCGACGTCCCGGCCATCACCGGCCTGGACAGCGAGCTGCGCACGGCCCTCCAGGACGCCGCCCGGGACGCGGCCGCCGACGGGGTGGACCTCCACGTCTCCAGCGGATGGCGCAGCGCTGCCCACCAGCAGTCGCTCTTCGAGGCGGCGGTCGCCCGTTACGGCAGCCCGGAGGCGGCCCGGGCGTACGTCCTGGGCCCGGATGAGTCCGAGCACGTTTCGGGCCGGGCGGTCGACATCGGCCCGACGGACGCGATGAGCTGGCTGGCTCAGCACGGGGCGGACTACGGCCTCTGCCAGACGTACGCCAACGAGATGTGGCACTTCGAGCTCACCGTCGAGCGCGGCGGCGAGTGCCCCGCGCCAGCTCCCGACGCCAGCGGCGGCTGATCAGGTGCCGCCCGCCCGCGAGCCGGCCCGCGTGGTCGCGGCCCGGCAGCCTCGCCGAGGCGCCTGATCCGCCGCCGCACGTCATCTCCGGGGACGACATCGCCCGGCGGATCGTCGCCGACCGCCACCGGAACAAGACCCTCATCCGCGGGGCGGGGGGTCAGCGCCGAGTCGCTGCTGGAGCGGGCGTGGCACGAGAACGCCGCGACCCCACACCGCGATCGGAAGCCACCCACCGTGACCTGCCGACCAACCTGCCCGGGCGGTACAGCTGGCGCGCGTGCACCCTCTCCCCGGGGGAGACTTCGAGCCTTGACCATCCCGCGCCGGGAGACCGCACCGTCGGTGCATGGCCAATCCGAACAGCACCCGACCCGATCAGCTCCCGGCCGCGATCCGCGGTTACCTCGCCGCGCACGACGCCCGCGACGTGGACAGCGCGCTGCGCGCCTTCACGCCCACCGCCGTGGTCGTCGACGACGGCACGACCTACCGTGGGACCGAGGAGATCCGCGGCTTCCTGTCCAGGGCCGGGGCCGAGTTCACGTACACGACCACCCTCGTCGGGGCGGAGCGCGCCGACGACGGGCACTGGGTCGCCACCAAGCACCTGGAGGGCGACTTCCCCGGTGGCGTCGTCGACCTCCGCTACCGCTTCGTCCTGGACGGCGACCTCATCACGGAGCTGGTGATAGCACCCTGACGACCGGCTCCGGCCTGCCCTACCGTCGCGGAGGAGGCCGCGGCCGCGACGGGGCCGCGGCGGGAATGGCACGGGCGGAGCCCTCTGCGGCCTGGGCGGTCCACACCGCGTGAGCGGAGGAGGGCGGAGACCGGCATTGCCGGCCCACGGCACGGCGTGCGTAGATCGCATGTGCAGGCCCGGGAGTGCACGGGGGTGAGCGGATCGTGATCGGACGGACCGAGCAGCTGGCCGTGCTGACGGCGATGCTGGACTCGGTGGCCGCCGGAGGTCGGGCCGCCGTCGTCTCGGGCGAGGCCGGTATCGGCAAGACCACCCTCGTGGCGGCGTTGTCGGCGCAGGCCCGCCACGCCGGCTTCCGCGAGCTGCGCTGCACCGGGGTGCAGAGCGAGGCGACGGCCGGGTTCGCCGGCCTGCACGAACTGCTCCGCCCGGTGCTCGACGACGCCGCGGCACTGCCGGGGCGCCAGCGGGCCGCCCTGCGCTCCGCCTTCGGGGAGTCCGACGGACCCGCGGACCGACTGCTCATCCACCTCGCCGTCCTGGGGCTGCTGGAGGAGGTCGCGCACCGGCAGCGGCTGCTCGTGGTGATGGAGGACCTGCAGTGGCTGGACAGGTCCAGCGCCGAGGCCCTGGAGTTCGTCGCCCGCCGGCTCAGCAACGCCCCGATCCTGATGGTGGCGACGGTTCGCGCCGGGTCCGGCGACCCCACCCCGCTGCCCTCCACCCAGATCGCGCGGCTGCACCTGGGCCCCCTCGACGAGGAGGAGGCCGCCCTGTTGCTGGACGGTCTCCCGCACCGGCTCGGCGAGCACGACCGGCGGCAGATCCTCGCGGAGGCCGCCGGGAACCCTCTGGCCGTGCGCGAGTTCGCCGCCGCCGTGAGCGCCCGGGACGGCGGTCCGGCCCCGGCGGGCCCGCTGCCGACCACCGCACGCCTCGAGCGGGCCCTCCTCGCCGGGGTCGACGCCCTGCCCGAGGCCAGCCGTCGGTTCGTGCTCCTCGCCGCGGTCGCGGACGTCGAGACGCTGCCCGAGCTCATCGCCGCCGGGCGCCTGCTCGACCTGACGCCCGAGGACCTGGCACCGGCCGAGGAGGCCGGCGCTGTCACCCTGGTAGGGGACCGCGTGCGCTTCCGCCATCCGCTGCTCCGCTCGGCCGTCCGTGGAGCGGCAACCTGGTCCGACCGCGCGGCGGCCCACGCAGCGCTGGCGGCGGCGACGCCGGACCCGGGCGCCGCGGCCTGGCACCGCGCGGCGCTCGCCTTCGCGCCGGACGAGACGATCGCCGCCGAGCTGGAGGCGGCGGCTCGGCGGTCCCTGCAGCGGGGGGCACGGCCCGACGCCGTCGTCACGCTGCGCCGCGCCGCGGCGCTCTCGGCGGAGACCGAGGCCCGGGCGCGTCGGCTGATCGCGGCGGCCGTCGCCGCCCGCCAGGGCGGCCGGGCGTGCGACGCCGTCCAGCTGCTGGAGGAGGCGCTGCCCCTCGCGACCGGCGCGGACGTCGTCGCCACGGTCGCCTCCACCGAGGTCATGCTCGGCGTCACGGCGGGCACGCCCGTCCGCACCGCCGGGGAAGCTGTCGCGCTGGCGGAGGGGCTGGCGGGCAGCAGGGGCGACGAGCACCCGAGGCAGCGAGCGCAGGTGCTGGTCGGGGCCGCGGCGTTGGCTTGGATCCAGGGGGTGGACGAGCCGGCGAGGAACCGGCTCGCCGACGCCCTGAGCGCGGTCGACTCGGGAGGTCGGGACCCCATGGTCGCCATCGGGCTGGCCCTCGTGGACCCCGCCGCCCACGCGGCCCGCGCCCGTGCGGCGCTGCCCGGACTCACCGGCTTCGTCTCCGACTACGCCTACACCGACCGCACCGAGAACCACCCCGGCAGCAGCGAACTGGTGCTCGCGGCCGCGCGCATGGCCGAGGCGATCCAGGACTTCGCGGCGGCCTCCAGCCTGTGGGACCTCGGCGCCATGTTCTTCCGCGGCGGCACGGGTGTGCTCAGCGACGAGGCGCAGGTCTTCACCGGGCGCGGTGCTCTGCGGCTGGCGAGCGGCCGACTCGCCGAAGGGCTCGCCGACTCGGCGCACGGAGAACAGCTGGCCGGGGAACTCGACCTGCCGGTCCTGGCCGGCCTCGCGGCGGCCGCCGCCGCGCGGGGGCATGCCTGGTCGGGCGCGGACGAGGCAGCGGCCCGCGCCCGCGCCCGCGCCCTAGAGCTCTCGGGCGAGCAGCCCTCGGCGCTGGTCCGCGCGCTGGTCGCCTGGGCGGCCGGGCTGGGAGCTCTCGGCCGCCGCCGGTACGAGGAGGCGCTGCCGGCGCTGCGCGACGTGTCGGTCCACCCCAGCACCGCGCTGCTGGCCTTGGGGGACCTGACCGAGGCCGCCGTCCGTTCCGGTGCCGCCTCCACGATCGAACCGGTCGTCGCCGAGGCCGAGCGCGTGGCCGCGGCGCTGCGCTCGACGCACCTCCAGGCCCTGGTGCACCGCAGCCGTGCGCTGCTGGCTCCCGGCGCGGAGGCCGCGGAGCGCTTCGAGGCCGCGGTCGAGACCGGCCAGCGGGCGGGCTCGCCGCTGGAACTCGCCCGCAGCCGGCTGGCGTGGGGCGAGTGGCTCCGCCGGCACGGTCAGGTGGTGGCGGCTCGTGGCCACCTCGCGGAGGCGCTGCACGTGTTCGACACCGAGGGCGCGGCGCCCTGGGCGGAGCTGGCGGCCGCGGAGCTGCGCGCGGCGGGGGTGGTCCCCAGCCGCAGCACGCCCTCGGCCAGGATCGACCCGGCCCAGGTGCTCACGCCGCAGGAACTCCAGATCGCCCGCCTGGCCGCCAGCGGTCTGACCAACAAGGGGATCGCCGACCGGGTCTACCTCTCGCACCGGACGATCGGGGCGCACCTCTACCGCATCTACCCGAAGGTGGGGATCACCAGCCGGGCCCAGCTCCGCGACGTCCTGGGTCCGGTCGGGGACTGATCCCGCCCCCGGCCGGCGGGAGCGGTCATCGTACGGATGTGGCACCCGGCCGGTGCTCCCTAGCGTCGGTGCCGCATCCGTCGAGACCGCAGGGGAGGGCGCCGTGGACGATCGTGAGCCCGCCTGGGTGGTCGCGATGCGCCAGCTGGCCACCGAGGCCAGGCAGCGCCGCGAGGACGGCGTCCGAGCCCGGCTCCGCCTCGATGCCGCGAGAAGCCGCCCCGCCGGGAGCCGGCCGGCCCCACCCCCGGACGACGACGACCATGAGTGACCTCCTCGAGCTGCTCCTCGCAGCGCACGGCGGACTGGACCGCTGGCGGGCGGCGCAGCGGATCACCGGGCGGCAGCGCACCGGCGGACGGCTCGGCGCCGTCAAGGGGCAGCCCGACGCGCTGGCCGACGTGGAGGTGTCCGTGGACCTGCACCGGGAGCGCGCCTCGTACGCCCAGTTCCCCGGGCCGGGGCAGCGCACGGTCGTCACCCCGGGCCGGGTCCACGTCGAGAGCGAGGGCGGCCGGACCCTCGAGTCCCTGCAGGACCCTCGGGCGTCGTTCACCGGCCACGGGTTCACGACGCCGTGGACGGCGTTGCAGCAGGCCTACGTCGGCGGGTACGCGATGTGGACCTGGCTCACCGAGCCGTGGCACCTGACCTTCCCCGGGGTGCGCACGGTGGAGATCGATCCGTGGACCGAGGGCGGCCGGCGGCTGCGCCGGTTGCTGGTCACCTATCCGGTCACCATGGCCACGCACAGCCGCGAGCAGGTGCTGTACGTCGACGGCGACGGGCTGATCCGCCGCCGGGACTACAGCATCGACGTGGCCGGCGGCCTGCCCGGCGCCGACGTGGTGAGCGAGCACCGCGAGTACTCCGGGCTGGTCGTCCCGACCCGGCGGGTCGTGCACGGCAGGGACGCCGCGGACCGCGCGGTGCCCGGTCCGGTCCTCGTCTCGGTGGACCTGGCCGAGGTCACCGTCACCTGACCGGCGGCGCCGCCGGTCCTCGACCGCCCGCCTGTGCCCGCAGGGCGTCGCGGAGCTGGGCCCGGTAGGCGATGCCCAGCTTCGGGAACACGCGGGCCAGGTGGGTCGCCACGGTGCGGGGGGAGAGGGCTGTGCGCGCGGCGATCTCGCGGTTGGTCAGGCCTTCGGCAGCCAGCTCGGCGATCCGCCGCTCCTGCGTGGTGAGCCCGGTCAGGGGTGCCCCTCGGCGCGGCGCCGCGTCGGGGGTGCCGCCGGCAGCCCGCAGCTCGGCCGCGGCGGCGTCGGCCCAGGGGCTGGCGCCGGCGGCGGTCAGCGTCTCCAGTGCGGCGGCGAGCTGCTCCCGCGCGGCCGCGATCCGCCGCTGACGGCGCAACCACTCGCCGTAGACCAGCCGGGTGCGGGCCAGCTCCAGCGGCGCGTCACTGCCGAGGCCGGCCGCGACCGCGACCGCGTAGGCCTCCCCGGCCTCCTCGCCGACGGAGAGCAGTGCCCTCGCTCGGTGCACGAGGGACCACAGCGACGGGGAGTCGACGGAGCGGGCCCGGCGCTCGGCGTCGGCGACCACGGCGGCCGCCGAGTCACCGCGGCCGGCACGCACGGCTGCCTCTGCCAGGTCCGCCACCGCCCACGCGGCGGTCGTGGGGTGCTGCCCGACGAGCGCGAACTCCTGCTGCGCGGCCCGGTAACGGCGCTGGTTCATCGCCACGAGCCCGGCGGCCCAGTGCGCCCGGGCGCTCACCACGGCGGTGCGGTGCGATCCGGCCAGCTCCCGGTGCCGGCGCAGGGCCGCCTGCGCTGCGGCGTCCGCACCGCGCCAGGCGTGGACCCGTGCGGCCACGACCTCGGCGGCGGCGGCCAGCAACGGCAGCTCGGAGTCCAGCGCCGTCCGGGCTGCCGGTTCGGCGTCGGCCAGCGCGTCGACCAACTGCCCGCTCAGCACCCGGATCGCTGCCCGGCCGCACAGGAACGATGCCGCGTCCCCCGGCGCCTCCGCCGGGGCGTGCAGGTGGCAACCGGCGTCCCAGACCGCCTGGGCCGCCGGCACGTCGTGCAGCGCCTCCGCCATCGCTGCGAGGCTCGCGAGCGCCCACGGGTACCGGGTCCGGACGACGTCCAGCAGCTCCAGCGGGGCGGATCGGGACTCCGCGGCGCGGGTGGACGGATCGAGCAGCGCAAGGCCGACCGTCTTCAGGGGGTGCGGAGTGTCGTCCAGGGTCTCCAGCCCTCCGCGGACCGCCGCGCGGGTGGTCTCGGGCGCCGCCAGCTCCCAGGTTCGCGTGGCTGCCGCGGCGAGGAGCTGGACACGGGCCTCGGGATGGTCACGGCCCGACGGCCCGCCCAGGCGTCCGGCCACCGCCACCAGCTCATCCGGGGACCGGCCGACCACCAGGTCGGTCCCGCTGCTGAGTGTCCACTCGGCCAAGGCGAGCTCCCGGACGGCGTTCCCCTCGTCGGCGAGCGGCATGGCTTCCCGCAGGGCATCGACCGACTCCCGGGTCAGGCCCGCACGCCGGGCCGACTCCGCGGCGGAGACGAGCCGGCGGACCCGGTTCCCGAGAGCGGGGGAGAGGGCGGCGGCCCGGCGCTGGGCGGCGAACGCCTCCCACCGGGCACCGCGCTGGAGTGCGCGTGCCGCCGCGGCCTCCAGTCCTGCCGCGACCGACTCGTCCGGGCCGTAGCTGGCCTCCGCGCGGTGCCACGCGACGCGCTCGGGGTCGTCCGCCAGCCCGGCCAGCAGGTGGTGCGCCGCGGCGCGCTCCGCCGACGTCGCGGCACCGTAGACGGCCGAGCCGATGAGGGGGTGCCGGAAGGAGAAGTGACCGCCGGTCACCGCCCCCAGGCCCGCGCTCTCGACCGGCCGGAGCAGCGCGACCGCCTCGTCGAAGCCGCCCGCGGCGGCCACGACGCGGAACAGCGGCACGTTCCCGCCGTCCGCCGCTGCCACGAGCAGGAACTGCCGGCTGGCGGCCGGCAGCTGGTCGAAGGACTCGAGGAACGCCTGCTTCATCCGTGCCGTGGTCGGCAGCTGATCGGGCAGCGCGGGCGCCGCGGCCGGCCGGACGGCGCCGGGCGCGGTCGCCAGCTCGGTGAGCGCGAGCGGGTTCCCGCCGGCCACTGCGACGACCGCCTCGCGCATGCCCGGGGCCAACTGCGGGGCGACGGCCTCGAGCAGCCGTTGGGACTCCGCCTCGGTGAGCGGAGCCAGGGTGAGCCGACGGCCCGGGAAGTCCGCCGGGGGGACCGGCGCATCGGGGCGGCTCCGCACCGTTGCGAGGAGCAGCAGCGGTAGGTCGGCCAGCCTGCGGGCGAGGAAGACGAGCACGTCGATGCTGGACTGGTCGACGTGGTGCAGGTCCTCGACCACGACGAGGGCGGGCCCGGTGGCGACCACCTCCTCCATCAGGCGGAGCACGGCGAGGGAGAGGAGGAGGGGGTCGGGCGCCGGTCCTTCCTCCAGCCCGAACGCCGTCAGCAGCGCGGCCCGCTGGCGCGCGGGCAGGGCGCCGACCCGGTGCAGCGCCGGGTGGAGCAGCTCGTGCAGGGCGGCGAACCCCAGGGACGCCTCGCCCAGGACACCCGAGCACCGGAGCTCCCGGAAGCCGGCCGACCGGGCCATCTCGGTCGCGGCCGCGGCCAGCGCCGTCTTGCCCAGGCCGGCGTCGCCCTCGACGACCAGCGCGAGACCCGTGGTGGTCGCCGTGCGGACCGCCTCGCGCAGCACGGCGAGCTCCGACTCCCGCCCGATCAGCACCGCCGGTCCCTCCTGCTCCGAGCACGGCCACGCCGTCGGC
Source organism: Blastococcus sp. SYSU DS0616 (assembly GCF_054051015.1). Lineage (NCBI taxonomy): Bacteria > Bacillati > Actinomycetota > Actinomycetes > Geodermatophilales > Geodermatophilaceae > Blastococcus > Blastococcus sp. SYSU DS0616. The sequence goes on from NZ_JBJHAJ010000006.1 coordinate 143,320, forward strand.
CCCGGCGGGTGCACGGTAGTCCAGGTTCGGGCCCGGTGGGGCCGGCCGGGCTACCGGACCGCTCCGGGGACGTGGCGGGGCAGTCCGGAAGCGCAGTCGATCGACGGATGCCGGGGGGCGGGGGAGAGGTGCCAGCGTCTGGCCGTCCGACGGCGCAGCACGCGCCGTCCCGACCGGAAGGACCGATCCATGACCACTCAGCAGACCCCGCCCGTCGTCCTCGAGCCGGAGTTCCAGCAGCTCGCCGACGCCACCGCCAACCCGCCCTACCTGTACGACCTCGGCCCCGAGTCGGCTCGGAAGGTCCTCGACGACATCCAGTCCGGCGCCGTCGAGAAGCTCCCGGTGGACGAGCACTGGATCACCGTCCCGGCCGACGTCGGCGACGTGCCGGTCCGGATCGTGCGGCCCGCCGGAGCGTCCGGGCAGCTCCCCGTGCTCCTCTACATGCACGGCGGCGGATGGGTTCTCGGCAATGCGGGAACGCACGACAGGCTGGTCCGAGAGCTGGCCGTCGGCGCCGACGCCGCCGTGGTGTTCGTCGAGTACAGCCGGTCACCGGAGGCGAGGTACCCGGTGGCCATCGAGCAGGGCTACGCCACGGCTCGGTGGATCACCGAGCAGGGCGCCGAGCACGGTCTGGACGCCACCCGGCTGGCCGTCGCCGGCGATTCGGTGGGCGGCAACATGACCGCGGCCCTCACCCTGATGGCCAAGGACCGCGGTGACGTCTCCTTCGTGCACCAGTCGCTGTACTACCCGGTCACCGACGCCGCGATGGACACCCCCTCCTACGTCCGGTTCGCCGAGGGGCCGTTCCTGAGGGCGAAGGCCATGGAGTGGTTCTGGGACGCCTACACCACCGACCCCGCCCAGCGGGCCCAGGTCACCGCGTCGCCACTGCGGGCCACCCCGGAGCAGCTCGCGGGTCTTCCGCCGGCGTTCCTCCTGGTGGCCGAGGCCGACGTCCTGCGCGACGAGGGCGAGGCCTATGCCGCCGCGCTGCGCTCGGCCGGCGTCCCGGTGACCACGGTCCGCTACGACGGGGTGCACCACGACTTCATGATGCTCGACCCGGTCAGCCAGACCCTCGGCGCACGCGCCGCCATCGGGCAGTCGATCGCGATGCTCCGGGCGGCCTTCGGCAAGTGAACGAACAGTCGATCGACGTACGCGAAGCAGCCGCCGCGCTTCCTACGTTCGCTCCACCAGCGCCGCGACGTCGGATCCGATGCACCGGGGCCGCTGTCCACCGAGAGGAAGAGAACGATGACCACCAGCACCCTCGAGGCCCGCACGGACCCGAGCAAGCCCACCGTGGTGCTCGTCCACGGGGCCTTCGCCGACTCGTCCAGCTGGAACGGCGTGATCACCCAGCTCAAGGCCGACGGCTATCCCGTGGTCGGGGTGGCCAACCCGCTCCGAGACCTGCACCGCGACGCCGACTTCGTGCGCAGTGTCCTCGACGACGTGGACGGGCCGATCGTCCTCGCGGGCCACTCCTACGGCGGCAGCGTGATGAGCGAGGCGGCCGACGGCAATCCGAAGGTGAAGGCGCTGGTGTTCGTCGCCAGCTTCCTCCTGGAGGAGGGCGAGAGCACCGGTGAGCTGGCCGGGAAGTTCCCCGGCAACGAGCTCGGGCCGGCCCTGCGCCCGGTGTCCGTCACCGGTCCCGACGGGCAGCCTGTGGACGACCTCTACATCGAGCAGGAGAAGTTCCGGGCGGTCTTCGCCGCGGACGTGCCGGAGGACGTCGCCGCGCTGATGGCGGTCACCCAGCGTCCCATCGTCGCCGACGCGCTCGAGGGGAAGGCGACGAAGGCCGCGTGGAAGACCATCCCCTCCTGGAACCTGATCACGCGCCAGGACCTCGCCGTCCCGGCCGAGTCGCAGCAGTTCATGGGCGAGCGTGCCCAGGCGACGAACGTCGAGATCGACGCCTCCCACGCCGTGACGGTCTCCCAGCCCGGCGCTGTTGCCCGGCTGATCGACGAGGCCGCCCGCGCCACGGCCGGCTGACCGGACGGCGCCTGTGACACCGGGCCCGCCCCGTCGTCGAGACGGGAGAGGGCGGGGCGGGCCCCCGCAGGATCGGGTGCCGGAGATGCACGCGTTCGACCTGATCGGCATCTGGTGCGGAACCGGGCGATCGGGGTCGAGTCGAGGGCCGGGCGGTCGGCGGTTGCTGCGGCAACGCCCCGAGGTTCGGCGCGGTGAACACGCCGACGATCGTCGCTCGCACGACGAGATCTCGCCGAGCGCACCGTCCTGGACGACAACGGAGGAGCAGAGATGGGAAGTGCGGATCGCGGGCGCCTGGATGGGCGTCGAGCGCTCGTCACCGGCGGGTCGAAGGGATCGGGTGCAGCCGTGGCCGAACGGCTTCGCGCGCTCGGCGCCGACGTGTATGCAACGGCCCGGACGATGCCCGACGGGTACGAGTTCCCGGACCGCTTCATCGCGGCCGACACCTCGACCGTCGAGGGCACGGCGCTCGTCGGGGCGCGTATCGAGGAGACCGGTGGTGTCGACATCCTCGTGCACGTCGTAGGAGGTGCGTCCACGCCATCCGGCGGGTTCGCGGCGATCACGGATGAGCAGTGGATGATCGAGTTGAACCTCAATCTCCTCGGCGCCGTGCGGCTCGATCGAGCGCTTCTGCCGTCGATGGTCCGGTCCGGGCACGGCGTGGTGCTCCACTTCACGTCCATCCAGCGGCAGATGCCGCAGTACGACGCAACTCTCGCGTACGCGGCCGCAAAAGCCGCGTTGCGCACGTACAGCAAAGGCCTGGCGAACGAGCTCGCGCCGCACGGTGTGCGGGTCAATGCGATCAGTCCCGGGGGGATCGAGACCGAGGCCTATGAGAGGTTCGTGGATCGGATCGCGGAAGGGAATGGCCTGAGCCGGGAGGGAGCGAAGCAGAGGATCCTCGACTCCCTCGGCGGAGTCCCTCTCGGCCGTTTCGCGAGAACGGAGGAGGTCGCCGATCTCGTGGGCTTCCTGGTGTCCGACCAGGCGTCGGCGATCGTCGGTGCGGAGTACGTCATCGACGGCGGTACCGTCCCGACGGTCTAGACCGATGGGCATCGGAGCCGGCGCGAGCAGCCGTGTGGCGACACGAGCGATCCCCGCCTGGGTGGCTGCCGCCGCTCTTCCACCACCCGGACAGAGCTTCAGCAGCCGCGAGGCGTGGTCCGGGCTGTGACGAGGACGGGGGCGCCAACCCGTCCAGGGCGCGCCCGCACGCAGAAGACGTGCCCTGTCGGAAAGGAGTCGCCGTGGGCGCCATGGACGAACTGATCAGCCCAGCCGTCGTTGCACGGCTACGGGCTGCGCTCGAAGCGGTTGCGCCCACCAGCGACTTCTCCGCTCTGGTCCAGGCGGAAGGTGCCGTACGGGGCGTCCGCCTCAGGGAGCGGGTGGACATCGTCCGCGATGCTCTCCTCAGCGACGTCCCGGCGGGCTTCCCCGCCGCCGAGCGCGTGGTGCTCGACGTGCTGGAGGAGCCGCGTCTCGACGGGTGGATGATCTGGCCCACCACCGAGTTCGTCGCGTCGAGAGCACTCGAATCCGGCTCGACGCGGAACTTCGACGCCGCCATGGCACTCCTCGCCCGGCTCACCGTCGGGCTGACGGGCGAGTTCGCCGTTCGCGAGCTCCTGAACGCGCGACCCGAGCGCGCCCTTTGCATCATGCAGACCTGGACGGGGCATGACAGCGAGCACGTGCGGCGACTCGCCACGGAGGGCTCTCGCGCCTACCTGCCCTGGGCGAAGCGGGTGCCGTGGCTGCTTGCCCATCCTCGTGCGACACGAGGCATCCTGGACGCCACCTACCGGGACCCGGCCGAGTACGTGCGGCGCTCGGTCGCCAACCATCTCAACGACCTCAGTCGCGTCGATCCCTCCGTCGTCACGGACACCGCCGCCGCGTGGGCCGGCGACCCGGACGCCAGCACTCCCTGGGTGCTCCGGCACGGCCTGAGGACGCTGATCAAGCGGGCCGATCCCACCGCGCTGGCGCTCCTGGGCTTCACCGGGAAGAGCCTCCGCGTGGCCCGGCCGCGCATCTCCGGTGAGGTCGTTCCCTGGGGAGGGGAACTCACGTTCACGACCGTCGTCACCAACGAGGGGGAGACGGACGCCACCGTGGCGATCGACTACTCCATCGGATTCCGACGTGCCAACGGGTCCGTCAGCGGGAAGACCTTCAAGCTCGGGTCACGACGCATCGCCGCCGGCGGAAGCACCGTCGTCACGAAGACCCACTCCTTCCGGCCCATCACCACCCGGACGTACTACCCGGGGCCGCACCACGTCACCGTGCAGGCGAACGGGGTCCTCTCTCCACCCGAGGAGTTCGTCCTGGGAAGGGCGGACGAGGACGAGAACGGTCGTGATGACGCGCGTCAAGGGCAGCGAGGCGCCTGAGGTCCAGGAGCTGGGAGCGGCCGCCGAGCCTGCGGACGTCAACCTGCGTCGGTCGGAACGGTCGGCGAGAACTCCACGGCACACCGACCGACGAAGGCAGTGAGGGCGAGATCATGAGCGAAGTGGCCGAGCGGGTCCTGAGCACCGTGTCGTCGATCCCCAGGGGGCAGGTGATGACCTATGGCGAGGTCGCCGAGGTGGCCGGCACGGGCGCGCGTGCCGTGGGCCGGATCCTGCGCAACGGCGGTCACGACGTGCCGTGGTGGCGGGTGGTCGATGCCAAGGGGCGGCCGGTCCAAGGCGCGGCCCACGAGGCGCTCGCTCAGTTCCTCGAGGAATCCACCCCTTTGCTGCACCGTGGCCACGACGTGCGAGTGGATCTCGCGCAGGCATCGTGGAGCATCCACGATGCCGTGCGCGATACGTGACCCCGGGGCCTGCTGTGCTGGCGGTTGGCCACCACGATGCCGGGTGGATCGCCCGGGAGCATCCGGTCTTGGGCAGCCGCTGGCTCAGGGCCCGGCGAAGACGCCGTCGCCGAGGGCCTCGGTGCGACCGGGGGCCGGTTCGGTGTAGCGACCGGCCTCGTGGCGGGCGACGACGAAGTGGTGCACCTCGTCGGGCCCGTCGGCCAGGCGGAGGGTGCGCTGGCTGGTGTACATGTCGGCCAGCGGCGTCCACTGCGACACCCCGGTGGCGCCGTGGATCTGGATGGCCTGGTCGATGATCTGGCACACCTTCTCCGGCACCATCGCCTTCACCGCCGAGACGTAGACGCGGGCCTGGGAGTTGCCGAGCACGTCCATCGCCTTGGCGGCCTTCAGCACCATGAGCCGGCAGGCATCGAGCTCGATGCGCGCCCGCGACACCGTCTCCATGTTCTTGCCGAGGTTCAGGATCGGCTTGCCGAACGCCTCCCGGAACTTGCCCCGGCGGATCATCAACTCCAGCGCCTTCTCGCCCTGGCCGATCGCACGCATGCAGTGGTGGATGCGCCCGGGCCCCAGGCGCACCTGGCTGATCTCGAAGCCACGGCCCTCGCCGAGCAGCATGTTGGAGGCGGGCACGCGCACGTCGGTGAACCGGATGTGCATGTGGCCGTGGGGGGCGTCGTCGCGGCCGAACACCTGCATCGGGCCGAGCACTTCGACGCCGGGGGTGTCCATCGGCACGAGGATCTGCGACTGCTGCGCGTGCGCCGGCGCGTCGGGGTTCGTCTGGCACATGACGATCATGATCTTGCAGCGGGGATCGCCGGCGCCGGAGATGTAGTACTTCTCGCCGTCGAGGACGTACTCGTCGCCGTCGCGCACCGCCCGGAGCCGGATGTTCTTGGCGTCGGAGCTGCCGACGTCGGGCTCGGTCATGGCGTAGGCGGAGCGGATCTCGCCGTTGAGGAGCGGCTCGAGCCACTGGGCCTTCTGCTCGGGCGTCCCGACGCGCTCGAGCACCTCCATGTTGCCGGTGTCGGGGGCCGAGCAGTTGAGCGACTCGGAGCCGAGCGGGTACTTGCCGAGCTCGACGGCGATGTAGGCGTAGTCGAGGTTGGTCAGGCCGCCGACCTCGGAGTCGGGGAGGAAGAAGTTCCACAGGCCGGCCTCCTTGGCCTTGGCCTTGGCCCCCTCGAGCGCCTCGAGCTGACCCGGCGCGTACGACCAACGGTCGGCGCGCCCTTCGCCGAGCCGGAAGTACTCCTCCTGCATCGGCGCGACCACGTCCTCGAGAAATCGGACGACTCGGTCGAAGAGCGGCCGGGCCTCCTCGCTCATGCGCAGGTCGAACAGCTCCGTTGGCTCAGCGGTCTGCATCAGGTGTCCCTCTCAGCTGGTCCGTGCGGCGGCGGGGGCCCACCGGGAGCGCAGCGAGAAGCGCAGCAACGACCTGGTCCCGGTAGGACGAAGCCTCGAGGGTGGCATAGCGGGGTAGTCGGCCGCTCGGACTCTTCCCGCGAAACAGGTTCTGATGCCCCGAGGACTGTGCGCCGCCGGATACGCCGCGGTTGCTGCTCCCTGGAACGACGAAGCCCCACGAGGTGGATCGTGGGGCCCCCGTTCGGTGACCGAGGGGCGACACGGTACATACGCACACGTCTGCGAGGCGCCCGCTGACGGATCCGCCGTGGTCGCCACGGACTGCCCCAGCACGTCGGTCAGCCCCCGACCCTGCGCCCCGGTCAGGCGCCCCCCCCGGAGCGTGTCCATCCTCAGTCCGACCGGGGGCGCCGGGGGGGCTGGGTGAGGCGCAGGAACGCATCGACTGCCAACTGGGCCCGCCGCTGTCGGTCCGGGCCGCTCGGCGGCGCCTCACCCAGCAGGGCGCGGATCTGCACGTCCTGGATGACCAACCCGTAGAAGAGAGCGAAGGCGCTGCCTGGATCCTCGATCACGAGCACACCGTCGTCGGCGAGCCTGGACAGGTAGCCCTCGACAAGCGGACCCGTGGTGTGCCGGCCGTGGCGCAGGAGCACGACAGCCAGCGGCGACGAGGTCATGGCCGCACGGTTCAGGGCCAGTGACGTCTCGCTGGTCAGCAGGTCCAGCAGCCCGCGGGCGATGCCGAGCAGGACGTCTGACGGGGCTCCACCGCGGTTGACCGCCTGCTCCACCAGTGCGTTCGTGGCAGCCGACTGGCGCCGGATGAGTGCGGTGACCATGCCCTCCTTGCTGGCGAACCACGAGTAGAGGCTCTCCTTCGACGAGCCCGCGCGGGCGGCTACGGCGCTCATGGTCATCCGCTCGTAGCCGGCCCGGAGGATCTCTTCGAGGGCAGCGTCGAGCGCCTGATCGCGTCGTTGCGCACGCTCCGCCTCGGGTGGTCGGCCGCGTCGTCGTCCGCCGGGAATGGGCACTTGACAACCGTACCGGACAGTTCGAATCTATCCGAACCGACCGGTTCGATTCCGAGGAGCAGCTCATGCTCGGCACATCCACGTACCCCGCGACCGACGCCAGCAGCGGCGGCGCACGACGCTCCCGGATCGAGTCGGCACTGCTCGCTGCGTCGACGGTGGCCACCGGGCTGATGGCGGGCTTCTTCTTCGCCTACGCCTGCTCGGTCATGGTGGGCCTCGCCAGGACGGAGGCCAGGACGTTCATCGAGGCGATGCAGTGGATCAACGCCACGGTGCGCAACGCGGCCTTCGGGCCGGTCTTCTTCGGCGCTCTCGTGCTCACCGTCGCGGCCGCGGCGCTCGTCCTGGCACGTCGTCGCCCCGCTCGGTTGTGGGTGGTCGCGGCCGCCGTCCTCTACGCCGGCGCATTCCTCGTCACCATGGGCTTCTCGGTTCCGCTCAACGAGCAGCTGGCCTCGGCCGGTCCGGTCAGGGCGATCGCCGACCCGTCCGCGGTCCGGGCAGCCTACGAAGGACCGTGGGTCGCCTGGAATCTGGTGCGTACCGCGCTGAGCACTGCCGCCTTCGTCGCCCTCGTCGCAGCTCTGGTCCGGCGCCGGCGCTGACCTGGTGGCAGCTCGACGTCGGCGACGCGCGCTCTGCGCCGGGGCACTGCTCGCTCCGCCGATGATCGCCCGTGGGCGGCCCGGGCCGCGATCCGGGCCGCCGGGGGAGCGCCGCAGTGGGATCGGTGCTCATCGCGGCCGCGCCCAGCACCCCCGGTGCTCGGCTCGGCGTGCGGTCGCCGGAAGCGGCGCCGGGGCAGCCACTTCGGCGCTCGTGGCCGCGGGAGCCGTCATCGTCCGCGCGGAGACCGAAGGCCGCACCCAGGCAAGCGGCCGGGTCGTACTGACGTCGGGCCGAGGACCGCCACGGGGCTCCGTTGGTGCCTGCGCCCATGCCGACGTCTGCCCCGGGCTCCACGCGACCGCCAGGAGCTCCCGAGTCGAGCCGCTGTCCTCCGCCTGGAGTACTTGCCACGACGATTCTCGTTGCGCAGCCGGCGCTGGATCTGCTCGGCCGCCCTCAGAACGCCCGTATCGACTTATATAAGTAGGGGCCGGTAGAGTCGGGTTCGTGCACGCGTTCGACATCCTCGGCGACCCGGTGCGCCGACGAATACTGGAGCTGCTTGCCGACGGCGAGCAGACCTCGGGCCGAATCACGGACGTCATCCGGGCCGAGTTCGGACTCTCCCAGCCGGGTGTCTCACAGCATCTGCGCGTGCTGCGTGACAGCGGGTTCACGTCGGTGCGACCTGAGGGAGCTCGCCGGTTCTATGCCGTCGAGCCCCGGCCGCTGAGCGAGGTCGACGCATGGTTGGACCGGTTTCGCCGGTTGTGGCAACAGCGCCTCGACGCCCTGGAGACCGAACTGGCCCGGGGCAGGCGTGCAGCTCGGACTGCGGCTGGTGGGGAGTCCACTCGACCGGCCGAGCCTGGCATCGATGCGGACAAGACGGATCCAGCAGCGAGGGGCACATGACGTGAAAGACGTACTGGACGAACTGGCCGCCGCGCGCCGGGTGATGGGGAAGGGCAGCGTGCCCGCCGGCGAGGCGTACACCATCGAGTTGCGGCGGCGATACGAAGCGCAGATCGACGACGTCTGGGACGCCGTTACCAGCCCCGAGCGGCTGCATCGCTGGTTGAGCCCGGTCACCGGGGATCTGCGGCTCGGCGGGAAGTTCGAGTTGGACAGTGGCGAGCACGGCGAGATCCCTCCGGTGCGAGCCGCCGCGGTTGCTGAAGGTGTCCTGGCTCTACGGGCCGGACGCCGACGCTTGGCCCGGCACGAGCGAGGTGGAAGTGCGTCTGGTCCCGGGGCCGACCGGCGACACCGAGTTCGAGCTGATCCACGCGGCGGTCGTCGAGGAGCCCCTCTTCCCGACCTACGGCCCCGGTGCCGGCGGCGTCGGCTGGGACCTGCATCTCCTCGCCCTGGCCCGGCTGTTGGCCGGTGGCGAGACCGCCGACCACGAGGTGGTCCAGAGATCGCCCGAAGGGCGCGAGCTCATCCGCCGCAGCGCAGCGGCCTGGGGCGATGCTCACCTGGTCGCCGGTGGCGAACCGGAGCACGTCGCGGCCGCGGTCGAGGCCACCATCACGTTCTACGCGCCCGACCCGACCTGAACTCCCCGCTGCGGTGAGCTGATCGGCGTTCATGGCGCTCGCAAGACGGATGTCAGGCATCCGCGTCGAAGAGCAGACGAGCAGCACAACAGGCAGGTTGACCCACCGCCGGGAGGAAGGCGCGACATGAAGTACACCAACTCGATCGAGATCGCCCTGCCGCGAGAGAAAGTGGCCCAGCTGCTCGCCGACCCGGCGCACCTACCGAAGTGGCTGCGAGACCTGACTCTGCACGAGCCCGTGGAGGGGATGCACGGACAGCTCGGGACCACGTCCCGGGTCGTGATGCAGTCGGGGAAGCGGACGTTCGAGTGCACCGAGACGATCACACGCCGGGATCCGCCAGACCTGGAGGCGATCCCCACAGAGGCCGTCGTCCACTTCGAGCGAGAGATCGTCGGCGCGGGCATGTGGAGCGTCGTGCGCGATCGGCTGACCGAAGCCAGTCCGGGGTCGACGCTCTGGGAGAGCGAGAGCGAATACCGGTTCGCCGGTCCGCTCATGCGGCTGGTGGCGCGGCTCATGCCCAGCGCCTTCCACAAGCAGTCGCAACAGCACATGGAGGATTTCAAGGCGTTCGCCGAACAGGGGAAGGACGTCCGCGAACTGAGGGACTGATCTGCCGCGATCAGCAACGAGAAACTCCGGCGGCGATCGGCCGTCGCTCGGCGCGATCGCGAGCGGGCACAGCCGTCGAGGAGTCACGAAGCCACCTGCCGTAGCGCTGGAGCGGCCAGCGGAGGGGCGGAGGGATGGCAGGACGACACGGGCCGCGGACGTAAGAAACGGCCAGGTGCCGGACATTGCAAGGTGTGACAGCGACGGGAAGCGGTTCGGCGGCGGAACCCGAGACCAGCCGGTTCACCGCACTCTGGAAGGAGCACGCCCCTCGGGTGCTCGCCTACGCGCAGCGGCACACCGACCAGGAGACCGCGCACGAGGTCGTGTCGGAGACGTTCCTCGTGGCCTGGCGGCGACTGGCCGATGTTCCGGGGGATCCATTGCCCTGGCTGCTCGTCGTCGCCCGCAACACGCTCACCAACCACCGTCGCTCGGGCTACCGACAAGCCCTGCTGCAGGGCGAGTTGCAGCGGCTGACCGAACTGACCGAGTACGGCCCGGCAGCCGAGATCTCCGCTGTCGAGCGCCAAGCGATGCTGGCAGCCCTGGCCACGCTCACCTCGATCGAGCGGGAGGCGCTGCTGCTCGTCGCCTGGGACGGGTTGAGCGCCCCGCACGCCGCGCAGGTGGCCGGCTGCTCGGCTACCACCTTCGCCGTTCGGTTGCACCGTGCGCGCCGACGATTGCGGGAGGCGACCGCCGACCCCGAACCAGCCCCACTCCGCATCCGAGCGACACGTCCAAGGAGCGCCTCGTGAACGAGACGACCGATCCGCTCACCCGCCTCCAGGCGCTTCGCCCGGCTCCCGCGCTGGACGAGGACTGGTCGGCTGCTGAACTCGCCCGCATCACCGCCTTCACCACAGCGTCCCGGACGGAGCAGCGGCTCCCCAGGCGCCACCGCCGGAAGATCGTGTCCGTTGCCTTGTCCGGGGCGTTGCTCGCCGGCGGCATCGGGACAGCGGCCGCGACCGGCCTCCTGCCAGACCGACTCGTCGACCTGCTGGCCTCGAGGGCCACCGACCCGGATTCCGCTGCTGCGACCGTCCAGCGAGCTGGGACCGCTCCTGGACCCGACGGGCGGGTTTTCACGGTGGTGACATGGGAGGAAGACCCCGCAAACGGCTACACCTGGTGCACCGCGCCCGTGTTCGAGACGGCGGAAAGCGCCGCTGGACCAGCACCCGCCGACTTCTACGAGAACGGCGGGGCGTGCGGTCCCGGGAGCTTCCCGAACGACTTCGCGGCGGAGACGGGTATTTCCGGAGCCGACCCGTACGTCGTGTACGTGGTGCGCGCCGGGACCGCCGTGCGCGGCGAGATGCAACTGCCCGACGGATCGACCTACCCGACCGTGCTCGCACGTGGGTGGCTGCACGGGTGGTTCCCCCCTGGGGCCGACGGCGTGCTGACCGGCTATGAGGCCGACGGCTCTGTCGCAGGCACTCTGGAGTTCTCCGGAGGCCTCCCACGTTGAGCAACGCGACCACACGGACGTCGCCTCGAGCTTGATCGAGCGTGGCGCAAAGCGCTTCTTGCGGTCCTCATGCGTCCGGCCGATCCGCGGGTTGCACGCAAGACTGCCACGATCCGCGCGGTCCCCGAGAACGCCAGGGATACCGGCCACCGGATGTGTGTGTGGGGGGGGTCTCACGCGTTCCGCGACACCCCGTCAGGGGAGGTCGCGCGCTTCATCGACGGTTCGACGACAAGTGCGTTGGAGTCGTGCGGTCACGCGTACGCCCCGCCGCCGGGCCATCAGTGCCGCGTCCTCGCGAGGCGGGGCACCGCAACAGGATCAGACGCGGCGTCCGCTCAAGGATGGGGCACAGCGCCGATGACCCCATCGACGAAGAACCCCCACGGCTTGACAGCTGCGGGGGTTCAACTCGGTGTCCGAGGGGCGACACGGTACATACGCACACGGCTGCACGCGTGATCCAGTCCGCGACCTCGCCGTACGGGATGTCGAGCGTTGGCTGTCGTGCATCCCGCATCGGATCGTCAGCATCAGGCGGACCGGAACCCGAGAAGTCGATCCTCGGCTCCAACCGCACGGTGGTGCCACGTAGCGGTGGACCACCCCGAGGTGCGGCCTGGAGCAACGACGCCCAGGAGGCTCCGGTGGGTTGTCGCATCCGTGCCGGCTGTGCTGACGCCGGCCGCCGTGGTTACGTCCGCGCCCCGGTCTCGGTTCCAGTGCACGTGGTGGTCGGCGCAACGACGATGGGTTGAAGACGCGCGGCTGAACGGCCTCGACGACGCGCGCCACGAGGGAGCGGAGCCGCCAGGCGCTCACACCCCTCGCGCGGGAGCGACGGTGCTGACGCGGCGCATGGCGAGCGCGCCGAGCGTGGGGCCCGGGGCGAGGAGCAGGAACGCGTACTGCCAGCCGACGCCCTCGGCGATGAGAGGGACCAGTTGAATGCTGAGCACGGTGAGGGCGAACCCGATGGCGGTCTGGGCGCTGAGGGCGGTGCCGACGAAGCGGCGGTCGGCGACCTCGGACAGCGCGGTGGAGAACACGCCCGAGTCGGCGATGACCGAGGCGCCCCAGATGGCGCAGAACAGGGCGAGCACGGGTGCCGGGGCGAGGAACGCCAGTGGCGACAGCAGGCAGCAGGCGCCGCTGACGGTCAAGGCGGTGACGGCCGCCGCGGAGCGCCCGAACCGGTCGGCCGCCCATCCTCCGAGCAGGCACCCGGCCAGGCCGAAGAGACCCATGGTGACGAAGACCAGGATGTGGGAATACGCGCCGAACGCGGCCGACGATGCGGCGTGGAGCACGAACGACGGAAGCCAGGTCCACAGCGCGTACAGCTCCCACATGTGCCCGAAGTAGCCGAGATTGACCAGCCGCGGCCCGGGCTGGGCGAACATCTGCAGCGCGTACCGGGGGTGCAGCCTGATGGGGCCGCTCGACAGGTGCGGTCCCGGGCGGACCGCGGTGAGGGCCAGGACGGCACCGAGCAGACCGGTCCCGGCCGTCACCTGCAGCACTTCCCGCCAGGGAAGGTCCACCAGCCCGCCGATCAGGTGCGGAAGCATCGATCCGAGAGTCAGCGCGCCGATGAGCAGACCCATGGCCAGACCCCGCCTGCTGCTGATCGCCCAGGAGGCCATCAGCTTGATGCCGACCGGGTAGACGCCGGCGAGGAACCCCCCGGTCAGGAACCGCAGGCCCAACGCGACGGGAAGCCCGTCGGCGAGAACGGCCAGGCCGAGGGTGGCCAGGGCGGCGAGCGCGGCGCTGGCGGCCATGAGGACGTGCGGTGGGAACCGGTCGGCGAGGTTGAGCACGGTGGAGACAAGCGCTCCGGTGACGAAACCCAGCTGGACGGTTCCGGTGAGCCAGACCGCCGAAGCGCTGGAGATGTCCCACTCGGTCTGCAGGCTGGGAACTACCGCGGAGACAGAGAACCACACGGCCAGTCCGAGGACCTGGACCGCTGCGATCGCCGCGCGCTGTGTCCCCGGTGTCATGAGCAGGGTGTTCGTCCCGTCGCGAGTCGGTCGTGCTGATGGTGGGAACGGTCCTTGCCGGGCCCACTGAAAGTCCGGTTCCGGTACGCCGTCCCCGTCGGACCGTATCCAGGGGGAACGTGGCCAGCAGCCCGGCCACGTGCAGCGCGAGGCAGAGCGGTGTTCGACGCCGCCTGCCGAGCTCGGCGACGCGGGTAACGAGCGCGAGCCGCGTCCGGACGTCGGGACAGGGCGCCTGAGACAGCGTCCACCTCGCCCGGTGCACGGCCTACGTGCCACCTAATGCGAACAACGTCGGGCCGGTCGGCTGGAGAGAGAGGCCGATGCGGGGCAGCTCTTCAGGCATCAGGCAGACGTACCGGTACGAGAAACGGAAGAACCCCCACCGGCCAGTGAGGCTGTGGGGGTTCAACTCGGTGTCCGAGGGGGGACTTGAACCCCCACGCCCGATAAAGGGCACTAGCACCTCAAGCTAGCGCGTCTGCCATTCCGCCACCCGGACGAGTGCGTGGAGAAGACTACCTGACCGCAGAGGCCGGATCACGCACCCCCCGGCGGCCCGGTCGCGGTTCAGACGGCGGCCAGCGCAACCCGCCCGCGCCCGGCCCGCTTCGCGTCGTAGAGGGCCGCGTCGGCCGCGGTGTAGAGCCCCCGTCGGTCACGGGAGTGCTGCGGCACGTGGGCCACGCCGAGGCTGATCGACAGCGGCAGCTGGGTGCCGTCGCTGAGCACCAGCGGCTCGGATCGGACTGCGTGCAGCAGCTCCTCGGCGCGCCGCACGGCGACGGCGCGGTCGCAGCCGGGGAGCAGGACGGCGAGCTCGTCCCCGCCCAGCCGGGACAGCACGGCGTCGTGGATGCGGATGTGACCGCGCAGCACAGCGGCGAGGTGCACCAGGACGTCGTCGCCGACCGGGTGGCCGTGGTTGTCGTTGATCGCCTTGAAGCAGTCGACGTCGATCAGCACCAGGGCCGTCCCCCGGGGCACCGACCGGCTGAGCGACCGCTCGAGCGCCTCGTCGAAGGCGCGCCGGGTCGCCAGCCCGGTCAGGGCGTCGACGGTGAGCTGGCGCTGCAGGGCGTCGACCAGCACTTCCTGGGTGCGGTTGGCCCGCACGAGGAGCGTGGCCATGGCGACCAGCAGGGCGCCGAAGAAGAAGAAGTCGGCCAGCGCGGCAGCGGGGGACAGCAGCACCAGCAGGGTGAGCAGCTCGGCGGCCAGCGCGCTCGCGGTCACCAGCACCACCGCCGGGGTCCGCAGGTGGACGGCCGTCCAGAGCACCGGGAACGCGTAGAACGCCTGGGCGCCGGCTGTCGTGTCCGACGTCAGCAGGTTCAGCGAGCCGGTGAGCGCCACGCCGGCCAGGGCCAGCGCGAGGAAGCCGTTCGCCCGGTCGATGCGCTCCGGCGGCAGCGCCCGGCACGCCGCCGCCGCGCCCAGCAATGCGGCCAGGCCCACCCAGTGCACGACCTGCGCCGCGGCGCCGCCGTCCGATTCGTACAACACCGGCAGGACGAACAGGACCGCCGCGCTGACCACCAGCAGGACCGAGCCGTTGGCGGCGGCGGCTCGGGGTTCACGGGCGCCGAAAGGGCGCATCGTCCTCACGGCCGATCCATCGACCCGGGGATTCGGACGGTGGAGTACCGCATCACTCGCTCGGGTGAGCACCGTCGAGGTGGCACCATCGCGACCATGGCCGACACCCCCGCCCCGCTGGCCGGCGCCCAGGCCGAGGTGGCCGAGCTGCTCAGCGACCTTATCCGGATCGACACCACCAACACCGGCAGCACGTCGACCAGCGCGGGGGAGCGGACCGCCGCCGAGTGGGTCGCCGGCAAGCTCGACGAGGTCGGGATCAGCAGCGTCATCCACGAGTCCGAGCGGGGCCGGGCCAGCCTGGTCGCCCGCATCCCGGGCGCCGACCGCAGCCGCCCGGCCCTGCTCGTGCACGGCCACCTCGACGTCGTGCCCGCCGACCCCGCCGAGTGGAGCGTGCACCCGTTCTCCGGCGAGGAGCGGGACGGCTACATCTGGGGCCGCGGCGCGGTCGACATGAAGGACATGGACGCCATGGTGCTGGCGCTGGTGCGTGACTGGGCGCGCACCGGCGTCCAGCCGCCGCGCGACATCGTGCTCGCCTTCGTCGCCGACGAGGAGGCCGGCGGGAAGCTCGGCGCGCACTTCCTGGTCGACGAGCACCCCGACCTGTTCGAGGGGTGCACCGAGGCGATCAGCGAGGTCGGCGGCTTCAGCATCACCGTCCACGACGACCTGCGCCTCTACCTGGTGCAGACCGCCGAGAAGGGCCTGGCGTGGATGCGGCTGACCGCCGCGGGGAAGCCAGGCCACGGCTCGATGCTGCACGAGGACAACGCCGTCACCCGGCTGTGCGAGGCGGTCGCCCGCGTCGGCGCCCACCGGTTCCCGATCACCCTCACCCCGCCGATGCGCCAGTTCATCGCCGCGGTCGAGGACGCCTACGGCATCGAGGTCGACCTCGCCGAGCCCGAGCTCGCGCTGGCCCGGCTCGGCAGCATCAGCCGGATGATCGGCGCCGCGCTGCGCAACACCGCCAACCCCACGATGCTCGACGCCGGCTACAAGGCCAACGTCATCCCCGGGACGGCGAGCGCCACCGTGGACGGCCGCTTCCTCTACGGGCAGGAGGAGGAGTTCGAGCGCCAGCTCGCCGCGCTGATCGGTGAAGGGGTGCAGCGCGAGTGGCTGGTGCACGACCAGGCGGTGGAGACGACGTTCGACGGCCCGCTGGTCGACCAGATGATCGCGGCGCTCAAGGCGGAGGACGACGGCGCCCGGCCGGTGCCGTTCACCATGAGCGGCGGCACCGACGCCAAGAGCTTCCAGCGCCTGGGCATGCGCTGCTTCGGGTTCTCCCCGCTGAGGCTGCCGGCCGACCTGGACTTCGCCTCGCTGTTCCACGGCATCGACGAGCGGGTGCCGGTCGAGTCCCTCCGGTTCGGCGTCCGGGTGCTCGACCGCTTCCTGCGCAACGCATGATGTGATGCGGGGGTGACCTCTCCCACACCCCGCCCCGGTTCCGTCGCCCTCATCACCGGAGGGACCGGCGGCTTCGGCCGCGCCCTCGCCACCAAGCTGCGCGAGCGCGAGGTCACCGTCGTCCTCGCCGACCTCGGCAGCGAGCGCAACCGCCAGGTCGCGGCCGACCTCGGGTGCGAGTTCGCCGTCCTCGACGTCACCGACCGCGCGGCCAACGAGGAGCTCGTCGCCCGGATCGAGGCCGACCACGGCCGGCTGGACGCCGCCTACCTCAACGCCGGCATCTCCGCGGCCAAGAGCGACGACGTCCTCGACCTCGACGAGTTCATGCGGGTGGTCGACGTCGACCTGTTCGGCGTCGTCTACGGCGTGGCCGCGGCCCGCCCGGCGATCAAGCGCGCCGGGGGCGGCGCCATGGTGGTCACCGCGTCGCTGGCCGGCCTCTCGCCCATGGCGACCGACCCGGGCTACAGCGTCGCCAAGGGGGGCGCCATCGCCTTCGTCCGCTCCATGGCGCCGCGGCTGGCGGCCGAGGGGACGACGATCTCGGCGATCTGCCCCGGGTTCGCCGACACCGCGATCATCGACCGGATCCGCGACCAGTTCACCGCTGCCGGCTTCCCGGTGCTCACCGCCGAGGAGGTGGCCGACGCGATGGTCATGGCCTGGGGCTCGGCCGAGCCCGGCGCGGCCTACGTGATCCAGCCCGGCGTCGGCACGGTGCCCTACAAGTTCAAGGGCGTGCCCAGCGCCAGGACGACGGCGGGCGAGACCGCCGTCGTGCCCGAGGCGCTGCGCCCGCCGTCGATGCGCTGAGTCAGTCCTGCCGGCAGGAGTACAGGAACGCCGGCGGCACGTTCCACGGGGTGATCCGCCACCGCACCGTGGTGAACCGCTTCCGGAGCTCGGGCAGCAGCAGCGGCGAGTACTGGATGACCACAGTGGTGCCGCCCGGCGCCATCGCCCGGGGGACCACGTCCAGGATCCGTCGCCGCAGGCCCGGCTCCAGCGAGGTGTAGGGCAACGCGGAGACGACGACGTCGGCGCGCGCGTCACCGAGGTGGGCCTCGAGGTTCTCCGCGGAGTCGCAGACAACCTGCACGCGGGGGTCGTCGAACCGCTCGTCCAGCAGCTTGGCCAGGCGGGGGTCGATCTCGAAGGTGATCAGCCGCGCGCCGGGGCGCAGCCGGGCCAGGATCTCCTGGGTCTGCGCCCCGGTGCCGGCGCCCAGCTCGACCACCAGCTCGGCTCCCGGCACGTCGGCCATGTCCAGCATGTCGCGCACCGCCGCACGCGAGGTGGGGAGCACCGCCCCCACCTGCCGCGGGTGGGCGAGGAACGCGCCGAGGAAGCGCAACCGGTCTGTGAACTGCTCGATCATCGAATTCCCTCCCGGGCCGCCGCGGGGGAGGGCGGCCACCGCCCCGCACCCTGGCACGCCTGCCGCACCGGGGCGAGCCGGAGGGGAGGGGGCACGTGACGGCGGTCACCGGTGATCTGGCAAGGTCGGGCCATGCGTGCATGGCGGGTACACGAACTCGGTGATCCCTCGAAGGTCATGAGCCTCGACGACGTCGACCAGCCCACACCGGGCGAGGGCCAGGTGCTGGTCAAGGTGCGGGCGGCGGCCTTGAACTTCCCCGACGTCCTGATGGCCATGGGCATGTACCAGGAGAAGCCGCCGCTGCCCTACACCCCGGGCGTCGAGCTGTGCGGCGAGATCGTCGAGACCGGCCAGCGGGTCATCGGCTCGCCGTCCGGCGGCCCCGGCGCCTTCGCCGAGTACGCGCTGATGGACGCGAACAACGCCTGGGCCGTGCCCGACTCGATGACCGACGAGAAGGCCGCATCGCTGTATCTCACCTACCAGACCGGGTACGTGGGCCTGCACCGCCGAGCCGGCATCAAGGCCGGTGACTGGTTGCTGGTGCACGCCGGCGCCGGAGGTGTGGGGACCGCGGCCATCCAGATCGGCAAGGCCGCCGGGGCGAAGGTCATCGCGACGGCCGGCGGCGCCCGGAAGACCGGGATCTGCCGCGAGCTCGGGGCCGACCACGTCATCGACTACACGACCGAGGACTTCGTCCCGATCGTCAAGGAGGTCACCGGCGGGCACGGTGCCGACATCGTCTACGACCCGGTCGGCGGCGACGTCTTCGACAAGTCCCGCAAGTGCATCGCCTTCGAGGGCCGGATCGTCGTCGTCGGCTTCACCAGCGGCCGCATCCCCGAGGCGCCGGCCAACCACCTGCTGGTCAAGAACTACAGCGTCGTGGGCCTGCACTGGGGGCTGTACCGGAAGATGGAGCCCTCGCTCATCGGCAAGGTGCACGACGAGCTCGTGAAGCTCATCGAGTCCGGCGCCGTCGACCCGCTCGTGGGGGAGTCCCTGCCGCTGGACCAGGCGCCGCAGGCGCTGGCCAAGCTGGCCGACCGCAGCACCGTCGGCAAGGTCGTGCTGGTGCCCTGATACGGCCGGGCGGGGATCGGCGCCTAGCCTGGTCCCCGCCATGCCGTCCCGCCCGCTGCCCGTCGTCGACGACCGGGTCCACCTGCGGGCGGACTGCTCCCGGTGCGCCGGCCTGTGCTGCGTCGCACCCGAGTTCGCCGCCTCGGCCGATTTCGCGATCGACAAACCGGCCGGCACCCCCTGCCGGCACCTGGGCGAGGACTTCCGCTGCGGCGTCCACGCCACGCTGCGCGACCGGGGCTTCCCCGGCTGCACGGTGTTCGACTGCTTCGGCGCCGGCCAGCACATCACCCAGGCGACGTTCGGCGGCCGCACCTGGCGGGAGACGCCGGAGCTGGCCCGTGCCCAGTTCGCCGTCCTGCCCGTGATGCGCCAGCTGCACGAGATGCTCTGGCACCTCACCGAGGCGGTCTCCCTGCCCGCGGCCGCGCCGCTGCGCGCGGAGCTCCACGCGGTGCGCGACCGGATCGAGCGGCTCACCGGCGGCACCCCGGAGCAGCTGACCGCGCTCGACGTCGGCGCGCAGCGCGGACCGGTGGGGGAGCTGCTGGGCAGGGTCAGCGAGCTGGTGCGTGCGGGGACGCGGGCGCGGGACCGCCGGGGCGCCGACCTGGTGGGCCGCGACCTGAGGGGCACCGATCTGCGCGGCGCGAGCCTGCGCGGCGCCTACCTGATCGGTGCCGACCTCCGCGGCGCCGACCTGGGGACGGCGGACCTGCTCGGTGCCGATCTGCGCGCCGCCGACGTCCGGGGTGCGAACCTCGGCCGGTGCCTGTTCCTCACCCAGCCGCAGGTCTCGGCGGCCCGGGGCGATGCGGCCACGCGGATCCCGGTGGCGGTGCGCCGCCCGGCGCACTGGCGCTAGATGACCGGCTTGGGCAGGTAGGACAGCCGCGCCCGGCGGCGCAGGATGACCTTGCGGGTGCCGTCGGCGTGCAGCTGGAGGCGGGCCAGCTCCCACCCGCCGACGTCGGACTGCAGGCTGAGCATCGTGGCCGCTGCGGACCGGGAGGTGCCCGGCGGGATCCGCAGCGGCGCGAACTCGTAGTCCCCGGCGCTCTCCATCGGCCCGATTGTGCCTGCCGTTCGCCCGGAGGGCACGTGTTGGTCGCCTCCTCACACCGCCCCGTCCTGCCGGTTCGCCGGTCGGACGGCACGATGGGGGAGGACCGCATCCGCTTGTCAGGGAGGACGACGTGACCGAGCCCGCTTTCTCGAGCGACGTGCCCGACGCCGACCGCGCGGAGCAGGAGGCGCTCCTCGACCCGCCCGCTCCGTCGCGCGCGGGGGAGGCGGCGTCGCCCACCGGCGACGTGCCCGAAGCCGATGCGCTGGAGCAGCAGCTGGCTGCCCGCCCCGGCGAAGCCGGCGGCCCCCGGGAGCCCATCGGGTACCGCGAGGCGAACGACGCCGACGTCCTCGAGCAGGAGACCGTCGTCCCGATCGAGGACGACGAACCGGGGGAGTGACCCCCGTGCAGTGATCGGCTCGCACCGCCCGGCCGCCCTCCCGGAGGGCGGCCGGGCGGTGTCGTGTGGGCAACGGCACAGGAAACCACTCATCCGGGTCGCGGGACATGACGGTTGCGTGACAAAGCTTCCGTCGGGCCTTGTCCGTGACCTTTTCGTTTCCTGAGCCCTGTTAGGTCATCGGCGACGGAGACGGATCGAGGAGTGCCCACGGGCCTGTCCCAGCCGCGTCGTGCGACGCGGCGGCACTCCTCCGGGCGGTGCGCCAGAGCGCTCGCACGAGTCCTGACCCCGCTGGCGACCTGCGCCGGTGAGCGGTCGCGACCTTGGCAACGGACGACCAGCAGACCTCCTGCGCCGGTGCCCGCCCGGGATCCGCACGACGATCACCGGAGGTAGCACGTGCCAGTCCTGAGAGTGGAAGGCCTCTACAAGGTCTTCGGTCGACGACCGGAGGACGTCGTCGACCGGTTGCGAGCCGGCGCCTCGGCCGCCGAGGTGCAGGCATCGGGTGCCACGGCCGCGGTCATCGACGCCTCGTTCGAGGTGGAGCAGGGCGAGATCTTCGTGGTCATGGGTCTGTCCGGGTCGGGCAAGTCCACCCTCATCCGGATGCTCAACGGCCTGGTGCGGCCGACCGCGGGGCACGTCTACGTCGGCGACGAGGACGTCGCGGCGCTCGACCCCAAGGGGCTGCGCGCCGTGCGGCAGCAACGGATCAGCATGGTGTTCCAGCACTTCGCCCTGCTGCCGCACCGGAGCGTGCTCGAGAACACCGCCTACGCGCTCGAGGTGCGAGGGGTCGACCGCCGGGAACGGCAGGCGGCCGCCCGCGAGGCGCTGGAGATGGTGGGGCTGCAGGCGTGGGCCGACCACCGCCCGGACGAGCTCTCGGGCGGGATGCAGCAGCGGGTCGGCCTGGCCCGGGCGCTGGCCGCCGGGACCGACATCCTGCTCATGGACGAGGCGTTCAGCGCGCTGGACCCGCTCATCCGGCGGGAGATGCAGGACCAACTGATGGACCTGCAGTCGCGGCTGGGCAAGACGATCGTCTTCATCACCCACGACCTCAACGAGGCCATGCGGCTCGGCGACCGGGTAGCCGTCATGCGCGACGGCCGCATCGTCCGGCTCGACACGCCGGAGGCGATCCTCGCCGACCCGGGTGACGAGTACCTGGAGCGGTTCCTCGCCGACGTCGACCGGTCCCGCGTCTTCACCGCCGGCGACGTGATGAGCGCGCCGGTGGAGGGGGCCGACGGGCGGCCGGTCGCCACCGCCGTCACCGTCGCGCCGGACACCCCGCTGGCCGACCTCCTCGAGCCGTCCGCGCTGTCGGAGGCGCCGCTGCTGGTCGCCGACGAGGCCGGGGAGGCGCTCGGGGTCGTCACCCGCGGCGACGTGCTCGCCGCGCTCGGCGGCGTCAGCACCGACGGCGCGCACCCCCCGGCCCCGGCCGACGACGACCCGCAGACCGTGGAGGCGCCCCGTGCCTGAGACCCCCCTGATCACCGCGGCCGAGGAGAGCGCGCTCCCGCGCGTGCCGCTCGGCGACTGGATCGACACCGGCTTCGACTGGCTCAAGGAGAACTTCGACCCGGTCTTCGACGCCGTGAGCACGGGCATCGAGACCGCCGTCGACGGGATCACCGAGGTGCTCCTCTTCCCGCCGCCGTTGCTCTTCGCGGTGCTGCTGGCGCTGCTCGGCCTGGCGGCACGGTCGATCGCCTTCGGGATCGGTTCCCTGGTCGGCCTGCTCCTCATCCAGAGCCTGGAGCTCTGGGAGGCGGCGATGGAGACGCTGTCCCTGCTGCTGTTCGCCACCGTCGTCGCTCTGGTGATCGCGATACCGACCGGCATCGCGGCGGCGAAGAGCGACCGCATCAGCTCGGTCGTCCGGCCGGTGCTGGACTTCATGCAGACGATGCCCGCCTTCGTCTACCTCGTCCCGGCGGTCATCTTCTTCAGCATCGGGGTGGTCCCCGGCGTCATCACCACCATGGTGTTCGCCATGCCCCCCGGCGTGCGACTCACCGAGCTCGGCATCCGCCAGGTCGATGCGGAGACCGTCGAGGCCGGCTACGCGTTCGGCAGCTCGCCGGGGCAGATCCTGCGCGGCATCCAGCTGCCCCTGGCCCGGCCGACGATCATGGCCGGCGTCAACCAGGTGATCATGCTGGGCCTGTCGATGGCCGTGATCGCCGGGCTCATCGGTGCCGGCGGCCTGGGCCAGATCGTGGTCACCAGCATCTCCCGCCTGGACGTGGGGCTGGGTTTCGAGGCCGGTCTCGCCGTGGTCATCCTGGCCATCTACCTGGACCGGCTCACCGCCGCCTTCGGCAGGTCGGACACGGCGTCCCCCTTCGGCCGCGTGCGCCGCACCCTCCGCCGCCGGAGAGGGCCGAGCGCGTCGACGAGCGTCGGCAGCGGCACCGTCCCGGCCCCCGGCCAGCCCACCGAGGAGCTGGCCACAGCGTCCCCGCGGTCCTGATGAGACGGCCCGGACGGGCCGGTCAGGACCAGCGGACGACGATCCGCGACCTTCGTGGATCGGTAGCAACACCGGAAGGAGCACTACCTGTGCGCAAGCATGCAACCCGGCTCGCCGCCGGACTGGCCGCCGTCGCCCTGAGCGCCACCGCCTGTGGTGGGGACGAGGGCACGGAGGACACCACCGCTGCCGGCAACGGCAGCGGGAGCGAGAGCTGCGACTCGGTCACCCTCGGGTTCATCCCGTCCTGGACCGACGGGCTGAGCACCGCCTACCTCTGGCAGAACGTCCTCGAGGACCGCGGCCTCGAGGTCGAGTTCGAGGAGATCTCGGAGGCCGGGGTGCTGTACTCCGGTCTGGCCGGCGGGGACGTCGACGTCTACCCCTCGGCCTGGTCGGAGGTCACCCACGCCGACTACATGGACGAGTACGGCGACCAGATCGAGGACCTCGGGGCCTGGTACGAGGGCGCCGTCCTCACCCTGGCCGTGCCGGAGTACGTCGACATCGACTCGATCGCCGACCTGGCCGGCAACGCCGACATGTTCGGCGGCCGCATCGTCGGGATCGAGCCCGGTGCCGGTCTGACCCGCACCACCAAGGACAGCGTGATGCCGACCTACGGCCTCGACGACTCCTACCAGCTCGTCGAGTCCTCCACCACGGCGATGCTGGCCGAGCTCCAGTCGGCCGTCGACGCCGAGGAGGACATCGTCGTCACGCTGTGGCACCCGTTCTGGGCCTACAACGAGTTCCCGCTCAAGGACCTCGCCGACCCGGAGGGCGCCCTGGGTGACCCCGAGGCCCTGCACCTGCTCGGCCGCGAGGGCTTCAGCAGCGACTGCGCCGAGGTCGCCGAGCTCATGGGTGAGCTGCAGCTGAGCGACGAGCAGTACGCCTCGCTGGAGAACACCGTCGTCAACGAGTACGGCGAGGGCCAGTACGCCGAGGGCGTCGAGGCGTGGCTCGAGGCGAACCCGGACGTCGCGGAGACCCTGAAGAGCTGACGCGGCTCGCTCCCCGGAGCGACGGGCGCGGGGCCCGGCGGTGCATCCGCCGGGCCCCGCGTCGTTCCGCCGGGTGGGTGAACGACCTGCACCCGAGCTGCCCCGACCCTGCCGGTCCGGCACGGTGGGGCGTGGACCGGGAGGTGCGGGCTGTGGCGACGGACGGGGATCGACGGTCGGTGCGTGACGCCGCGGTGCGGGAGGCCACCGAGCGCTGGGCCCACGCTGCCGGGGTCTCTCCGTCCGTGGCGCGGGGCATGGCGCCCACGAGGCGTCCGGTCGCCGTCCGCCTGCTCCGCGGAGCGCTGCTCGGCGCGGCGTTCGGCGCCCTCCTGCTGCTCCTGGCGTCCAGCGCCGGCACCTCCACCACTCCCTGGGTGCTGCTCGTCGTCGCCCTCGGGCTGCTCGTCGTCCGGATCGGCGGGCCGGGGCGGCGGAGCTACCGACGGACGGCCGCGTCCGGGAGGTGATCTCCACGCCGGTCGCGTGCGGGGGCGCCCCTTTTCGCCGGACGACTTCTTTGGTTAGGCTGCCCTAACTGACCGAGGAGGGGCCATGCCGAGCAGCCCGACCCACCCCGCGCCCGAGCGCCGTCCGGAGGCCGACGGGCTCCGGCCCGCGCCGGCCGAGCGCGCCCGCACCGTCGCCACGCGGTCCGCCGCGACCGTCTGCGCGCCCGGTGTCGAAGGCGGCCGGCTGCTCGCCCACACCGTCACCAGCGCCGGGCAGGTGCTGCTGGTCGTCCCCGCCGACGGGGACATCGCCGACGCCGTCCACCGCGCGCCCGACCAGGACCTCTCGGCCCTGCTGATGGTCAGCGACCACGCACCGGTGCCGCTGCGCCGGCCGATCCGGGCGCAGCTGTGGCTCTCCGGCTGGGCGACGCCGGTGCGGGCCGAGGACGAGCGGGCCGCCGTCCTCGCCTTCGCCGAGACCCGGCCCACCGAGGTCCTGCTCGACGTCGGCCGGTCCGCGCGGCTGCTGCGCCTCGACCTCGCCGAGGTGGTCCTGGGGGAGGGCGGCGACGGCGTCGAGGTCAGCCCGCAGGAGTTCGCGGTGGCCCGCCCCGACCCGCTGGCCGCCGTCGAGGCCGACCACCTGCGCCACCTCGCCGGCGCGCACGCCGACGTCCTCGCGCTCCTGGCCGGCCGCGTCCCGGCCGACGTGGTGGGCCCGGCCGGCGTCGTCCGCCCGCTCGGCCTGGACCGCTTCGGGTTCCGGCTGCGCGTGGAGCAGCCGCTGGGCCACACCGACGTGCGGGTGCCGTTCCCACGCCCGCTCACCTGCGCCGGCCAGCTCGGCGCCGCCGTCGGCCAGCTGCTCTGCGCGGCCCGGGCGGCACGGGACTGCCGCGGCTGACGGCGTTCAGCCGGCGATCTCGCGCAGCAGCCCGGCCAGCCGGGTGCGCCGCGGGCGCACGTCGACGTCACGGACCGCCCGGGCCAGGGCGGCCCCGCTGGCGTGCACGATCGACAGGTGCTTCTGCGCGCGGGTCAGCGCGGTGTAGACCAGCGGACGGGAGAGCATCCCGCCGGCCTCGGGCGGGAGCACCACGACGACGCCGGGCCACTCCGACCCCTGCGCGCGGTGCACGGTGATCGCCCAGCCGTGCCGCAGATCGGGCAGCGCATTGCCGGTGACGGCGACCGGGCCGGAGCTGAAGTCCACGGTCAGCGACCCGTCCCCGGTCCCGGTGACGACGCCGACCTCGCCGTTGGCGAAGCCGGTGGGCTCCAGGTCCAGGTGGTTGGCGGTGGCCACCACGCGGTCGCCGACGTCGAAGCCGAACACCGTGCCGTCACCGGGGTTCAGCTGCGCCTTGAGCGCCTTGTTCAGCTCGATGGTCCCGGCCGGCCCGCGGTGCACCGGGGTGACGACCTGCACCCCGCCGGGGTCGATGCCCAGAGCACGCGGGATCGAGTCGGTGACCAGCTGGACCACGCGGCGAGCGGCCTCGCCGCTGCCGGTGGCCGGCACGACGACGACCTCGCGGTCGGGGGAGTCGACCGGCGGCAGCTGCCCCTCCCGCACGGCCGACGCCAGCCGCGCGATCGCTCCGCCCTCGGCCTGCCGGTAGAGGGTGGTCAGCTCGGTCACCGGGACGACGCCGGAATCGATCAGGTCGCCCAGCACGTGTCCGGGGCCGATCGAGGGCAGCTGCGCCGGGTCGCCGACCAGCAGCAGGTGGGTGCCGTCGGGGCAGGCCTCCAGGAGTGCGGCGGTCAGCTCGACGTCGAGCATCGAGGCCTCGTCGACCACCACGACGTCGGCGTCCAGCGGCCACTCCTCGTTGCGGGAGAAGCCACCCGAGGCGCCCTGTGCCCCGAGCAACCGGTGCACCGTGACCGCGGGGTGGTCGGTGAGCTCCTCCAGCCGCTTGGCCGCCCGGCCGGTGGGTGCCGCGAGCGCGACGTCGGTGCCCTTGGTGCGCAGCAGCTGCACGACCGCGGCCACCGTGCGGCTCTTCCCGGTGCCCGGGCCGCCCGTGAGCAGGCTGACCCCGGCCGAGAGCACCTGGGCCACCGCCTGCTTCTGCGCCTCGTCCAGCCCCTTGGCCACCGAGCGCACCGAGGCCGGGTCGGCGATCCGCTCGGCGGCGGCGGCGAGCCGGGCCACGTTCTCGGCCACCGCCTCCTCGGCCATGCCGTACCGGGCCAGCGACAGCATCCGCAGCGCGGGATCGGGTTCGGGGAGCTCGTCGACGTCCTCGTCGGGCTCCGGCTCGGGCGGCTCGTGGTCGAGCACGTCGCCGGAGTCGACGGCCGCGACGATCGCGGCCGCCGGGTCGGCGATGCCCTCGGCCTGCAGCGCGGCCACGACCAGGTCCACCGGCAGCACGGTGTGTCCGTCGCGGGTCGCCGTCCGCAGGGTGAGCCCCACGATGGCGCGGCCGCGCCGGGAGTCCTGCCGGTCGGCGCCCTTGAGCACGGCGATCGCGAGCCGGTCGGCGTCGGTCAGCGTCACGCCGGAGAGCCCCAGCAGGGCCCACGGGTCGTCCCGCAGCCGGCGGGCGGCGTCCTGGCCCAGCGCGTCGGCCACCCCGGCGGCCAACTTGGCCGGCAGCCCGGCGCCCACGAGCAGCTCGACCACCTCGTAGGTGGGGGCGGCGGCGAGGAAGCTGGAGAACAGCCGCTCGGCGCGCTGCCGGCCCACCCGCGGCAGCTTCAGCAACCGGTCGGCGGTGACGTCGTCCGGGGTGGTGATGCCGGCGGCCGGCAGCTCCGCCGCCGCGCGCTTGCCGAGCCCCGGCCACAGCCCGGCCGCGCAGAAGGCGGCGAAGACCAGGTCCGGGCCGGGGGTCGTGGGGTCGGCGCTCACCGGTCGGACCGGCGATCGGGATAGCTGAAGTGCGGGGCGGAGACGTCCTCCAGCGCGGTGCGGATCGCGGCGGGCAGCCGCACGCCGTCGGAGTCCAGGGACGCCTGCAGCTGCTGGGCGGTGCGCGCGCCGACCACCGGGGCGACGACGCCGGGCCGGTCCCGCACCCAGGCCAGCGCCACCGCCAGCGGGGTGGTGCCCAGGCCCTGGGCCGCGGTGATCACCGCCTCGACGATGCGGTCGGCCGCAGCCGAGCGGAGGTTGTCGATGAAGCCCTGCCACTGCGCCGACGCCCCGCGGCTCTCCGACGGCGTGCTGTGCCGGTACTTGCCGGTCAGCAGCCCACGGCCGAGCGGCGACCAGGCGAGCACGCCGAGCCCCAGCGCCTCGGCGGCCGGCACGACCTCCCGCTCCACGCCGCGCTGCAGCAGCGAGTACTCGACCTGGGTGCTCACCAGCGGCGTGCGCCCCGGCCACGCCTTCTGCCAGGTCGCGGCCTGGGCGGTCTGCCAGCCCGTGAAGTTGCTCACCCCGACGTAGCGCGCGCGCCCCGAGGAGACGGCGAGGTCGCAGGCGGCCAGCGTCTCCTCCAGCGGCGTCGTCTCGTCCCAGGCGTGCAGCTGCCAGAGGTCGACGTAGTCCAGGCCCAGCCGCTCCAGCGACGCGTCCAGCGCCGAGATGAGGTGCCCCCGGGAGGCGCCCCGGCCCATGGGACCGGGTCCTGTGCGCCCGACGGCCTTGGTGGCGACGAGCACCTGCGAACGGGGGACGACGTCGGCCAGCAGGTGGCCGAGGGTGCGCTCGCTCTCGCCGTCGCAGTAGACGTCGGCCGTGTCGACCAGCGTGCCACCGGCGTCGACGAAGGCCGTCAGCTGCATGGCGGCCTCGTCCTCGTCGGTGTCGCCGCCCCAGGTCATCGTGCCCAGCGCGAGCCGGGACACGATCAGACCGCTGCGCCCCAACGCCCGTTGCTCCACGACCGGCCAACCTACCGCCGTCACCCGGCGCGCACCCGGGAGCACCGGCCGCTGCGGGGCGGCGTGCCGGGGCCGGACCGGCCGCCA
Source organism: Blastococcus sp. SYSU DS0616 (assembly GCF_054051015.1). NCBI lineage: Bacteria > Bacillati > Actinomycetota > Actinomycetes > Geodermatophilales > Geodermatophilaceae > Blastococcus > Blastococcus sp. SYSU DS0616. The sequence goes on from NZ_JBJHAJ010000006.1 coordinate 171,719, forward strand.
CCTAAGGTCAGCGGTCGTGCCCGAACGATCCGCTCTCCGTCCGGCCGCCAGCCGTCCCCTCGGGGGGCGCTGAGATGGGCTGGCTCGAAGCCGTCGTCCTCGGCCTGGTGCAGGGGCTCACCGAGTTCCTCCCCATCTCCTCGAGCGCCCACCTGCGGGTCGTGGGGGAGGCCTTCGGGTGGCAGGACCCCGGCGCGGCGTTCACCGCGATCACCCAGATCGGCACCGAGGCCGCGGTGCTGCTCTACTTCCGGCACGACATCTGGCGGATCATCACCGCCTGGGTCGCCTCGCTCGGTGGGCGGCGGAAGGGCGACCCCGACGCCCGCATGGGCTGGCTGATCATCGTCGGCACCCTGCCGATCGTCGTCCTGGGCCTGCTGTTCCAGGACTCGATCGAGACGACGTTCCGCGACCTGCGCATCACGGCGACCGCCCTGATCCTGTTCTCGCTGGTGCTGTTCTGGGCCGATCGCGTGGGGGCCAAGCGGCGTGAGCTCGACCGGCTGACGGTCGGCCACGGCATCGCGTTCGGCTTCGCGCAGGCGATGGCGCTGATCCCGGGGGTCTCCCGCTCCGGCGGCACGATCACCGCCGGGCTCTTCCTCGGGTACACCCGGTCGGCCGCGGCCCGGTACTCGTTCCTGCTGGCCGTGCCGGCGGTGCTGGGCGCCGGGTTCTTCCAGGTCTACGAGGTGCTCAGCGGGGACGTCGCGGGCCCGCCGATCGCCTGGGGCCCGACCATCCTCGCCACCGTCCTGGCGTTCGTCGTGGGTCTGGTCGTCATCGCCTGGCTGCTGCGCTACCTGGACCGGGGCAGCTACGTGCCCTTCGTCGTCTACCGCATCCTGCTGGGCCTGCTCATCCTGGGCCTGGTGTTCGCCGGGGTCCTGGACCCCACCACCCCCGTCGACGTCACCCCCACGCCCATCCCGCGCTGAGCCCCGCCGCCCGCGGACACGCTCGGGAGCGGGACAGCGGCGACCCGGAGCCGATAGGGCTCCGGGTCGCCACGGGAGACGTGTGGCTCAGCCCTCCGTGCCGGCGTCGAGGTCCAGCGTCCCGATCATCGCGTCGAGCACCTCGACGTTGCGCTCGTAGTCGAACTTCGGCAGGCCGACGGTGTCCGCGACCAGCGTGCGCGGTCCGTGCTCACCCTCCTCGAGGGCGACGGCGTACCGGGTCGACGGCGTGCCCTCGGGCCAGAGCCCCTCGCCGGTGGCGGTGCGCTCGATCCGCACGGCGTCCCGGCCGTCCACGGTCAGCTCACGGCGGGCCTGCTCCCCGGGCTGCTCCTGGGTGACCCGGTCGAAGGCCACCGGCTCGATCGAGAAGGCGATCGCGGCCACGCGCACGTCGGTGGCATCGGGCACGTCGAAGTCCTGCGGGGAGAACCGGCTGCAGGCCGGCACGGTCTCACCGGCGTTCACCGACCAGTCCGACGGGTGGTCGACCGCGAACCCGGCCGGGCTGGTGCAGCGCTCGCCCAGCACGACGCCGTCGGGCTGCCGGTCGAGGACGTCGACGACGATCCGCTGCGGGTCGGCCAGCCGGGCGACCGCGAACGGCCGGCGCTGGTCGAGCCCCGCGTAGAAGGAGTAGCGGCCCTCGAACAGGGTGTCGGCGACCAGGGCCTCCAGCGTGCTCGTCCCGGCGATCTCCAGCCGCTCCTCGCCCTCCCAGGGCGTGACGCCCTCGGGCGCGTCGCCCGGGTACAGCAGGTTGGACAGGGTGATCCCCAGGGTGGCGTCGCCGGGCACCTCCAGCGGGTGGCCCGAGCCCGCGCTGCGCGGGTCCTCGGTGTAGCCGATCTGGTACCCGGCCTCGCCGTCACCGGCGAGCTCGAAGACGATCCGGTCGAAGCCGTCGTGGGCGCCCAGCCGGACGTCGGTCAGCACGACCGCCGACCCGGTGGCCTCGACGTCGACGTCGGCGGTGTCGCCCTGGCCGACCGGCTCCAGGCCGTCGGACTGGTGCAGGACGTCGACGACCAGCCGCGCCGGGTCGGAGAACGTGGCGACGCCGAAGGGCACGTGCTCCTCCAGGCCGATCGTCCAGGTCAGCATCGCCTCGAAGTCGCCGGTCTGGACCGCCTCGCTGATCACCCGGCCGCCGGGTGCGGTGATCTGGTCACGCCCGGTGTAGGTCTCCCGGGGCTCGTCACCGGAGAGGTCCACGCCGCTGGCCGGGCTGACCCGCACCTCCAGGAACGCCGAGCCGGCCACGGCGATCTCCCGGCCGGAGCCGTCCTCGGTGATCGGCGGCTCGACGTAGCCGACCCGGTAGCTGGGGACCTTCTCGCCCTCGAACTCGAGGACGAACCGGTCGAAGTCCTCGTGCCCGGCGGCGCGGACGTCGGTCAGGTAGGCCGGGGCGCCGCCGGCCGGGAACTCCCCGGCCTCCACGGTCTCGGTGCCCGGGTTCCCCACCGGGGGCAGCGGCTCGTGGGCCGGCTGCACCGGGCCGGGTGGGGTGGGCCCGGCCGGGACGATCGACGGGGCTGAGGTGGTCGGGGCGCCGGTGGTCGCCAGCAGCGTGCTGGCGCTCAGTCCGGCGAGGAGCAGACGCATCATCGCGATCTCGCCTCCTGGTCTCGGATGTCCGGTCCTCTCGTCCCCTGCCCGTGCTCCCCGTCCCCGAACACGCTTCGGGATGCCGTCACCCGATCGTCAAGCCATTGCCGGATCGTCATGTGCACCAGCGACCGGCGGGTCCTGCCCCGCCGCCGTGCTGCGGCGGCGGCTGCCACGGACCGGGGGAGGGACGGAGCACCGCCTACGCTCGCCCGGTGACCACCGTCATCCTCCTGCGGCACGGCCGGAGCACCGCGAACACCGGAGGGGTGCTCGCCGGCTGGACCCCTGGCGTCCAGCTCGACGACACCGGTCAGGCGCAGGCGCAGGCGGTGGCGCAGCGACTGGCGAAGGTGCCGCTGGCCGCCGTCGTCAGCAGCCCCCTGGAGCGGTGCCGGCAGACGGCGGGCGCCGTCGTCGCCGGGCGCGACCTGGAGCCGGCGATCGAGGAGCGGCTAGGGGAGGCGCGCTACGGCGACTGGACCGGCCGGCCGCTCAAGGAGCTGGTGAAGGAGCCGCTCTGGAAGGTCGTGCAGCAGCACCCCTCGGCCGCGGTGTTCCCGGGCCCGGAGGGGGAGGGCCTGGCCCAGACCCAGGCCCGGGCGGTGGCCGCCGTCCGCGAGTGGAACGCGCGGCTGGGCCCGGACGCGGTCTGGCTGGCCTGCAGCCACGGCGACGTCATCAAGGCCGTGCTCGCCGATGCCCTGGGGCTGCACCTCGACCAGTTCCAGCGGATCGTCGTCGACCCTGCCTCGATCTCGGTGGTCTCCTACACCGACACCCGGCCGTTCGTGGCCCGGATCAACGACACCGGCGGCGACGTCTCCGCGCTGATGCCCCCGCCCCGCAAGGGGCGCCGGCGCAAGGCCTCCTCGGACGCCGTGGTGGGAGGCGGGTCGGGCGCCCCCGCGTAACCTGGGCGCGTGCCCCGTCAGCTCCATCTCTTCGATCGCCCCAGCCGGTTCGTCGCGGGAACGGTCGGCCAGCCCGGGGACAGGACGTTCTACCTGCAGGCCACCGACGACACCGGGCGTACCGTCAGCGTCGCGCTGGAGAAGACGCAGGTGCAGGTCCTGGCCGACCGGATGGACGACCTGCTCGACGAGGTCAGCGGCCGGGCCGGCACGGTGATCCCGCCCGAGGCCGACGTCGACGACCTGGAGCCGCTCACCGCGCCGGTCGACGAGGAGTTCCGCGTCGCCGCGATGGGCCTGGCCTGGGACGGCACCGCCGAGGCCGTCGTCGTGGAGGCGGTGGCCGCCGGCGAGGAGCCGATCGAGGAGGACGTGATCCTCTCCGACAGCGACGAGGGGCCCGATGCGCTACGGGTGACGATCACCCCCATGGCCGCTCGTGCCTTCATCGCCCGCGCCCGCCGGGTCGTCGCCGCCGGGCGCCCGTCCTGCCCGTTGTGCTCCCTCCCGCTCGACCCGGTGGGCCACGTGTGCCCGCGGCAGAACGGCTACCGCCGCTGAGCGGCGGCCCGCGGTGAGCGAGCAGCCGGCGGAGGGGAGCGACCTCCGCCCGCCCGCCGACGACGCCGAGGCCCTGCAGCTGCTGCGGACCGGCGTGATCGACGTCGAGGGCCGGATGCTCGACGCGTCGAACGTGACCCTGGTCGGCGCCATCCGGTCCGGCGACCTCGCCGCCGAGTGCGTGTACAAGCCGGTCGCGGGGGAGCGGCCCCTGTGGGACTTCCCCGACGGCACCCTCGCCGGCCGGGAGATCTCCGCCCACCTGGTCTCCGAGGCGACCGGCTGGCGGATCGTGCCGCCCACCGTGCTCCGCGAGGGCCCGTTCGGCCCCGGCATGGTGCAGCTGTGGGTGGACGGCGACGAGGACGTCGACCTGGCCGCCTTCGTCCGCCGCGACGACCCGGCGCTGCGTCGCATGGCCGTGTTCGACGCCGTCGTGAACAACGCCGACCGCAAGGGCGGGCACATCATCCCGATGCCCGACGGCCACGTGCACGGCGTGGACCACGGCATCTGCTTCTCCGTCGACCCCAAGCTGCGCACCCTGCTGTGGCGCTGGGCCGGCTCGCCGTTGACCGTCGAGGCGCTGACGGTGCTCGAGCGCCTCGCCGACGAGCTGCGCGGCGACCTCGGGGAGCAGTTGCACGAGCACCTGACCCGTGCGGAGGTGCGCTGCACGCAGCGGCGGGTGGCCGAGCTGCTGCGCACCGGTCGCCACCCCGAGCCCAGCGGGGAGTGGCCCGCCCTGCCCTGGCCGCCCTTCTGAGCGGCGAGATCTGCACACTGGCCCCCGTCAGTGCGCCGTAGGGGGCAACATCGCAGAAGTCGCACGGGGCGCCGTCGTCCTGTCGGTGCCCTGGGCCAGGATCCCGCGCATGCCGCACCGCAGCCGTCTGTCCATCCTGTTGCTGGACCTGCCGCCGCAGCACCACACGGCCGGCACCGCCTTCTGGGCCGGCGCCACGGGGCGCACCGCCGCGCCCGACCCCGACGACGAGAAGTGGGCCTCGCTGGGGTCGTTCGCCGACGGCTGGCACGTCGAGGTGCAGCGGACGGGGGAGGGGACGCCGCCGCGCTGGCACGTCGACGTCGAGACCGACGACATCCCGGCCGAGGTCGCCCGGCTGGAGGCCCTGGGCGCCACCCGGCACCGCGACATGGGCGGCTTCTGGCAGATGCTGGATCCGGCCGGCCTGGTGTTCTGCGTCGTCGGCGTGCAGACCGGCCAGGAGTTCGAGCGGTACGCCGTCACCTGGCCCTAGGTGCGCGCTGCCCCTGCGGTTCCGGCCTCACTCCAGCGTCACGAGGTCGATCATCGCGGCCGCCTGCAGGCCGTCACCGTCGACGGTGAGCACCTCCAGCGGTACCCGGCGCCACACGGCCAGGAGCAGGTCGCCGGCGGTTCCGGTGAGCGCGGCGATCGGGAAGGGCTTCGTGCCGGGGAAGAGGGTGCGCTCGGCGTCGGCGTCCACGGCGTGGAGGACGACGGGGTGCGCGGACTCCGGCGGCCCGTCGGGCAGGGCGGCGGGCACCATGAGCTGCAGCCACTCGTCCAGGCCGTCCAGCCCCACGGGGGCGGGGATCGGGCGCACGTCGCCAAGCACCTGCTCGACGTCGACCGTGTGCACGGTGGCCTCCTGCAGCTGCCGGCGCAGGACGAACGCCACGTCCTTCTGCGGCGCCCAGGTCCACACCCGCTCGGCCGGGTCGGCTCCGGCGAGCGCCGCCTCCAGCTCGGCGCCCTGCGCGGCCACGTACCCCAGCAGCTCGTCGTCGGCGCGGCGCGTCGGCTCGACGTAGGTGGCGAGGTCCCGGGCACGGGTGCGCACCACCCACGCCCAGAAGTGCTGCACCTCGGACAGGTGCCACACCAGGTCGGCCAGCGACCACCCGGGGCACCCGGGGACCGGAGCCGCCCACCCGCGGGCGAGGACCGCCTCCGCGGCGGCGTCGGCGAACCGGGCGTCGACACGCCGCAGGGCCGGCAGGTACTCGTCGAGCTGCATTCGCTCCTCCTCCTGCAGAGGGGCGCCACCGGCGCCTTCCCCTCCGACGTGATGACCCGCACGGACCTGCGGGGCCGGTGCCGTCGGAGACCCGCTCTAGGCTCGTACCGTGCTCTCCTGGTCCGCCCCCCTGCTGCCGACCCTGCCCGGCACGGGCTCCGTGCTCAAGGTCTACGACACCGCTCGCGGTGAGATCGTCGCGACGACGCCGGACCGGACCGCACGGATGTACGTCTGCGGCATCACCCCGTACGACGCCACGCACCTGGGGCACGCCGCCACCTACCTGGCCTTCGACCTGGTCAACCGGGTGTGGCGCGACGCCGGGCACGCCGTCCACTACGTGCAGAACGTGACCGACGTCGACGACCCGCTGCTCGAGCGTGCCGCGCGCGACGGCGAGGACTGGATCGTCCTGGCCATGCGCGAGACGGCACTGTTCCGGGAGGACATGACGGCGCTGCGTGTACTGCCCCCGGAGGACTACGTGGGCGCGGTCGAGTCGATCCCCCGGATCGTGGCGTACATCGAGCAGCTGCTCGACGCCGGGCTGGCCTACGTCCTGGCCGACGGCACCGGCGACATCTACCACGACGTCGCGCAGGCCCCGGGCTTCGGCTCGGAGTCCGGCTACGACGAGGCCACGATGCTGACCTTGTTCGCCGAGCGTGGCGGGGACCCCGACCGGGCGGGCAAGCGCAACCGCCTGGACCCGCTGCTCTGGCGCGGTGAGCGACCCGAGGAGCCGGCCTGGCCCGGTCCGCGGGGCACCCGCGGCCGGCCGGGCTGGCACGTCGAGTGCGCCGCGATCGCGTTGGACACGATCGGCATGGAGTTCGACGTCCAGGGCGGCGGCAGCGACCTGGTCTTCCCGCACCACGAGTTCTCCGCCGTGCACGCCGAGGCGCTCACCGCCACCAAGCCCTTCGCCCGGGCCTACGTGCACGCCGCGATGATCGGCCTGGAGGGCGAGAAGATGAGCAAGAGCCGGGGGAACCTGGTCTTCGTCTCCAAGCTGCGCGGCGAGGGCGTGGACCCGATGGCCATCCGGCTGGCCCTGCTGTCCGGGCACTACCGCACCGACCGGGAGTGGAGCGACCGGCTGCTCGCCGAGGCGCAGGAGCGGCTGGACACCTGGCGGAGCGCCGTCGGCCGCGAGGCCGGCGCCCCGGCCGGCCCGGTGCTGCACGGGCTGCGCGAGCGACTGTCCGACGATCTCGACAGCCCCGGCGCGATCGCCCTGGTCGACGCCTGGGCCGCCCGCACCCTGGCCGGCGGCGAGGACCTGGAGGAGCACGCGCCGCAGGTCGTCTGCGACGCCGTCGACGCGCTCCTGGGCGTGGAGCTGCAGAACTTCTGATGGCCGGCGTCCTCGACGGTCCGTTCCGGCTCACCGACCGCGCGGCGCGCGAGCGGGCCGAGGAGCAGCTCGCACCCGCCGCGACCCGGGCGGTGGCCAGCCGGGGCCGGGCACGGCCGGAGGCGGAGGACGCGCTGCGCACCGCCTTCGAGCGGGACCGGGACCGGATCCTGCACGCGAAGGCGTTCCGCCGGCTCAAGCACAAGACCCAGGTCTTCCTCAACCCCGACGGCGACCACTTCGTCACCCGGCTGACGCACACGTTGCAGGTGACCCAGGTGGCGCGCTCGCTGGCCCGGGCGCTCGGGCTCAACGAGACGCTGGCCGAGGCGATCGCCCTGGGCCACGACGTGGGGCACTCGCCGTTCGGGCACATCGGCGAGGAGGCCTTCGACCCCTACGTCGACGGCGGCTGGCACCACGCCGCCCAGGGCGTGCGCATCGTGGAGGTGCTGGAGGACCTCAACCTCACCTGGGAGGTGCGCGACGGCATCCGCGCCCACAGCTGGAAGATCGACCCGCCGCCGGCCACCCGTGAGGCCGAGTGCGTGCGCTACGCCGACCGGATCGGTTACCTGTCCCACGACGCGCTGGACGCCGTCCGCGCCGGGGTCATCCGGACCTCCGACCTGCCCGCGCGCGCCGTCGCCGTCTTCGGGCAGCCGGGCAGCGAGATGGTCGGATCCATGATCGACGCCGTCGTCGAGGGCTCGCTGGCGCCGGGCAGCACGCGCGTGGTCATGGCCCCGGAGCCGCTGCAGGCGATGCACGAGCTGCGCGACTTCATGTTCGCCCGCGTGTACGCCTCCGACGTCGCCGCCGGGCAGAAGCACCTGGCGGTCGACGTCATCCGCCGGCTCGTCGACCACCACCTGGCCCACCCCGAGCTCATCCCGGCCAGCTACCGCGACACCGAGGCCGATCCGCTCACCCAGGTCGTCGACTACGTCTCCGGGATGACCGACCGGTTCGCCCTCGCCACGCACGACCGGCTGTTCGACGCCGACGCCTCGGCGCAGATGCGACCGCTGCTGCGCAGCGACTGACGACGCGCACCGCGCCACGGGCGGCCGTGGCCTGCTTCGACGGCGCCGGCCGCTCAGGCCCCGCCGGCGGGCCCACCCCGACGGCGCAGGTACCGCTCGAACTCCCGGGCGATCTGGTCGCCGTTGGCCTGCGACAGGTCCACCTCGGTGGCCCGCTCCTCCAGCGAGCGCACGTACTCGACGACCTCGGCGTCCTCGCTGGCCATCTCGTCGACGGTCTTCACCCAGTCCTCGGCCTGCTGCGGCAGGGCCCCGAGCGGCACCGTGATCTCCAGGACCTCCTCCACGCGCTGCAGCAGGGCGACGGTGGCGCGGGGCGACGGCGGCTGCGACACGTAGTGCGGGACGGCGGCCCAGAAGCTGATCGCCGGCAGCCCGGCCTGCACGCAGGCGTCCTGGAACACACCGAGGATCCCGGTCGGGCCCTCGTAGCGGGAGGTCTCCAGCCCGTAGGCCCGTGCGGACTCCTGGTCGTAGGCCGACCCGGTCACCGGCGTGGGCCGGGTGTGCGGGGTGTCGGCCAGCAGCGCGCCGAGCGCGACCACGATGGAGGCGTCGAGCTCGTCGAGGATCTCCAGCAGCTCCTCGCAGAAGCTGCGCCAGCGCATGTTCGGCTCGATGCCCCGGATGAGGACCACGTCGCGGTCCAGCCCCTTCGGCCGGGCCACGGAGATGCGGGTGGTGGGCCATTCGATGCGCCGGCTCACCCCGTCGATCAGGGAGACCGTGGGCCGGTTGACCTGGAAGTCGTAGTAGTCCTCGGGGTCGAGGGCGGCCAACGGCTTCGCGTCCCAGATCAGCTCGAGGTGCTCGACGGCCCCCGTGGCGGCGTCCCCGGCGTCGTTCCAGCCCTCGAACGCCACCACGACCACCGGGTCGGTGAGCTGCGGCAGGTCATCGGCGTCGGACTGAGGATCGATCACCCCTGTGAGCCTACGTCGCTCCGGCCGTGCCGCCCGGCCGTGCGCCGCGGGGTCCGGCCGCCGAACGCCCTCGTGGGCGGGCGTGGCGGCCCGCCACGCCTGCTGCACCGCCGGTGTGCCAGGTGCGAAGATGGGAGCCGACATCGGGAACGCCCAGGCCTGGGCCAGCCCGCCGGGGTGACGGAGCGCGAGGCCCGCACGCCCATCGAGTCTTGAACCACTGGGGATCACCGTGTCCGAGTCACCCGCCCTCCGTCCCGATGCGACGGCGCGGCTCCGCGCGCTGCTGGAGGAAAGGATCCTGGTGCTCGACGGCGCTATGGGGACGGCGATCCAGCGGGACCGTCCCGACGAGGCCGGGTACCGCGGGGAGCGTTTCGCCGACTGGCCCAGCGACGTGCAGGGCAACAACGACCTGCTCAGCCTGACCCAGCCCGAGCTCATCGCCGGCATCCACCGCGAGTACCTCGAGGCCGGGGCGGACCTCGTCGAGACCAACACCTTCAACGCCACGACGATCTCGCTGGCCGACTACGGCATGCAGGAGCTGGCCTACGAGCTGAACGTGGCCTCCGCCCGGCTCGCCCGCCGCGAGGCCGACGCGATGACCGAGCGGACGCCCGGCCGGCCGCGCTTCGTCGCGGGGGCGATCGGCCCCACCAGCCGGACGGCATCGATCTCACCGGACGTCAACGATCCCGGCGCCCGCAACGTCGGCTTCGACGACCTGGTCGCCGCCTACCTCGAGCAGGCGAACGGCCTGGTGGACGGCGGCGTCGACGCGCTGCTGATCGAGACGATCTTCGACACGCTGAACGCCAAGGCGGCCATCTTCGCCCTGGAGACGTTGTTCGAGCAGCGCGGCCGGCGCTGGCCGGTGCTGATCTCCGGCACGATCACCGACGCCTCCGGACGGACGCTCTCCGGGCAGGTCACCGAGGCGTTCTGGAACTCCGTGCGGCACGTGCAGCCGCTGCTGATCGGGTTGAACTGCGCCCTCGGCGCCAAGGAGATGCGGCCCTACATCGCGGAGATGGCGCGGGTCGCCGACACCTTCGTCTCCTGCTACCCGAACGCCGGGCTGCCCAACGCCTTCGGCGAGTACGACGAGTCGCCCGCCGAGACGGCCGCCATCGTCGCGGAGTTCGCCGAGAGCGGCCTGGTCAACCTCGTGGGTGGCTGCTGCGGCACCACGCCGGCGCACATCGCGGCGATCGCCGGCGCCGTGGCGGGGCTGCCGCCACGGACGCCGGCGCAGACGTCCCCGGCGCTGCGCCTGTCCGGCCTGGAGCCGCTGACCGTCACCGAGGAGAGCCTCTTCGTCAACGTCGGCGAGCGCACCAACATCACCGGCTCCGCCCGCTTCCGGAACCTGATCAAGGCGGGCGACTACCCGGCTGCCCTCGCCGTCGCCCGCCAGCAGGTGGAGGCCGGCGCCCAGGTCATCGACGTCAACATGGACGAGGGGATGATCGACGGCGTCGAGGCGATGGACCGCTTCACCAAGCTCATCGCCGCCGAGCCCGACATCTGCCGCGTCCCGGTGATGGTCGACTCCTCGAAGTGGGAGGTCATCGAGGCGGGCCTGAAGAACGTCCAGGGCAAGGCGATCGTCAACTCCATCTCGCTGAAGAACGGCGAGGAGGAGTTCGTCCGCGAGGCCCGGCTCTGCCGCCGGTACGGCGCCGCGGTCGTCGTCATGGCGTTCGACGAGGACGGCCAGGCCGACGACCTCCAGCGGCGCATCGACATATGCCGGCGGGCCTACGCGGTGCTCACCGAGCAGGTCGGGTTCCCGGCCGAGGACATCATCTTCGACCCGAACGTCTTCGCCGTCGCCACCGGCATCGAGGAGCACGCCAACTACGGCGTCGACTTCATCGAGGCGACCCGCTGGATCAAGCAGAACCTGCCCGGCGCGCTGGTCTCCGGCGGGGTCTCCAACGTCTCCTTCTCCTTCCGCGGCAACAACCGCGTCCGCGAGGCCATCCACGCGGTGTTCCTCTTCCACGCCATCCGAGCCGGCATGGACATGGGCATCGTCAACGCCGGCGCGCTCGAGGTCTACGACGAGGTGCCGGTCGAGCTGCGGGAGCGGATCGAGGACGTCGTCCTCAACCGCCGCCCCGACGCGACCGAGCGGCTGCTGGAGATCGCCGGCGACTACGCCGGGGACGGCGCGGCGCGCGAGGTCGCCACCGAGGAGTGGCGCTCCCTGCCGGTGGGGGAGCGGATCACCCACGCGCTGGTGAAGGGCATCGACGCACACGTCGAGGACGACACCGAGGAGCTGCGGCGCGAGATCGCCGAGCGCGGCGGGCGGCCGATCGAGGTGATCGAGGGACCGCTGATGGACGGCATGAACGTCGTCGGCGACCTGTTCGGCGCCGGCAAGATGTTCCTGCCGCAGGTGGTCAAGTCCGCCCGGGTGATGAAGAAGGCCGTCGCCTACCTCATCCCGTTCATCGAGGCGGAGAAGCAGCCCGGCGACGCCGAGCGCAGCAACGGCAAGGTCGTCATGGCCACCGTGAAGGGCGACGTCCACGACATCGGCAAGAACATCGTCGGCGTCGTCCTGCAGTGCAACAACTACGACGTGGTCGACCTGGGCGTCATGGTGCCGGGGCAGAAGATCCTGGACGCCGCCAAGCAGGAGGGCGCCGACATCATCGGGCTCTCCGGTCTGATCACCCCCTCGCTGGACGAGATGGTGAACCTGGCCGCCGAGATGGAGCGCCAGGGGTTCGAGATCCCGCTGCTCATCGGCGGCGCGACCACCTCGCGGGCGCACACCGCCGTCAAGGTGGCGCAGAGGTACTCCGGCCCGGTGATCTGGGTGAAGGACGCCTCGCGCTCGGTCCCGGTCGTCGCCGCCCTGCTCTCCGACGAGCAGCGCCCGAGGCTGCTGGCCGAGACCGACGCCGACTACGCGGCGCTCCGGGAGCGGCACGCCGCCCGCCAGGACAGCCGCGCCCTGCTCCCGCTCGCCGAGGCACGCGCGAACCCGACGCCGATCGACTGGAGCGGCTACGCCCCGCCCCGGCCGCGGATGCTGCTGCAGCAGGCGAAGGACGTCTGCGAGGGCCCGGCCTGCGCCCTCGGGGAGGCCACCCAGTTCGTCCGGCACTTCCACGACTACCCGCTCGAGGAGCTGCGCGGCTACATCGACTGGCAGCCGTTCTTCAACGCCTGGGAGATGCGCGGCCGGTTCCCCGACATCCTGCACAACCCGGCGACCGGCGAGGCCGCCCGGCGGCTGTACGACGACGCCCAGCAGATGCTGGACCGGATCGTCGCGGAGAAGTGGCTGCGGGCCAGCGGCGTCCTCGGGCTGTTCCCGGCCAACCGTGTCGACGGCGAGGACATCGAGGTCTACACCGACGAGTCCCGCACCGCCGTGCGGGCGACCCTGCACCAGCTGCGGCAGCAGACCGAGGGCCGCGACGGCTCGCCGCGCAAGTCACTGGCGGACTTCGTGGCGCCGAAGGACACCGGCCTGCGCGACTACGTCGGTGCGTTCGCGGTGACGGCCGGGCTGGGCGCGGCCGAGCGGGTGGCGGCGTTCAAGAAGGACAACGACGACTACAGCGCGATCATGCTGGAGGCGCTGGCCGACCGGCTGGCCGAGGCGTTCGCCGAGCGGCTGCACGAGCGGGTGCGCCGGGAGTTCTGGGGCTACGCCGCCGACGAGGCGCTGGACAACGAGGCCCTCATCGCCGAGAAGTACCGCGGCATCCGGCCGGCCCCGGGCTACCCGGCCTGCCCCGAGCACACCGAGAAGCAGACGATCTGGGACCTCCTCGACGTCGAGGCGGCCACCGGTATCGAGCTCACCGAGAGCCTCGCCATGTGGCCGGGTGCGGCGGTGAGCGGCCTCTACTTCGCGCACCCGCAGGCCCAGTACTTCGTGCTGGGCCGGGTCGGGCGGGATCAGGTCGAGGACTACGCCCGGCGCAAGGGCTGGACGCTCGCGGAGGCGGAGAAGTGGCTCTCACCCAACCTCGGCTACCGGACCGAGGACGAATGAAGGATCCCCGTCCCCCTCACCCCTCGCCGGCTCGGGGCGAGCCTCTGGACGGAGGCCGTTCCAGCGCGTTGCGGGCGGTGCTGTTCGACATGGACGGCACGCTCGTGCAGACGGAGGAGTACTGGGGCGAGGCGATGTTCGAGCTCGCCGGCCGGCTCGGGGGGCGGATGTCGGCCGAGGCGCGGGCCCGCACGGTGGGCACGAGCATGCCGACGGCGATGGGCATCCTCTACGCGGACCTCGGCATCAGCGCCACCGCCGAACAGCTCGCTGTGGACGCGGCCTGGATCGAGGAGCGGGTCGGCGTGCTCATGGCCGGCGGCGTCGTGTGGCAGCCCGGCGCCCGGGAACTGCTGTCCGCGGTGCGGGCCGCGGGCCTGGCCACCGCCTTGGTGACGACGACGCCCCGCCGGCTCGCCGACATCGTGCTTGCGAGCATCGCGACGGACCTCGGCGGCAGCCCGTTCGACCTGACCGTCTGCGGCGACGAGGTTCCCGCGCGCAAGCCGGACCCGGCCCCCTACCTCCAGGCAGCCGCAGCGCTGGGCGTCCAGCCCGACTCCTGCGTGGTGGTGGAGGACTCGCTGGTCGGCGTGACCGCCGGGCTGGCCGCCGGGATGGCGGTGCTGGGCGTGCCCGCGATGCAGCCGGTCCCGCCGGCACCGGGGCTCACGCTGGTGGAGAGGCTCGTGGGGGTCGGGGTGCCGGAGCTCGAGGCGGTGCTCACCGCCCGCGAGGTGGCGAGCGCCGCCCCGCGCTGAGTTCCGGGGGCCGCGACTATGCCGTGCCGAGGTCGTCGTAGCAGAACGAGGCGCTGCCCACCGGATCGACGTGGACGGTACGTGGCCCGTCGGGGACGGTTGCGGTGAAGGTGACGGTCACCCTGCGCCGGCGCGGGCCCGCCAGCTCGTCGCGTACGAGGACGACCATCCGGTCGAGGCAGTCGGCCGAGTCGTCGCCGTGGACGTCGTGCTCATGGTCCGGGAGGCCGACGACGATCTCCCGCCCGGACCTCGCCGTCGCCGTGACCTCGATCGGCGGGTCCCAGAGCCCGGCAGCAGCGTCGCGCAGGGCGTCGATCTCGGCCTGCAGCCGGGCGCGGTGCTCCCGGGTGATCCGGGCGAGCTGGAGGTCGAGGACCGCCCGCGCCTGACCGGGGGTGAACCCGTAGGCCGTTTGCAGCCTTCGCACGGCGTCGGAGTCGTCGGCCGCGTCGCCCAGCAGTGCGCCCAGGCGGCTCGGGTCCGCCGTGGCGGCGGCGAACGCCGTCAGGATCTCGAGCCTCTTGTCGGGATGCACGGTCACAGTCTCGCTGGTCACTGGTCCCGGTGAAGAGGTGTCGCGGCCTGCGTGCCGGCGCTCGCAGCGGACGCGGGCCGAGGACCGACCCGGCGGGACATGCATGCCGCACACTCCGGTCGGTCAGCCGAGGTACTCCTTGTAGGTCCGTGCCGCCGGACGCAGTCCGACGGCCTCGTAGAACGCGAAGGCCGCCGGGTCGTCGGCAGAGAGCTGCAGTTTGTAGCAGCCGGTCCGGCGGCCGTGCTCCCGTGCGGCGCCCAGGAGGGTCGCTCCCACGCCGGGGCGGCGGTGGGTGCCGTCCACGACGACGTTCTCGACCAGCAGGTAGGGCTCACCGGCGTGAGCCGTGTTGGCGACCACCGTGACATCCGCCGTCCCGACCACGGTTCCGGCGGCCTCGGCGACGAGGACCGTGCGCCCGGGTGTCGTCATGGTGCTGGCCCAGGCGTCCTGCACCCGCAGCGTCTCGTCGTGCTCGAGCTCCGGGTACAGCTGGCGGTACAGATCCAGCACGGCGGCGAGATCCGCCGGCACGGCGGCGCGAACGGTCACCGCGCCGGTCACACCGGCGTCACCGGCAGGGTCGTCCGCCAGCCGGCTGACGCTGCGGCCTCCGCCGGGAAGGGCGGGGGAGTGCCGCCGAACGCCGGGCACAGCGCCTGGTGGTCGCACCAGCCGCAGAGCCGGCTCTTGTTCGGCCGGAACTCACCCGTGGCGACGGCCCGCTCGATCGCCGACCAGATGGCCAGCAGCGTGCGCTCGAAGCGCACGAGCTCGGCCTCCTCCGGGGCGTAGGTGAGCGCGTCGCCGTCGCCGAGGTAGAGCAGCTTGAGCTGAGCGGCCACCACCCCGCGGGTGCGCCAGAGCACCAGCGCGTAGAACTTCATCTGGAACAGCGCCTTGGACTCGAACGCCTCGCGCGGCATCGACCCGGTCTTGTAGTCGACCACCCGGAGCGCGCCGTTGGGGGCGATGTCCAGCCGGTCGACGTAACCGCGCAGCAGCAGCCCGTCGGGCAGCGTGACCTCGACGAGCTCCTCCCGACCCGCCGGCTGGATGCGGCGCGGGTCCTCCAGCGAGAAGTACTTCTCGACGAGCTTCCCGGCTGAGGCCAGCCAGGCCGCCACCGACTCGGGCGCGTTCGCATCGCTCTCGGCGCCCTCGTCCTGGCCGGTTGCGAACAGCTCGGCGATGCCCGGCTCGTCGCGCAGCTCGGCCCACGCCGGCTCGAGCAGCTCCAGGGCGCTCTCCGGGGTGCGCTGCGCCGGGGGCAGGTCGTAGAGGCGTTCCAGCACGGAGTGGACGAGGGTGCCGCGGACGGCGGCCAGGCTCTTGCGCTCGGGCAGCCGGTCGATGGTGCGGAAGCGGTAGAGCAACGGGCATGTCTTGAAGTCCGCCGCCCGGCTGGGCGAGAGCGAGGGGCGGCGCGGTGCGGTCACCTCGGCGGGGGGCTCGGTCCCGCCGTCGGGCGTGCCGGGTCGCGGGTCGGTGTCCACCATCGCCGTCATGCACCCGAGGCTAGGTCGCGCCTCCGACAGTTCCGAGTGTCCGCGCCGCATCGGCGTCCCGGGTCACAGCGGCGGCGTCCGTACGCTGGTCGCCCGTGACCAGTGAGCAGGAGCCGGGGACCGACGTCGTCGACGAGGCGCAGCAGGCGCCGGACGAGGCGGGGGAGAGCCCCTCCGCGCAGCGGGCCGAGCCCGTGGAGGGCGCGTTCGTCGCGGGGGACCGGGTGCAGCTGACCGACCCCAAGGGCCGGCTGCACACCGTCGTCCTGACGCCCGGCAAGCAGTTCCACACCCACCGCGGCGCCATCGAGCACGACGACCTCATCGGTGCGCCCGAGGGGTCGGTCGTGCACTCGACGGCCAACACCGGGTACCTGGCGCTGCGCCCGCTGCTCGCCGACTACGTGCTCTCCATGCCGCGCGGCGCGCAGGTGATCTACCCGAAGGACGCCGCGCAGATCGTCGGTTTCGGCGACATCGGGCCCGGCATGCGGGTGCTGGAGGCCGGCGCCGGCTCCGGCGCGCTCAGCTGCTCGCTGCTCCGGGCCGTCGGCGCCGGGGGCTCGCTGACCAGTTACGAGCGGCGCGAGGACTTCGCCGACGTCGCGCGCACGAACGTCGGCGCCTTCTTCGGCGAGGTCCCGAGCAACTGGAGCCTGCGGCTGGGCGATCTGGCCGACCACCCGGCCGACGAGGTGGTCGACCGGGTCGTCCTGGACATGCTGGAGCCGTGGGCGGTCCTGCCGACGGTCGCCGCCGCGCTGCGTCCCGGCGGCGTGCTGGTGGGCTACGTCGCCACCGTCACCCAGCTGTCCACCTACGTGGAGGCGCTGCGCGCGCAGGGCGTGTGGACCGAGCCCTACGCCTGGGAGACCCTGATGCGGCCGTGGCACGCGGTCGGCCTGGCCGTGCGCCCGGAGCACCGGATGGTCGCCCACACCGCCTTCCTCGTCACCGCACGCCGCCTGGCCGAGGGCGCGGTCGCCCCCGTCCGCCAGCGCCGCGCGCAGAAGCACTGAAGGAGGGCCCTCCTGCCCCCACCGCTCGCACGCTCGCGGCGGGCCCCTGCAGGAGGGCCGTTCCAGCACCTCAGTAGCACCCCGCCACGGACCCCCGCGAGGCGACGGCGAAGTGTCGTCGCGCGTGTATAGATTTGCGTCCTGGCTCCCCCGACAGTGCGGAGGTGCGTGATGGGCCTGGGTCCTGACGAGATGAAGGCGCGGCGTGAGCGTGACGTCGCCTCGCTGCTCAGCCAGATCTCCTACCTCGAGGAGGAGATCAGCCTGCTCCGCCGCAAGGTGGCAGACAGCCCGCGCCAGGTGCGCGCGCTGGAGGAGCGGATAGCGGAGGCGGAGGGCCGGGCCGCCTTCCTCTCCGAGCGCAACGACAAGCTGGCCGGCACGCTGCGCGACGCGCGGGAGCAGCTGGTCACGCTCAAGGAGGAGGTCGACCGGCTCGGGCAGCCACCCTCGGGCTACGGCATCTTCCTGACCCGGTTCGACGACGGGACCGTCGACGTGTTCACCGGCGGCCGCAAGCTGCGGGTGTCGGTCTCGCCGAACGTCGAGGTGGACACCCTGCGCCCCGGCCAGGAGGTCATGCTCAACGAGGCGATGAACGTCGTGGAGGCGCGGGACTTCGAACGCCAGGGCGACGTCGTCATGCTCAAGGAGCTGCTGGAGCCCGTCGACGGCGTCACCCCACGGGCGCTGGTCATCGGGCACACCGACGAGGAGCGCGTCGTCTACCTGGCCGACTCGCTCACCGGCCAGCCGCTGCGGGTCGGCGACTCGCTGCTGCTGGAGAGCCGGTCGGGCTACGTCTACGAGCGGATCCCCAAGAGCGAGGTCGAGGAGCTCGTCCTCGAAGAGGTCCCCGACATCGACTACACCGACATCGGCGGGCTGTCCCGGCAGATCGAGCAGATCCGGGACGCCGTCGAGCTGCCGTTCCTGCACGCCGATCTCTTCCGCGAGTACCAGCTGCGCCCGCCCAAGGGCATCCTGCTGTACGGCCCCCCCGGCTGCGGCAAGACGCTGATCGCCAAGGCCGTGGCCAACTCGCTGGCGAAGAAGGTCGCCGCCGTCCGTGGCGAGGGCGTCCACCAGGCGAAGTCCTACTTCCTCAACATCAAGGGCCCCGAGCTGCTCAACAAGTACGTCGGGGAGACCGAGCGGCACATCCGGCTGGTGTTCCAGCGCGCGCGGGAGAAGGCCAGCGAAGGCACGCCGGTCATCGTGTTCTTCGACGAGATGGACTCGATCTTCCGCACCCGCGGCTCGGGGGTCTCCTCCGACGTCGAGTCGACGATCGTCCCGCAGCTGCTCAGCGAGATCGACGGCGTCGAGGGCCTGGAGAACGTCATCGTCATCGGCGCCTCCAACCGCGAGGACATGATCGACCCGGCGATTCTGCGGCCCGGCCGGCTCGACGTGAAGATCAAGATCGAGCGGCCCGACGCCGAGGCCGCGCGCGACATCTTCAGCAAGTACCTGGTGCCCGACCTGCCGCTGCACCCAGACGACCTCGCCGAGCACGGTGGCAACCGCGAGGCGACGATCGCCGCGATGATCCAGCGCACCGTCGAGCGCATGTACACCGAGAGCGAGGAGAACCGCTTCCTCGAGGTCACCTACGCCAACGGTGACAAGGAGGTCCTCTACTTCAAGGACTTCAACTCCGGCGCCATGCTGCAGAACATCGTCGACCGCGCGAAGAAGATGGCGATCAAGGAGCGGCTGGAGACCGGGACCGGGGGCCTGCGGGTCGGCCACCTGATGCAGGCGTGCCTCGACGAGTTCAAGGAGAACGAGGACCTGCCCAACACGACCAACCCCGACGACTGGGCGCGGATCTCGGGCAAGAAGGGCGAGCGGATCGTCTACATCCGCACGCTCATCAGCGGCAAGGGGAACGAGGCCGGGCGCGCCATCGACACGGCGACCAACACCGGCCAGTACCTCTAGGCACGACGACGGACGGCCCGGCCACCACGCGGTGGCCGGGCCGTCCGGCTGCCCGTGGCTCCCTGATGATCAGGTCACCTGATCATCAGGGGTCCTGGCTCACGATCGGTCGTGAGCTAGGACCCCCTGTGCTGAGCCAGGACGGCGGCGAGCCGGAGCCGCTCGTCCGCGGGGTCAGCCCAGGCGGAGGACCTGGCCGGGGTGGATGAGGCCCGGGTCGGCGCCGATGACGTCGCGGTTGTTCTCGTACAGGGTCTGCCACTGCAGCCCGTTGGCCGATGCGATCCCCGAGAGCGTGTCACCTGCCTGGACCGTGTACTGCTGCCCGGCGTCGGCCGGCGCGGGCGCCGGTGCCTCGGCCGTGGGGGCCGGGGCGGCTGCCGGAGGCGTGGCGCTGCCGGCCTTGTCCGCCTCGGTCAGGCCCAGCTTCGCCGAGCAGGCCGGCCAGGCGCCCCAGCCCTGGACCGCAAGGGTCTTCTCGGCGATCGCGATCTGCTGCTCGCGGGTGGCGAGGTCGGCCCGCGGGGCGTACGCGGTGCCGCCGAACCCCTCCCAGGTGGGCTGGTAGAACTGCAGGCCGCCGTAGTAGCCGTTCCCGGTGTTGATGGACCAGTTGCCGCTGCTCTCGCACTGCGCGAGGCGGTCCCAGGTCTCGTCGTCGGCGGCAGCAGCGGTGCCCGTGCCCAGGAACGGCGCCAGGAGCAGGGCGCCGGTGGCGGCGAGGCCAGCGGTGCGCCGCCGGAAGACGCGGGTGGACGGGCCGGAGGTGGTGCTCGGGTTCGTCATGATCCTCTCGAACGGCGGTCGCCCACGCGGCCGGCCCACCGAACGGGGGCAGCACGCTCCACCCACGGAGCCGGATCGACGGAGAAGGACCACTGCCGCTGGGCGGAGAGGGCGCGCGGCGCGTCCGAAAGATGCGGGGTACCGGCTCGACGGCCGTGGCCCGCGTTCGTCCCGATGACCGCGCTGGTGCGGCCGGGGCACCACCGAGGCTACGGAACCGATCCGGTATGTGCCAGGTCCGCGGCTCGATGCCGGCACCGGTCCCCGGAGCGGCCTCGGCCTAGGGTTGGGCCATGAGCGTGCGGCGGGTCATGGGCACCGAGGTCGAGTACGGCATCTCGGTGCCGCGGCAGCCGGGGGCGAACCCGACCACGCTGTCGAGCCTGGTCGTGAACGCGTGGGCGGTGGCCGATGCGCCGACGCCCCGCCGTCCCCGGTGGGACTTCGAGGAGGAGTCACCGCTGCGCGACGCCCGGGGCTTCGACCTGACCCCGGCCCAGGCCCTGGACCACAACGACCTCGACGAGGACTCCGGGATGGCCAACGTCATCCTGACCAACGGCGCGCGCCTCTACGTCGACCACGCGCACCCGGAGTACTCGACCCCGGAGGTCACCACCCCGCGCGACATCGTCCTGTGGGACAAGGCGGGGGAGCGGGTCATGGCTGAGGCCGCCCGCCGCGCAGTGCAGATCCCCGGCACGCACCCGATCCAGCTCTACAAGAACAACACCGACGGCAAGGGCGCGTCCTACGGCGCGCACGAGAACTACCTGATGGACCGGCGGACGCCGTTCATCGACATCATCCGCGGGCTGGTGCCGTTCTTCGTCACCCGGCAGGTGTTCGCCGGCTCCGGCAAGGTCGGCATCGGGACGGAGAGCCGGACGCCGGGGTTCCAGCTCTCGCAGCGCGCCGACTTCTTCGAGGTCGAGGTGGGTCTGGAGACGACCCTGAAGCGGCCGATCATCAACACGCGCGACGAGCCGCACGCCAACCCCGACGAGTACCGCCGGCTGCACGTGATCATCGGCGACGCGAACCTGGCGGAGCTGTCCACCTACCTCAAGGTCGGGACGACGTCGCTGGTGCTGGCCATGATCGAGGCGCGGGCCCTGCCCTCCGACCTCGCGATCGAGGAGCCGGTGGCCGAGCTGCAGGCGGTCAGCCACGACCCTTCGCTCACCCACCGGGTCCGGCTCCGCGACGGACGGCAGCTGACCGCGATCGAGGTGCAGCGGCTCTACCTGGAGGCGGCCGAGCGCTTCGTGGCGACCCGCGGGGAGGCCGACGAGCAGACCACCGACGTGCTTCGCCGGTGGGCGGCGGTCCTCGACGACCTGGCGGCCGACCCGATGCGCCTCGCCGACCAGCTGGACTGGCCGGCGAAGCTGCGGCTGCTCGAGGGGTACCGCTCCCGCGACGGCCTGGACTGGAACGACTCGCGGCTGCAGCTGGTCGACCTGCAGTACTCCGACGTCCGGCCGGACAAGGGGCTCTACAACCGGCTGGTCGCCCGCGGGGCCATGCAGCGGCTGCTCACCGACGACGAGGTGACGCGCGCGATGGTGACCCCACCGGCGGACACCCGGGCGTTCTTCCGCGGCGAGTGCCTGCGCCGCTTCCCGACGCAGATCGCCGCCGCCTCCTGGGACTCGGTGGTCTTCGACCTGGGCCGGGAGAACCTGGTGCGCATCCCGACGCTCGAGCCGTTGCGGGGCACCCGGGAGCACGTCGGCGCGCTCTTCGAGGCCTCCGCGACGGCCCAGGAGCTCGTCGACACGATCACCGGCCCCTGACCGGCCGTCCTCACCGGTGGGCGGTCTCCACCGCCCTCGGCCGACGGACGCCGGATGTCGGCTCCTGCGGGTACTTTCCTGACCAGCACCAGCCACGAGAAGGACCGGAGGGCAGCATGGCCACCAGGGACACCGGCGGGCAGCAGAAGGCGACGCGGTCGCGCGAGGAGAACGAGGAGATCGAGGCGTCGGTCGACTCGGAGGTGGCCGAGCGCCACAAGGAGATGACCGAGGACGTCGATTCGTTGCTGGACGAGATCGACGACGTCCTCGAGGAGAACAGTGAGGACTTCGTGCGTGCGTACGTACAAAAAGGGGGCCAGTGACCAAGATCATCTTCTGGTGAAGAAGCTGATCGGTGGACACCAAGTTCTGTCGTGACTGCCGGGCGCACCGCCCCGTCTCCGACTTCAGCAAGAACAAGAGATCGCGTGACGGACTCGCCTTCTACTGCCGCACGCATCTCGCCGAACGAGCTGCCAAGAGCCGGGAAGCCCGCCGTCTCCAACCACGCAAGCACCGGCTGGCACCGAAGGGCCTCGACGTCCCGGAAGGCTCGAAGTGGTGTCCCGACTGCGGCGAGGTGAGGGCGTTCGAGCAGTTCCCGAAGACGCGCACGACCCGCTCCGGGCACGCCACCTACTGCCTCCCGTGCCACAACGCCCGCGGCCACGCCTCGCGTGCGAAAGCGGGCGGTGCACGCTCGTACCACCTCACACGGCGGTATGGCATCACGGCGGCCGAGGCGGATGTGATGCTCGAAGTACAGGGCGGGGTCTGCGCCATCTGCCGCACCGCGCCCGCCCAGCACGTCGACCACGACCACGCGACGGGCGCCGTCCGGGCGCTGTTGTGTTTCAACTGCAACGGCGGGCTCGGCCAGTTCAGGGACGATCCGGAGGTGTTGCGCGCGGCCGCGGACTACGTCCGCTTCCACACCCTGAGCCAGCGCATCACGGCCATGTTCTCGGCTGCCGGCCTCGGCCCGGTCCGAGCCATCCGGGTGGAGCGACCGCCGGTAGGGTCGCCCTGACGCCGAGGAGCACGAAGCTCCCGGCGGAGCAACGGGTGGACGCCGGCGCATGCAGGCGGGAGAGGCGGATGGGTGAACGAGTCGTCAGCTGGCCGGAGCGGGTTCCCGCCCGCGTACCTGGACCGGGTGGGTTCCTCGTTCACCGACTTCCTCGGGTCCACCGCGCCCGACCTGCTGCCCGGTCGGCGCCCGGTCCCGCAGCTGCCCGTGGGTGACATCGCCCCGCACGGCACCACGATCGTCGCCGCGACCTACGCCGGCGGCGTGCTCATGGGTGGCGACCGGCGCGCCACCATGGGGAACCTGATCTCCAGCCGCGACATCGAGAAGGTCTACCCGGCCGACTCCTACAGCGTCATCGGCATCGCCGGCGCCGCGGGCATCGCCATCGAGATGGTGAAGCTCTACCAGGTCGAGCTCGAGCACTACGAGAAGATCGAGGGCCTCACGCTCTCCCTCGACGGCAAGGCCAACCGCCTGGCGCAGATGATCCGCGGGAACCTCGGCGCGGCGCTGCAGGGCCTGGCCGTCGTCCCGCTGTTCGCCGGCTTCGACCTCGACGCCGCCCCCGGCGAGCTCCCGGGCCGGATCTTCAGCTACGACGTCACCGGCGGGAACTACGAGGAGCGCGGCTACGCCACGGTCGGCTCCGGCTCGCTGTTCGCCCGGAACAGCCTCAAGAAGACGTGGCGGCAGGGCCTGGACGCCGCAGCCGCGACCCGCACCGTCGTCGAGGCCCTCTACGACGCGGCCGACGACGACTCGGCCACCGGCGGTCCCGACCCGGTCCGGCGGCTGTACCCGATCGTCTACCGGGTCGACGCCGAAGGCGCCGTCCGGCTCACCGACGCCGAGATCGCCGCCGTCGCCGACGCCATCGTGACCGAGCGCGCGGCCGCCGAGCGCCAGAATGCGGCCGGGGAGGCCTGAGCCATGACCATGCCCTACTACGCCTCCGCCGAGCAGGTCATGCGCGACCGCTCGGAGTACGCCCGCAAGGGCATCTCCCGCGGTCGCAGCGTCGCCGTCCTCACCTACGTCGACGGCGTGCTGCTCATCGCCGAGAACCCCAGCTCCACGCTGCACAAGATCGGCGAGATCTACGACCGCATCGGCTTCGCCGCGGTCGGCCGCTACAGCGAGTTCGAGAGCCTGCGCGTCGCCGGCGTCCGGCTGGCCGATGTCCGCGGCTACTCCTACAACCGCCGCGACGTCACCGGCCGGGTGATCGCCAACGCCTACGCGCAGACCCTCGGCGCCATCTTCACCGAGCAGATGAAGCCCTACGAGGTCGAGCTGTGCGTCGCCGAGGTGGGGGAGACCCCCGAGCGCGACCAGCTCTACCGGCTCACCTTCGACGGCTCGGTCGTCGACGAGCCCGACTTCGTGGTCATGGGCGGCCAGGCCGACGCCGTCACCGGGCACCTGCGCGACCACTTCCACGCCGGCATGGGGCTCGCCGACGCGCTCAAGGTCGGCGTCGACGCCCTCTCCGCGGTCAGCCCCGCCACCGCGGGGAGCGGTGACGGCGGTCCGTCGCGGCTGACCGCCCAGCAGCTGGAGGTCGCCGTCCTGGACAGGCGGCGCCCCAAGCGGGCGTTCCGCCGCGTCGTGGGCACCGCTCTGCACACCCTGCTCGGTGACGGCGAGACCGGTACCGAGGGGACGCAGCCGCCCACCTCCGCCCACGTGCCCAGCCACCCCGCCCCGGGCACGCCGGCCGGGCTCGGTGACCCCGCCGCCCCCGACACCGCCGGGGGCGCCACCGACAGCGGCGAGGGGCATCCGCAGTCGGGCGGATGACCCGCGCGTACGGGGTAGGGGAGCGGGCATGCCGGACTACGAACTCAACGACGACGCGCTCGCGCAGGCGAGGAAGCTCATCGACGACGGGAAGTACGACGACGAGACCGAATGGTCCGACGCCGCACCGTCCGCCGACGACGGCAATGCCGAGATCGACGCTCATGGCTGGGACGGCTACGCCGCCTGGCACCTCGCCGTCGATCCGGACGCCGGCGAGGAGACGAAGAAGCGCTACCACTTCCCGTACGGCGACTTCTCGAAGGTCAACCGGGCCGCGCTGATCCACGGCAAGCAGCGGGCGTCTCAGAACGGGCACGACGAGATCGAGCAGGCGTTCGACGACCTGCTGCAGCGGCTCGACGCGAAGCGGTAGCGCCCCGCCGGTCCGGCGGTGGGCCGGTGTCGCTTCCGGCGCCTAGGCTCGGAGCGTGGACCGACGGATCTTCGGCATCGAGACCGAGTACGGCGTCACGTGCACCTTCAAGGGGCAGCGCCGGCTGTCACCGGACGAGGTGGCCCGCTACCTGTTCCGACGGGTGGTCTCGTGGGGGCGCAGCTCCAACGTCTTCCTGCGCAACGGCTCCCGGCTCTACCTCGACGTCGGCAGCCACCCCGAGTACGCGACGGCCGAGTGCGACGACCTCTCCGAGCTCGTCGTCCACGACAAGGCCGGCGAGCGGATCCTGGAAGGCCTGCTGGTCGACGCCGAGCAGCGCCTGGCCGAGGAGGGCGTCACCGGCGACATCTACCTGTTCAAGAACAACACCGACTCGGCCGGCAACAGCTACGGCTGCCACGAGAACTACCTCGTCGGTCGGCACGGAGAGTTCGGCCGGCTGGCCGACGTCCTGATCCCGTTCCTCGTCAGCCGGCAGATCGTCGTCGGCGCCGGCAAGGTCCTGCAGACCCCGCGCGGCGCGCTGTACTGCGTCAGCCAGCGGGCGGAGCACATCTGGGAGGGCGTCTCCAGCGCCACCACGCGGTCCCGGCCGATCATCAACACCCGCGACGAGCCGCACGCCGACGCCGAGCGCTACCGGCGGCTGCACGTCATCGTCGGTGACTCGAACATGAGCGAGACGACGACGCTGCTCAAGGTCGCCATGACCGACCTCGTGCTGCGCATGATCGAGGCGGGCACCCCGATCCGCGACATGACGCTGGAGAACCCGATCCGGGCGATCCGCGAGATCAGCCATGACATGACCGGCCGCCGGAAGGTGCGGCTGGCCGGCGGCCGCGAGATGTCGGCGCTGGAGATCCAGGCCGAGTACCACAGCCGCGCCACCGAGTTCGCCGACCGCGAGGGCTGCACCCCGGTGCACCGGCAGATGCTCGAACTGTGGGGGCGGGTGCTCAAGGCCGTCGACAGCGAGGACCTCAGCCTGATCGACCGCGAGATCGACTGGGCCATCAAGTACAACCTGCTGGAGCGCTACCGCGCCAAGCGCGACCTGCCGCTGTCCTCGCCGCGCATCGCGCAGATGGACCTGGCCTATCACGACATCAGCCGCACCCGGGGGCTGTACTACCTGCTCGAGCGCAACGGCCAGGTCGACCGGGTGGCGCACGAGCCGCGGGTCTTCGAGGCGAAGAACGTGCCCCCGCAGACCACCCGCGCCAAGCTGCGCGGCGAGTTCATCCGCAAGGCGCAGGAGAAGCGGCGCGACTTCACCGTCGACTGGGTGCACCTCAAGCTCAACGACCAGGCGCAGCGGACCGTGCTGTGCAAGGACCCGTTCAAGTCCGTCGACGAGCGCGTGGAGAAGCTCATCGCCAGCATGTGAGCTGCCGAGTCATGCGAACTCGTGGTCATCGGTCGCTGATGGCCCCGAGTTCGCATGACTCGCCGTTCCGGGACGGCGTCAGGCGTCGGGCGTGGAGACGGTCTCGGCCGAGCCCTCCGCATCTTCGGGCACCGGCACCTGGAGCGCCGCGTAGCGCCCGGCCGCCGCCGCGGCCAGGAAGTAGGCCCGCTCCTCGGGGTAGCCGCGGCCCATCGTGCGCAGCGGGACGGGTGAGAGCCCCAGCGCGGCGTCGAGCCCGTCGGTGTCCACCCAGACGACGGTGTTCCGCTCCGGCTGGCTCGCCAGGTCCTCGTCCACCTGACCGCCGAGCTCGGAGGAGAGCCCACGGGGCGCCACCAGGGTCACGCCGCCCAGCGCCACCCGCCCGAACGCGGTCAGCGAGTGGTGGGAGACGCCGCGGTGGCGCGGGCGCGGATCGGCGTCGGAGATGCGCAGGGCCCCGACCGGCAGGCCGCCCAGGACGCTGACGGCGTTGCACGCCTCGCCCGCGGCCACCCCGGAGAAGCCCCACGGCGTTCCCGTGCCCAGGTTGCCGGGCCCCTGCGTGACGACCGCCAGGTCGGCGTGCAGCACGTGCCTCGCCGCCAGCAGCCCGGTGTGGAGCGTGACCGCCTCCAGGTCACCGCCGTAGGCCTGACCGGCGGTCACCACGCCGGCCAGCGAGGGCTTGAGCGCGCCCACCGTGCGGGAGAACGCGGCGGGCAGCGCCCCGCCGTCGGTCATCACGTAGGCGACCTTGAGATCGGGGTCGGTCGCCAGCATCCCGATCAGGACCGCCGGCAGGGCCGAGTGCAGGTCGGCCACGACGACCGGCATCCCGCCGAGGTCGTCGGCGTCCGCGATCGTCGCGTGGTGCTCGGTTTCCTGCTCGTCGACGCCCTGCACCATCACCTGCAGCGGCGTGTACCGGGCCTTCACCAGGTGCCCGGGGCCCTCGGGGTCCGGGGGCAGCCGGTCGGGGACGGCCACCACCATCGCGTAGCCGCCGGTGCCCAGCTCCCGCGCCAGCGCGGTGGTGTTGAGCAGCACCTCGTCGCCCACCTCGGGGACGCCGACGAGGGAGGGGTAGGCCAGCGCCCGCAGCTCGCCGTCATCGGCCACCTCGACGGTCAGCTCCAGCGCGTCGCGCCAGGCCCGGCCGGTCGCGGTGACCCGGCCCCGCCGCCAGCGGATCCGGGATGCGGGCGCGGACGGGGGAGCACTGGTCATACCCGCAGGCTAACCAGCACGCCGCCGCGCGGCCGGGCGACGACGGCTCCCCGGCGGGCTGACTAGCCTGGGGGCCATGGCGGCCAAGCGGGCGGAGCGACTGGTCAACCTGGTCATCGCGCTGCTCAGCACCCGGCAGTACGTGACGGCGGCGCGCATCCGCGCCACCGTGCCCGGGTACGAGCCCGACGACGGCAGCGACCGGGCCGACGAGGCGTTCAAGCGCATGTTCGAACGGGACAAGGCCGAGCTGCGCGAGATGGGCGTGCCCCTCGAGACCGGGCGCACCAGCGTCTTCGACACCGAGGACGGGTACCGCATCGCCCGCGCCGACTACGAGCTGCCCGAGATCCACCTCACCGGGGAGGAGGCAGCCGCCGTGGGCCTGGCACTGCGGCTGTGGGAGTCCGCGCAGCTGGCCGGCACCGCGCAGAGCGCCCTGGTGAAGCTCAAGGCCGCCGGGGTCGACGTCGACTCGTCCCGGGCGCTGCCGATCAAGCCCCGCCTGGACCGGGGTGAGGCGGCGTTCGAGCCCTGCTACGCCGCGGCCCGCGACCGGCGCCGGCTGCAGTTCGACTACCGGCGCCCCGACGAGGACGCCGCGACCCGCCGGGACGTCCAGCCGTGGGGGGTGGTGGCCTGGCACGGGCGCTGGTACCTGGTCGGGCACGACCTGGACCGGCGGGCGCCGCGGGTGTTCCGGCTCTCCCGCGTCGTCGGCACGCCGAAGGCCGTGGGCCCGGTGGGGGCGTTCGAGCCGCCGCCCGACCTCGACCTGACCGCGGTCGTCGCCGGGCAGGTGCAGGGGGAGGAGTACCTCATCGTGGTGCGGGCGCGGCCGGGAACCGCCGTGGGGCTGCGCCGGCACGCCACCTCCCTCGGCCCGGCCGACGACGGCACCGGTGAGGTGGAGGACCGGCTGCAGCTGCGCACCACCGAGCCGTGGGCCCTGGCCGACCAGATCGCCGCCTACGGCGCCGACGTCGTGGTGGAGGCGCCGACCGACATGCGGGACGCCGTGATCGCCCGGTTGACCCGCCTGGCCGCGATGGGGACGCGCCCGTGAGCGCCGGGGGCGCGACCGACCGGATGACCCGGTTGCTGGCCCTGATCCCGTACCTCACCGCCCGTCCCGAGGGCGTGGCGCTCGCCGAGGCTGCCCGCGACTTCGGCGTCCCCGAGCGGCAGCTGCAGCGCGACCTGGAGCTGCTCTGGATGTGCGGGCTGCCCGGCTACGGTCCCGGCGACCTGATCGACGTCGCCTTCGAGGGGGACCGGGTCCGGGTCACGTTCAGCGCGGGGATGGTGCGGCCGCTGCGGCTGACCACCGACGAGGCGGTCGCGCTGGTCGTCGCGCTGCGCACGCTGCTGGAGCTGCCCGGCCTGGCCGAGCGCGACGCCGTGAGCCGGGCGCTGGCCAAGGTCTCGGCAGCCACTGGTGACGCGGCGGCCCGGATGGCGCCGCTGGCCGTGAGCGTCGACGCCCGGGAGGAGACCCTGGCGCTCGCCCGGCAGGCGCTGCAGGACCGGCGCGCGGTGCACCTGCACTACTACGTGCCGGCCCGCGACGAGCGCACCGAGCGCACCGTCGACCCGATGCAGCTGCTCTACGTCGACGGGCACTGGTACCTCGAGGCCTGGTGCCGCCGGGCCGAGGGCGTCCGGCTGTTCCGGCTCGACCGGGTGGACGAGGCCACGGTGCTGAACGAGCCCGCCGCCGCGCCGCCGCAGGCGACCAGCCGCAGCATCGACGACGGGCTCTACCAGCCCGGCCCCGACACCCCGGCCGTGCGCCTGCGGCTGGCCCGCAGCGCCCGGTGGGTCGCCGACTACTACCCGACCGAGGACGTGACGCCCGTCGACGACCCGCCCGGTGGGCTGGCCGTCACCGTGCGCACGGCGGACCTGGCCTGGGCGCGGCGGCTGGTCGCGATCCTGGGCGGCAACGCGGTGGTGGAGGAGCCGGCCGAGATCGGCGCGCAGGTCGCCGCCGAGGCCCGGGCCGCCCTGGCCCGGTACGGGGTGGCGCCCGGCGGCGCGGGCTAGGGTTCGGCCGTGGTGTTCTGGATCGTGCTCGCCGTCGTGGTCGTCCTGGCGCTCGCCGTGCTCGGGGTGCTCGCCCACGGCGTGCTCGGCGCCTTCGGGCGGCTGGCCCGCGAGCTGACCGCGGCCGAGGCCGACGTCGCGCCGGTACGGGCCGGGCTGCAGGAGTCCGCCGACCGCGCCGGCCGGCTACGCGACGCCCGGTCGTCCGCCGGCTGAACGGCCGGCGAACTCCGTCCCGAGCGGCGGTTCCTGTGCTCGTACCGGTCGGGAAACCGGTGCCCCGCGGCGTAGCATCACCCCAGTCACCACACCTTTCGGAGGACGCGCCATGGGGTCACTCGGCCCGCTGGAAATCGGCCTGATCATCCTGGCCATCCTGTTGCTCTTCGGCTACAAGAAGCTGCCCGACGCCTCGCGCTCGCTGGGTCGTTCGCTGCGCATCTTCAAGGGCGAGATGAAGGGCATGAAGGACGACGACGTCCGCACCCGCGACGCGGCGAAGACCACACCGGTCCGCGGCGAGATCGTCGCCCCCGCGTCCTCCGCGGCGGACGAGCGAAACGCGCAGCTGCAGGAGGAGGCGCGGCAGGCCGAGGCGCGTGCGGCGGAGCTGCGGGCGCAGGCCGACCAGGCCCGTGCCGCGGCCGACGGCCCCCGCTGACCGCTTCGCACCCGGGGGTACGGCGGTGAGCGAGGCGACCCGCGGCGCGCGTCGGCGTCGGCGGCGGCCACGCGATGCCCAGGCCACCATGAGCCTGATCGCCCACCTCACCGAGCTCCGCAACCGCATCGCCAAGTCCCTGCTGGCGCTCGCGCTCACCACGGTGCTCGCGTTCTGGTGGTACGAGCACGGGCTGGGCGAGTTCATCCGTGCCCCGTACTGCGGGCTGCCGGAGGACCTGCGCTATGCCGGGGACGACGCCGGTGG
>NZ_JBJHAJ010000007.1:0-194451 GCF_054051015.1 Blastococcus sp. SYSU DS0616
TTGGGGGTGGGGAAGCTGCGGGAGGCGGTGCGCGCCGTCCTGATCGCCCGCGACGCCCCCGCGGCCGACCGCCCCCGACGGGCCCGTCGGCGGGCAGCGGATGTGACGGTGCGCCCGGTCGGGGACGGGATGAGCGAGCTGCGTGCCCTGCTGCCCCATCCCGAGGCCCGGGCCTGCCGGGACGCCGTCGATGCCCACGCCCACGCCGCCAAGGACGCCGGCGACGATCGGCCGATCGGCATGCTGCGCACCGGAGCCCTCACCGACCTGCTGCTGCGCCCCTGGCAGCAGCAACCGGCGGTGACCGCGCACCTGACCGTGGTGGCGCCGCTGCCCGCGCTGACTTCGGCCGGGTTCCTCGCCGCCGGCGCCCCGGCACCGGCCGCCTTCACCCCGCCCGGCACGCCCGCGCCGGTCGGGGAGGTGGACGGGGAGCCGATCACCGCCGCCCACCTGCGCGAACTACTCGCCGCCCTGGATGCCGCAGGCGTGCAGGCCCCACCCGGCGGCAGCCTGCAGATCGCGCTCACCGACGCCACCGGAAGACTGCGGGCGGTCACCGGCCGCCGCGAGCTGGAGAAGCTGGCCACCCGCGGCTGCCCGCTGCTCGGCCCACCGGGTCCGGTGGACCGCTACCGGCCCTCGGCCGCCCAGCAACGCTTCCTCGCAACGCGGGACCGCACCTGCCGGCACCCCGGCTGCACCGTGCCCGCCGGCTGGGCCGATCTGGACCACGTCATCCCGCACGCCGACCGCGGCGCCACCGCCTGCGAGAACTTGTGCTGCCTGTGCCGCCACCACCACCGGCTCAAGACCTTCGCCCCCGGCTGGACCCACACGCTCAGCGACGACGGCGTGCTCACCGTCATCACCCCGTCCGGGGTCACCCGCACCAGCCGACCACCCGGCTACCGCGTCCTCACCGCACCACCGCAACCACCACCGCCACCACCCGAGCCGGACGCCGACCCACCCCCGTTCTGATCCCGTGCCGGGGCACTCGACCGATCCGGTGACGTCCCGCGCACCCCTGCGCCGCTCGTGGTCCCCGGCGCGGGACACTGTGCGCATGACGACGACCAGCCCACCGCAGACCGGAGACCTCTCGCTCCCGGCGCGACCGGGCTGGCCGGACGCCACCGGGCACTTCGGGGTCTTCGGCGGCCGGTTCGTCCCCGAGGCGCTGATCGCCGCCCTCGACGAGCTGACCGAGGCCTACGAGGCGATGCGGGTCGACCCGGCGTTCCTCAGCGAGTTCGCCCGCCTGCAGCGCGACTACACCGGCCGGCCGAGCCCGGTCACCGAGGTGCCGAAGTTCGCGGTGCACGCGGGCGGCGCGCGGGTCCTGCTCAAGCGCGAGGACCTCAACCACACCGGCTCGCACAAGATCAACAACGTGCTGGGCCAGGCCCTGCTCACCCGGCGGATCGGCAAGACCCGTGTCATCGCGGAGACCGGCGCCGGCCAGCACGGCGTCGCCACCGCCACCGCGGCGGCGCTGATGGGGCTGTCCTGCACCGTCTACATGGGCGAGGAGGACACCCGACGCCAGGCGCTGAACGTCGCCCGCATGCGGCTGCTCGGCGCCGAGGTCGTCCCGGTCACCACCGGCTCGCGCACCCTCAAGGACGCGATCAACGAGGCCTTCCGCGACTGGGTCACCAACGTCGAGACCACCAACTACGTCTTCGGCACCGTCGCGGGGCCGCATCCGTTCCCGGCGATGGTCCGCGACTTCCAGCGGGTGATCGGCGACGAGGCCCGTACCCAGGTGCTCGAGCGCGAGGAGCGCCTGCCCGACGCCGTCCTGGCCTGCGTCGGCGGGGGGTCCAACGCCATCGGCATCTTCACCGCCTTCGTCCCCGACGACGGGGTGCGGCTGATCGGCCTGGAGGCCGGCGGCGACGGCGTCGACACCGACCGCCACGCGGCCACGATCACCGGGGGCTCGCCCGGCGTCCTGCACGGCGCCCGGTCCTTCCTGCTGCAGGACGAGAACGGCCAGACCGTGGAGTCGCACTCGATCAGCGCGGGGCTGGACTACCCGGGCGTCGGCCCGGAGCACTCCTACCTGCACGACATCGGGCGGGCGGAGTACCGGCCGGTCACCGACGCCGAGGCGATGGAGGCCTTCGCGCTGCTCTGCCGGACCGAGGGCATCATCCCGGCGATCGAGTCGGCGCACGCCCTCGCGGGGGCGCTCGCGCTGGGGCGCGAGCTGGGTCCG
The DNA here is from genome assembly GCF_054051015.1 of Blastococcus sp. SYSU DS0616. Taxonomy (NCBI): domain Bacteria; kingdom Bacillati; phylum Actinomycetota; class Actinomycetes; order Geodermatophilales; family Geodermatophilaceae; genus Blastococcus; species Blastococcus sp. SYSU DS0616. The sequence continues at coordinate 2,228 of NZ_JBJHAJ010000007.1, forward strand.
GACTCGCTGCTGCTGGTCAACCTCTCCGGCCGCGGCGACAAGGACGTGGAGACCGCGTCCCGGTGGTTCGGGCTGGGCGACCGGGACGACGCCGCTCCGGGCCCGGGCCTGGACACCGATCAGCAGCCCACCGAGGGTGGGGTCACCAACGACGAGGCCGTGGCCGGCCCGGACGCAGGGGAGATGGCGTGAGCAGGCTGGCCGAGCGGCTCGGCGCGGCGAGGACCGAGGGCCGGGCGGCGCTGATCGCCTACCTGCCGGTCGGCTACCCGGACGTCGAGGGGTCGATCGCCGCCATGGTGGCGGCCGTCGAGGCGGGGGCGGACGTGATCGAGGTCGGTGTCCCGTACAGCGACCCCGGCATGGACGGACCCGTCATCCAGCAGGCGGTGGACGTCGCCGTGCGGGCCGGGGTGGGCATGCGCGACGTCCTGCGGGCCGTCGAGGCGGTGGCCGCGGCCGGCGCCGTCCCGGTGGTGATGAGCTACTGGAACCCGATCGAGCGCTACGGCGTCGAGCGGTTCGCGACCGATCTGGCCGCGGCCGGGGGAGCGGGGGCCATCACCCCCGACCTCATCCCCGACGAGGCCGGTGCGTGGATCGCCGCCGCCGAGCGGTCCGACCTCGACCGGGTGTTCCTCGTCGCCCCGTCGTCGACCGACGCCCGGTTGCGGTCCACCACCGCCGCCTGCCGCGGGTTCGTGTACGCGGCCTCGACCATGGGGGTCACCGGCACCCGTGCCACCGTCGGCGACGCCGCCGAGCGGCTCGTGGCCCGCACCCGGGAGGCCGCGCCCGACCTCGCCGTCTGCGTCGGCCTCGGCGTCTCGGACGGCGACCAGGCCGCGGAGGTGGCCGCGTTCGCCGACGGGGTCATCGTCGGCTCCGCGTACGTGCGGGAGCTGCTCGAGGGGCGGGGGACCGAGGGCGTCCGCGTGCTGACCCGGGACCTGGCCGACGGCGTCCGCCGGGCGGAGGTGCGCGCGTGAGCGTCCTCGCGGCCATCCCCAGCCCTACCCAGGCCGTCTGGCACCTCGGTCCGCTGCCGATCCGCGCCTACGCGCTGTGCATCATCGCCGGGATCGTCGCCGCCATCGTGCTGACCCAGCGGCGCTGGGTCGCCCGGGGCGGGCACGCCGACGACGTGCTGGACATCGCCATCTGGGCCGTCCCCTTCGGCATCGCCGGCGGCCGGCTCTACCACGTGGTCTCCAGCCCCCGCCCGTACTTCGGCGAGGGTGGCGACCCGCTGCGCGCCTTCGCCATCTGGGACGGCGGCCTCGGCATCTGGGGCGCGATCGCGCTCGGCGGGGTGGGGGCGTGGATCGCCTGCCGGCGGCGCGGCATCCCGCTGCCCGCGTTCGCCGACGCCCTGGCGCCCGGGCTGCTCGTCGCCCAGGCGATCGGCCGGCTGGGCAACTGGTTCAACAACGAGCTCTACGGCGGCCCGACCGACCTCCCCTGGGCGCTGACCATCTACGAGTGGAGCGGGGGCCAGGCGGTCACCGGCGCGGATGGTGAGCCGGTCGTCCTCGGGACGTTCCACCCGACGTTCCTCTACGAGATGCTGTGGAACCTCGCGGCCGCGGCGCTGGTCATCTGGGCCGATCGCCGCTTCCGGCTCGGCCACGGCCGCGCGTTCGCGCTCTACGTGGCGTCCTACTGCGCCGGGCGGCTGTGGATCGAGTTGCTGCGCACCGACCCCGCGGAGACCTTCTTCGGAGTCCGGGTCAACGTCTTCACCTCGATCGTCGTCGGCCTGCTCGCCGTCGCCTACTTCGTCTGGCAGCGCGGGCGCCCCCGGGAGGTCGTCGACCGCGGTCCCCGCCCGTCCTCCGGGCCGGCGGCCGAGGCGTCCGGCGAGTCGTCCGGGGCCTCGGCGGCCGGGGCGCGTGACGACGATCACCGACCGCCGGCCACGGGCTGACGGCGGCACCGCCGGTCCGGTGCGACGACCCGCGGCCGGTGGGCGTGTGCACCGTCACGGATCGGCTTCGGACGTGTCAGGACGGTGTTACGGCTGTGTACTCTTCCGGCTGACCCGCCAGCGATCCTGGTCGGGTCGTAGTGTCGGACCGGGCCAGCGCTGCCCCGCGGACGACGGCCTGCCGGCACCAACCGGTGGGCTCGCGCGCCGCTGCCGGTCGGGGCCACCTGTGTCCGGCCGGTCCCCGCGCCTCCGCACGTGCCGCCCCTGACCGCCGCCCTTGACCCCCGGCCCGGGCCCCCGCCCCCCGTCCACCCCTCGCTCCGAGGGACGACGGTGCGCCGACGACGGGAGTGACATGACCGACCTTCCCGCCACCGCCACCGCGGCAGCCCCCGCCAGCGCTGTGCCGTTCTCCGCCGTGCCCGCCCCCAGCGGGCTCTACGACCCGGCCAACGACAAGGACGCCTGCGGTGTCGCCTTCGTGGCCGACGCCCGTGGCCGCCGGAGCCGCCGGATCGTCGCCGCCGGTCTCACCGCGCTGCACAACCTCGACCACCGCGGCGCCGCCGGCGCCGAGCCGAACTCGGGTGACGGGGCCGGCATCCTCACCCAGATCCCCGACGCGCTGCTGCGCGCCAGCGTGGGCTTCGACCTGCCGCCGCTCGGCGAGTACTCGGTCGGCATCGCGTTCCTGCCGACCGACGAGGCCGAGCGCGCCGCCCGGTACGACGACGTGGCCCGCCTCGCCGAGGAGGAGGGGCTCACCGTCCTCGGCTGGCGCGACGTCCCGGTCGAGCCCGAGGGCGCGGACCTCGGCCCCACGGCGCGGGCGGTGATGCCGCACTTCGCCCAGGTCTTCGTCGCCGAGACCATGGGCGGCCGGGCCGACGAGAAGGCCTTCGGCGGGAACGTCGTCTGCAACGGGGTCACCCGGCTGGAGCGGCGCTCCTTCGTGCTGCGCAAGCGTGCCGAGCGGGCCGCCGTCGACGCGGGCAGCTCGCTGTACATCGCCTCGCTGTCGTCGCGCACGATCACCTACAAGGGCATGCTCACCACCGACCAGCTGCCGCTGTTCTTCACCGACCTGCGCGACGAGCGCTACGAGTCGGCGATCGCGCTGGTGCACAGCCGGTTCTCCACCAACACCTTCCCGAGCTGGCCACTGGCCCACCCGTTCCGCTTCATCGCGCACAACGGCGAGATCAACACGATCAAGGGCAACCGCAACCGGATGCGCGCCCGCGAGGCCAAGCTGGAGACCGAGCTGTTCGACGGCCCGGCCGGCCCGGCCAGCGAGCTCGGCCTGGACCGGATCTTCCCGGTCACCGCCAGCGACTTCAGCGACTCGGCGACCTTCGACGAGGTCCTCGAGCTGCTGCACCTGTCCGGCCGCTCGCTGCCGCACGCGGTGCTGATGATGATCCCCGAGGCGTGGGAGAACCACGCCGAGATGGACGCCGCCCGCCGGGCCTTCTACCGCTTCCACTCCTCGATCATGGAGCCGTGGGACGGCCCCGCCGCCGTCTGCTTCACCGACGGCACGCTGATCGGCGCGGTGCTCGACCGCAACGGCCTGCGCCCGGGCCGCTGGTGGCACACCAAGGACGACCTGGTGGTCATGGCCAGCGAGGTCGGCGTGCTCGACATCCCGGCCGCCGACGTCGTGGCCAAGGGCCGGCTGCAGCCGGGCCGCATGTTCCTCGTCGACACCGCCTCGGGGCGGATCGTCTCCGACGAGGAGGTCAAGGGCGCCCTGGCCGCGGAGCACCCCTACGACGACTGGCTGCACGCCGGCCTGGTGCACCTGCCGCAGCTGCCCGAGCGCCGTCGCTCCCGGCCCAGCCACGAGTCGGTCGTGCGCCGTCAGCTCCTCTTCGGCTACACCGAGGAGGACCTGCGCATGCTGGTCACGCCGATGGCGGCCAGCGGCGCCGAGCCGATCGGCTCGATGGGGACCGACACCCCCATCGCCGCGCTGTCGGACCGCTCCCGGCTGCTCTACGACTACTTCGGTCAGCTGTTCGCGCAGGTGACCAACCCGCCGCTGGACGCCATCCGTGAGGAGCTGGTGACCAGCCTGGGCCGCACCTTCGGCCCGGAGCAGAACCTGCTCGCCGCCACCCCGGCGTCCTGCCGGCAGGTCTACCTGCCCTTCCCGGTCATCGACAACGACGAGCTGGCCAAGATCCTGCACATCGACGACGACGGCGACCTGCCCGGGTACGCCGCCGTCCGGATCACCGGTCACTTCGACGTCAACGGCGGCGGCACGGCGCTGGCCGAGGCGATCGAGCAGCTGCGCACCAAGGTCTCCAAGGCCATCTCCGCCGGCGCCCGGATCATCGTGCTCTCCGACCGCGACTGCGACGAGCAGCGCGCTCCCATCCCGTCGCTGCTGATGACCGCCGCGGTGCACCACCACCTGGTGCGGGAGAAGACCCGCATGGAGGTGGGCCTCGTCGTCGAGTCCGGCGACTGCCGCGAGGTGCACCATGTCGCGCTGCTGCTGGGCTACGGCGCCGCAGCGGTCAACCCCTACCTGGCCTTCGAGTCGATCGAGGACCTCATCCGCGACGGCGTCCTCACCGGCGTCGAGCCCGCCCAGGCGGTGCGCAACGTGGTGAAGGCGCTGGGCAAGGGCGTCCTGAAGGTCATGAGCAAGATGGGCATCAGCACCGTCGGCTCGTACACGATGGCGCAGATCTTCGAGGCCGTCGGCCTCTCCCAGGAGCTCGTCGACGAGTACTTCACCGGCACCTCCTGCCCCCTGGGCGGCGTCGGCATCGACGTGCTGGCCGAGGAGGTGGCCATGCGCCACCGCCGCGCCTACCCGGAGAACCCCACCGAGACCGCGCACCGTCGCCTCGAGGTCGGCGGCGAGTACCAGTGGCGCCGCGAGGGCGAGGTGCACCTGTTCAACCCCGAGACGGTGTTCCTCCTGCAGCACGCCACGCGCTCCCGGCAGTACGACGTCTTCGAGAAGTACACGCAGACCGTCGACAAGATGTCCGAGGAAGCCGCCACGCTGCGCGGCCTGTTCACGCTGAAGACCGGCGTGCGTCCGCCCGTGCCGCTCGACGAGGTGGAGCCGGTCAGCGAGATCGTGAAGCGCTTCAACACCGGCGCGATGAGCTACGGCTCGATCTCGCAGGAGGCGCACGAGACCCTCGCCATCGCCATGAACCGCCTCGGCGGTCGCTCGAACACCGGCGAGGGCGGTGAGGACCCCGACCGGTTCACCCCCGACCCGAACGGCGACCTGCGCCGCTCGGCGATCAAGCAGGTGGCCTCCGGCCGGTTCGGCGTCACCAGCGAGTACCTGGTCAACGCCGACGACATCCAGATCAAGATGGCGCAGGGCGCCAAGCCCGGCGAGGGCGGACAGCTGCCCGGCGGCAAGGTCTACCCGTGGGTCGCCCGGACCCGGCACTCGACGCCGGGCGTCGGCCTGATCAGCCCGCCGCCGCACCACGACATCTACTCGATCGAGGACCTCAAGCAGCTCATCCACGACCTGAAGAACGCCAACGACCAGGCGCGGGTGCACGTCAAGCTCGTCGCCGAGGTCGGCGTCGGCACGGTCGCGGCGGGTGTCAGCAAGGCGCACGCCGACGTCGTCCTGATCTCCGGGTTCGACGGCGGCACCGGTGCCGCGCCGCTCACCTCGCTCAAGCACGCGGGCTCGCCGTGGGAGCTCGGTCTGGCGGAGACCCAGCAGACCCTGCTGGCCAACGGGCTGCGCGACCGCATCGTGGTGCAGGTCGACGGCCAGATGAAGACCGGTCGCGACGTGATCGTCGCGGCGCTGCTGGGGGCCGAGGAGTTCGGCTTCGCGACCGCGCCGCTGGTGGTCTCCGGATGCGTGATGATGCGGGTCTGCCACCTCGACACCTGCCCGGTCGGCGTCGCCACCCAGAACCCGGAGCTGCGCAAGCGGTTCACCGGGCGGCCGGAGTTCGTGGTCACGTTCTTCGAGTTCCTCGCCGAGCAGGTGCGCTCCTACCTGGCCGAGCTGGGCTTCCGGTCCATCGACGAGGCCGTCGGTCACGCCGAGCTGCTGGACACCCGCCAGGCCGTCGACCACTGGAAGGCGCAGGGCCTCGACCTCGCACCGGTGCTCGTCGTGCCCGAGCTGCCCGAGGGCACGCCGCGGCGGGCCGTGCGCGGCCAGGACCACGGCCTGGACGTGGCGCTGGACCAGACGCTCATCCAGCTGTGCGAGGGGGCGCTGCTCGACGCGCGACCGGTGAGCCTGGAGCTGCCGGTGCGCAACGTCAACCGCACCGTGGGCACGATGCTGGGGTCGATGGTCACCCGCCGCTTCGGCGGCGAGGGGCTGCCCGACGGCACGATCGACCTCACCTTCGGCGGATCGGCCGGGCAGTCGTTCGGCGCGTTCGTGCCGCGCGGCATCACCATGCGGCTGTTCGGTGACGCCAACGACTACGTCGGCAAGGGGCTGTCCGGCGGCCGGATCATCGTGCGGCCGTCCCGCGAGGCGTCGTTCGCGGCCGAGGACAACGTCATCGCCGGCAACGTCATCGGCTACGGCGCCACGGGCGGGGAGATCTTCCTCCGGGGCCGGGTCGGCGAGCGGTTCTGCGTGCGCAACTCCGGCGCGCTGGCCGTCGTCGAGGGCGTGGGCGACCACGCCCTCGAGTACATGACCGGGGGGCGCGCGGTGATCCTCGGGCCGACCGGCCGCAACATCGCCGCCGGCATGTCCGGGGGCATCGCGTACGTGCTGGACCTCGCCCGGCACCGGGTGAACCCCGAGATGGTGGACGTCGAGCCGCTGGACGGCGAGTCGGCGCAGTGGCTGCGCGACGTGCTCGTGCGCTACGCGGCCGACACCGAGTCGACCGTGGCGACCGCGCTGCTGGCCGACTGGGGCCGCTGGTCGGAGCAGTTCAGCGTGATCATGCCGCGCGACTACCGGCGGGCACTGGAGGCCCGACGGGCCGCGGAGGCCGCCGGTACGGACGTGGACCGAGCAGTGATGGAGGCGGCACGTGGCTGACCAGACCGGTTTCCTGAAGTACGAGCGCGACCTCCCGCCGCGCCGCCCCGTCGAGGTCCGCCTCCTGGACTGGAAGGACGTCTACACCCGGCGCCAGAACGGGGAGGACCCGTTGTTCCCGACGGCGGAGGTGCGCAAGCAGGCCGCCCGCTGCATGGACTGCGGCATCCCGTTCTGCCACCACGCCTGCCCGGTGGCGAACCTGATTCCGGAGTGGAACGACCTCGCCCGCCGCGACGACTGGCACGACGCGATCGAGCGGCTGCACGCGACGAACAACTTCCCGGAGTTCACCGGGAAGCTCTGCCCGGCGCCGTGCGAGGGCTCCTGCGTGCTGAACCTGCAGGAGTCGCCGGTCACCATCAAGCAGATCGAGTGGGAGATCATCGACCGCGCCTGGGACGAGGGCTGGGTGCAGCCGCAGACCTCGGCCGAGCGCACCGGCAAGAAGGTCGCCGTCGTCGGGTCCGGCCCCGCCGGGCTGGCCGCCGGCCAGCAGCTCACCCGGGCCGGCCACGACGTGACCGTCTACGAGCGGGCCGACCGCATCGGCGGGCTGATCCGCTACGGCATCCCCGAGTTCAAGATGGAGAAGTCCGTCCTGGACCGGCGGCTGGACCAGATGCGCGCCGAGGGCACCCGGTTCGTCACCGGCGTCGAGGTGGGCGGTAGCGGCGAGGGTGACCTGTCGGTCGAGCAGCTGCGTGGCGACTTCGACGCCGTGGTGCTCGCCGGCGGCGCGACCATCGGCCGCGACCTCCCGGCTCCCGGCCGTGAGCTGGCCGGCATCCACCTGGCCATGGAGTACCTGCCCTACGGCAACCGCCAGGCTCTCGGCGAGCTCGACGACCCGCCGATCAACGCCCACGGCAAGCACGTCGTGATCATCGGTGGCGGTGACACCGGTGCCGACTGCCTCGGCACCGCCCACCGCCAGGGCGCGGCCTCGGTCACGCAGCTGGAGATCATGCCGTCCCCGCCGGACCGTCGCGACCAGGCCAGCAACCCGTGGCCGACCTACCCGATGATCATGCGCGTCTCCAGCGCGCACGAAGAGGGCGGCGAGCGGCTGTACTCGGTCAACACCGAGCGGTTCCTCGGCGACGAGAACGGCAACGTCCGCGCGCTGCTCCTCCACGAGGTCGAGCGCGTCGACGGCCGGTTCCAGAAGATCGAGGGGACCGAGCGAGAGCTCCCCGCCGACCTGGTGTTCCTCGCCATGGGCTTCACCGGGGCGCAGCGCGAGGGCCTCGTCGACACCCTCGGCGTCGAGGTCGACGGCCGGGGCAACGTCTCCCGTGACGGGGAGTTCATGTCCACCGTGCCCGGCGTCTTCGTGGCCGGCGACATGGGCCGGGGCCAGTCGCTCATCGTCTGGGCGATCGCGGAGGGCCGCGCCGCTGCTGCCGCCGTCGACACCTGGCTGACCGGGGAGTCCATGTTGCCCCGGCCGGTCACCCCGACGGCGGTCGCGCTGCGGTAGCAGCACCCGCTCCAGCCCCGGGCCCGGTTCCTACCGGTCGGTATCACCGACACGCGGGAACCGGGCCCGGGTCGCTCCGCCACCGAGTTCGTCGTGGCACTAGCGTTATCCCCATGTCCCGCCGCGCGAAGATCGTCTGCACCCTCGGTCCGGCCACCAGCTCCGCCGAGCAGGTCACCGCCCTCGTCGAGTCGGGGATGGACGTCGCCCGCCTCAACTTCAGCCACGGTTCCCACGAGGACCACGCGACCGCCTACCACCTGGTGCGGCAGGCCTCCGACAGCACCGGCCACGCCGTGGCCATCCTGGCGGACCTCCAGGGGCCCAAGATCCGGCTGGGCACCTTCGCCGACGGTCCGGTCACCTGGGCGACCGGCAGCGAGGTCTGCATCACCGTCGAGGACGTCGAGGGCACCGCGGAGCGGGTCTCGACCACCTACAAGGACCTCGCCAACGACGTCCGGGTGGGGGACCGGCTCCTGGTCGACGACGGCAACCTCTCCCTCAGCGTCGTCCGCGTCGAGGGCCCCGACGTCTTCTGCCTCGTCGTCGAGGGCGGCAAGGTGTCGAACAACAAGGGGCTCTCGCTGCCCGGGGTGGCGGTGAGCGTGCCGGCCCTGTCGGACAAGGACGAGCGCGACCTGCGGTTCGCCCTGCACCTCGGCGTCGACTTCATCGCCCTGTCCTTCGTGCGCTCGCCCGCGGACGTGGCGCTGGTCCGCGACATCATGCGCCAGGAGGACATCTCCGTCCCGGTCATCGCCAAGCTGGAGAAGCCCGAGGCGGTGCGCAACCTCGATGCCATCGTCGAGGCGTTCGACGGCATCATGGTCGCTCGCGGGGACCTGGGCGTGGAGCTCGCCCTCGAGCAGGTGCCGCTGGTGCAGAAGCGGGCCATCCAGGCGGCCCGCGAGCGCAACAAGCCGGTCATCGTGGCGACCCAGATGCTCGAGTCGATGATCACCAACTCGCGGCCGACCCGCGCGGAGGCCTCCGACGTCGCCAACGCCGTGCTCGACGGCGCCGACGCGGTGATGCTCTCGGGGGAGACCTCCGTCGGGGCGTACCCGATCGGCGCGGTCCGGACGATGGACCGGATCATCGAGGCGGTCGAGAGCGACCACCTGTGGGTGCCCGAGGTGGCACGGCGGTCGCGGTCCCGCTCCGGCGCGATCGTCCGGGCGGCGCGGGACATCGGGGAGTCCCTGGACGTCAAGGCGCTGGCCACCTTCACGCAGACGGGGGAGACCGCCCGGCGGCTCGCGGCGCTGCACCCCAGGCAGCCGCTGCTCGCGTTCACCGTCGACGCGAGGGTGCGCAGCCAACTCGCCCTGTCGTGGGGCGTGGAGACCTTCCTGGTGCCCATGGTGGAGCACACCGACGACATGGTGGCGCAGGTGGACTTCTCGCTGCTGTCCATCGGCCGGCTGAAGGTGGGCGACCGGGTGGTCGTGGTGGCGGGCAGCCCGCCCAACACGGTCGGGTCCACGAACCTCATCCGCGTTCACGAGGTGGGGACGGACTCGTGACCGGGGGGCCGCAGGACACCCAGGCGGCGGCGCTGCTGTCGGTGCTCGACCTCGCCGAGCGCGAGCCCGACGTGTTCGTCGGCAAGACGCCGAGCAGTGAGCGGCAGCGGATCTTCGGCGGGCAGGTGGCCGGCCAGGCGCTCGTGGCCGCGGGCCGCACCGTGCCCGGCGAGCGGGGCGTGCACTCGCTGCACTCCTACTTCCTCCGGCCCGGCGACCCGTCGGAGGAGATCCGCTACTCCGTCGACCGGATCCGCGACGGGCGCTCGTTCTCCACCCGGCGGGTCATCGCCTGCCAGCGGCGCGGGGGCGAGGACGTGGCGATCTTCGCCCTCACCGCCGACTTCCACGCGGGGGAGCCCGCCGTGGCGGAGCACTCCCTGCCCATGCCGGAGGCGCCCGGCCCCGACGAGATGATGGGCACCGACGAGGTCGTGGCCCGGCACGGCGAGCGGGCCGCGTTCATGGCGGCGATGGGGCGGGTCGTCGAGCAGCGCTTCCAGCAGGACCCGTTCGCCGCGCCGCCCAAGTCGCCGCCGCACACGCAGTCGTGGACCTGGTTCCGCGTCGCCGGCGAGCTGGGGGACGACCCGGTGGTGCAGGCGGCGGCGCTGACGTTCGTCAGCGACCTGACCCTGCTCTCAGCGGGGTTCGCCCGGCTGGGCGGGGGGTGGCCGGACTTCATCGGCGCCAGCCTCGACCACGCCGTGTGGTTCCACCAGCCGGTGCGTGCCGACGACTGGCTGCTCTACGAGACCGACAGCCCCGCGGCGTCGGCAGGGCGCGCGCTCTGCTTCGGGCAGATCTGGTCCGCCGACGGCCGGCACGTGGCCACCGTGGCGCAGGAGGGGCTCATCCGGTCCCTGGACCGGTGAGCCCCGGCCCCGCCGCTCAGGCGGGGCCCGCGCCCGCCGTGTCGCCGGTGCGCTCCCCGTCCGGCTGCGCAGCCGGCTGCTCGGCCCGTTCGCGCTCGGCGGCGCGTGCCGCGGCCTGCTCGGCGGCCTGGGTGGCGAAGTCGGCGGCCAGCCAGTCGTGGCCCTCGGTGAGCAGGGCCCACACCCGCTCGACGTGCGCCCGCGTCGTCGCCGGCGAGCCGATCGCGACGCGCAGGACCACCTCCCGACGCACGGTGGTGTGGGTCAGGAAGACCTCGCCGCCGTCGTTGAGGCGGTCGAGCAGCGTCATCGTCGCGACGTCGGCGTCGACACCGGCCGGCCAGCGGGGCTGGAGGCAGACCAGGGACAGCGGGTGCGGTGCGACGACGTCGAACCGGTCGTCGGCCGCGGCCCAGCCGGCCAGCTCCTGGGCCAGCGCCACGTGCCCCCGGACGTGGGCGCGCAGCCCTTCCGCGCCGTACCAGCGGAGGACGAACCAGAGCTTGAGCGCGCGGAAGCGCCGGCCGAGCTCGATCTGCCAGTCGCGGTAGTCGACGACGGCGCCGGCGTCGGTGGCGGCGTTGCGCAGGTAGTCGGGGAGGATCGCCAGGGCGCCGGTGAGGGCCGCCCGGTCGGCGACCCAGAAGAGCGTCGCGTCGAAGCCGGTGAGCAGCCACTTGTGGGCGTCGGTGGTGTAGCTGTCGGCCCACTCGACGCCGGCCTGCAACTCGCGCAGCTCGGGGGCGACCGCGCTCACGCCGGCGTACGCGGCGTCGACGTGCAGCCAGACGCCGTGCTGCTGGCAGATGGGACCGATGGCGGCCAGCGGGTCGACCGCGGTGGTCGACGTCGTGCCGATGGTCGCGCAGACCAGCACGGGCCGGTACCCGCGGGCGACGTCCCGCTCGAGCCGGGCGGCGAGCGCGCCGGGGTTCATCGCGAGGTCGCCGTCGACCTCCACGATCCGGACCGCATCGCTGCCCAGGCCGGCGATGCGCACGGCCTTCTCCATCGACGAGTGCGTCTCGGCGGACACGTAGACGGTGGCGCGGTCGGGTTGCACCCCGCCGCGGACGGTGGCCCCGCCGGAGGCGCGGTGGAGGGCGGCCAGCAGCGCGACGAGGTTCGCCCCGGAGCTGGAGTCCTGGACGACGCCCCCGCCGCTGCCCGTGGAGAGGAAGGACTCCGGCAGGCCCAGCAGGCCGGCGAACCAGTCCATGACGTGCTGTTCCAGCTCGGTCGCCGCCGGGCTGGTCACCCAGGACATCCCCTGCACGCCCAGGCCCGCCGAGACCAGGTCGCCGAGCACCGACGGGCCGGAGGTGTTGGCCGGGAAGTAGCCGAAGAACCCCGGGTGCTGCCAGTGCGTGATGCCCGGCATGACCACGCGGTCCAGATCGGCCAGCACCGCGGAGAACGGTTCACCCGACTCCGGGGGATCCGCGGGCAGCGCCGCGCGGACGTCGCCGGGGGAGACCTGCGAGCGCACCGGGAAGGAAGAGATCCGCGTCCAGTAGTCGGCGATCCAGTCGACCACCTCGTGGCCGTGCTGCCGGAACTGCTCGGGCGTCATGTGCGGCGCGGGCTCGGTCACGGTGCCACCGTATTGCGTCGCTCAGCGCGACCGGGGAGGGCACCCGGGCGCGGTACCGGGGCCGTCCGGCCCGCTGCGGGGACGAGCCGGTCGCCGAGGTCGGAGCGGCGGTAGAGCACCGAGCGCCCGTGCCGGGCGGAGAGGAGCAGGCCGGCGGCGCGCAGCGCGCGCAGGTGCTGGTTGACCGCGGGGGTGGTGACCCCCAGGCGCACCGCGAGCTCGGTGGACGACGACGGGGTGGCCAGCTCGGTGAGCAGCCCGGCGCGGACAGCTCCGACCAGGCCCGCGAGCGCCGCCGGAGAGGTCAGCCGCCGGCTCTCCCACAGCGTGCCCACCCCGCGGGCGGCGTACATGACCAGCGGCGGTTCCTCGGGCGAGATGGGGGCGGAGGCGGTGCGCCCGAACAGTGTGGGCACGAGCGTCAGCCCCTCCCCGCTGGTCGACCGGGTGTAGCTGATCGCCGCTTTCAGGCGCACCGAGGCGACGCCGTCGGCGAAGCTCACCGTCTCGCCGCGGCGCGGACCGCGTCGGCGTGCGGGCGCGGCTGCGGGTGGTGACCAACGTCTTCATCGGCCTGGGCACCTGCCTGGCCGCGGGTGCGCTGCTGCACGACACCGCGGGCGCCTACCGGGCCACGCTCGCCGCGGTCGGCGTCCTCGTGTCGTCTCCTGCCTGCCGCTGCTCGGCCTCCCGGCGCTCGTGCGGGGGCGCTGCGGCGACACCCCGGCCGTCACGCTCGCGCAGGCGCCGGGAGGTCGCTCGCCGCTGCGGGACGGGCGCTACCTGGCCGTCGCCGGCCTCAACGCGGTCCTCGCCATGCACTTCGGGTTGCAGACCGTCGGCGTCCCGCTCTGGGTGGCCGGCGGGACGGTCGCGCCCCCGGTGACCGTCTCGGTGCTCCTCGTGCTGAACACGGTGCTCATCGCGCTCTTCCAGGTCCGGGCCGCGCGGCACCCACGACATCCCCACCGCAGGGCGCGCCGTGGCGCTGGCCGGGGCCATGCTGGCGGTGGCGTGCGCGCTGTACGCGGCGGCCGGCCTCGGCGGCGTCGTGGTGGCGGTCGGCGTGCTGGTGCTCGCGGCCCTCGCGCACACCGCCGGCGAGATGTGGGGTGAGGCCGGCAGCTGGGGGCTGGCCTTCGAGCTGGCCGACGAGCGCCGCGCCGGGGCGTACCAGGGGGTGAGCCAGACCGGCTACGCCCTCGGTGCGATGGCCGCGCCGCTGGTGGTCACCGCGACCGCCGTCGAGCACGGCGCGGCGGGGTGGGCGGTGCTCGGTGCGACCTTCCTCGTCGCCGGGCTGCTCACGCTCGCCATCGCACGCCGGGCGGCCGACCCGGTGGAACGGTGACCGCTCGGTGCCCCCGGTGCGACTCGAACGCACACTGCGCGGGTTTTGAATCCGCTCCCTCTGCCGATTGGGGTACGGGGGCGTGCCGGCCAGGTGCGACCGGCGCCCGAGAAGAGTAGCCGGGCGGTGGGCCGGCGCCCACGCCGATAGGCTGCCACCCCGTGAGCAGCGAGCCGATCCGGGTTCTGATCGCCGAGGACGAGGCGTTGATCCGTCTCGACCTCAAGGAGATGCTCGAGGAGGAGGGGTATCTGGTCGTCGCAGAGGTCGGTGACGGCCAGCAGGCCGTGGAACGCGCCGAGGAGCTCCGCCCCGACCTGGTCATCCTCGACATCCAGATGCCGGTGCTCGACGGGCTCTCCGCCGCCGAGCAGATCGCCTCGGCCCGCGTGGCGCCGGTCATCGTGCTCACCGCGTTCAGCCAGCGCGAGCTGGTGGAGCGGGCGCGCGACGCCGGGGCGATGGCGTACCTGGTCAAGCCGTTCTCCAAGAACGACCTCGTGCCGGCCATCGAGGTGGCGCGGGGCCGGTTCGCCGAGATGACCGCGCTCGACGGCGAGGTGAAGTCGCTCGAGGAGCGGCTGGAGACCCGCAAGGTCGTCGAGCGGGCGAAGGGCCGGCTGATGGCCGACCAGGGCATGACCGAGGCCGAGGCGTTCCGCTGGATCCAGCGCACCGCCATGAACCAGCGGACCAGCATGAAGGCCCTCGCGGAGTCGATCCTGACGGCCACCGCGACGCCCGACGACAGCACCGCCTGATCCCGGACGGCGTTCCGGCAGGTCTGTCGCGCCGCAGCGTCGCCTGGCGATCACCGACCGTGCCCGCGGTTCCACCATGCGGACACCGAGGTCACGACCTCATCACGGTCCCTCTCGGGCCGGGTGCAACCTTCCGGACGGCAGCTAGGTTCTGCGCACCGATCGGCGCCCGGTCGGCGGTCGTCGCGTACGCGCGCCGGCGCCGGGCGCACTGATGACACTGGGAGTCATTTGATGCGCACTGGCACTACTGCCCGCAGCATCGCCGTCACCGGTGCTGCCCTGCTCGCGCTGACCGCCTGCGGTGGCGGCGACGAGGACGGTGGCACGTCGGCCGAGGGCGGCGGCGACAGCGGCGAGAAGCAGGTCAACGTCTACGGCACCGACGGCAACATGGGCAACGCGCTCGGGGAGTCGTTCACCGAGGAGGGCGCGCTCGCCGGGATGAAGGGCACCACGCCCCTGACCGACCTGGGTGAGGACTTCACCAACCGGCTGCTCGAGGTGGACCCGAACCTGGTCGACTTCAACTACGCCGGGGAGACCTACGACGCGATCATGATCTCCGCGATCGCCGCGTCGCTGGCGGGCAGCACCGACCCCGCCGTGTTCGCCCCCTACATCAACGGCGTGACCTTCGGCGGGGAGACCTGCACGGACTTCGCCTCCTGCCAGGAGATCGTCAACGCCGGGGGCAACCCCGACTACGACGGTGTCTCCGGCCCGCTGGCCTTCGCCGCGCCCGGTGAGCCCTCCGTGGCCAGCTTCGGCATCCTGCAGTTCGGCGACGACAACACGATCGCCGCCGACGAGACCGAGTTCGTGCTCGCCGGCGACGAGGCGAACGCCGCGGAGGACGAGGGCCCTGCGCCGGCCCCGCCGGGCGCCACCTCCGACGACCCGCTCGTCATCGGCACCCTGCTCCCGCAGACCGGCGACCTGGCCTTCCTCGGCCCCCCGGAGATCGCCGCCGCCGAGCTGGCCGTCCAGGAGATCAACGGGGTCGGCGGCGTGCTCGGCCAGCCGGTGCAGCTCATCCAGCGTGACTCCGGTGACACCTCGACCGACATCGCGACCCAGTCGGTCGACGCCCTGCTGCAGCAGAACGTCGACGTGATCGTCGGTGCGGCCTCCTCGGCCGTCACCCGGACGGTCATCGACAAGGTCACCGGTGCCGGTGTCGTGCAGATCTCGCCGGCGAACACGTCCGACGAGTTCACCAACTACGACGACGGCGGGCTGTACTTCCGCACCGCCCCGCCGGACACGCTGCAGGCTCGCGCCCTGGCCGACGAGATCATCGCTGACGGTGTGAGCACCGTCGGGATCCTCGCCCGCAACGACTCCTACGGCACCGGGCTGGCGGAGAACACCGTCGACAACCTGGTGAGCAGCGGGCTGGCGGAGGACAGCATCGAGCTGGTCATCTACGACCCCACGGCGGCGAACTACGACGCCGAGGTGCAGCAGATGGTCGACCTCAACCCCGACGCCATCGTGGTCATCGGCTTCGACGAGTCCGCCCGGATCATCGAGGGGCTCAACGCGCAGGGCATCGGCCCGGCGCGCGGCTGAACCCGGCGAGCGGATCGCTGATCCGCTGACAGCCACCAGGGGCCCGGCACCGCATCGGTGCCGGGCCCCTGTGCGTCTGCCCGGTCGCAGTGCACACCGCTGCGCGCCGTCGCCGCAGCCGTGCGGTCGTCGCCGCGGTGGTAGACGCCTGGGGTCGCGACCACGGGCCCGGGGCCACCCGCGGCGCACCGGTCAGGACGACGACGGCGCCGGCGCCGGCACCGGCTGCACGGATACCCGCTCCGGGCGTGCGTCGTCGCCGCAGCTGCACACGCCTGGGGTCGCGACCACGGGCCCGGGGCCACCCGCGGCGCACCGGTCAGGACGACGACGGCGCCGGCACCCCGTGCGGGGTGCCGGCGCCGTGTGCGTGCCGAGCGGGGGTCAGTGCGCCTTGGCCAGCGTCCCGAGGTAGAGCTCGATGACCTTCGGGTCGTGCATCAGCGACTCGCCGGTCGCGGTGTAGGCGTTGCGGCCCTGGTCGAGCACGTAGCCGCGGTCGCAGATCTGCAGGCAGCGCCGGGCGTTCTGCTCGACCATGATGATCGAGACCCCGGTGGCGTTGATCCGGCGGCACCGGATGAACACCTCGTCCTGGTAGACGGGGGAGAGGCCGGCCGAGGGCTCGTCGAGCAGCAGCACCGACGGCTCCATCATCAGCGCCCGGCCCATGGCGACCATCTGCCGCTCGCCGCCGGAGAGCGAGCCCGCCTTGATCCGACGCCGCTCACCGAGCATGGGGAACAGCTCGGCGACGTAGTCGAACCGCTCCTTGAACACCTTGGGCCGCAGGTAGGCGCCCATCTGCATGTTCTCCTCGATGGTGAGCGAGGGGAACACGTTGTTGTTCTGCGGCACGTAACCCACACCGAGGGACACCAGCCGGTGCGCGGGCGCCGAGGTGATGTCCTCCCCGCGCAGCGTCACCGTGCCCGAGCGCACCGGGATCAGCCCGAAGAGGGTCTTGAGCAGCGTCGACTTCCCGGCCCCGTTGGGGCCGATGATGCCGACCAGCTCGCCCTCCTGCAGGTAGAAGTCGCACCCGTTGAGGATGTTCACCCCGGGGACGTAGCCGGCGACGAGCTCGTCGCCCCGCACCAGGGCGCCCTCGGCCAGCCGGGTGTGCTCGGGCCGGGTGGCGGCGAGCTCGGCGGGGGAGAGGCCGGCCGTGGGGCCGTCCTCTCCCGCGGCGACCGGCGCGCCGGTGCCCTGGTCGACCGGCCGGTCGAACTCGTACTCGGGGTTCGTGCTGGTGCGCGGGTCTCCGCCCGCGCCCGGATCGATCGTCATCGGTCGCCGCCCTTCCGGTGCGTGCCGTCGGAGCGGAGGGTGTCCCCGCCCCGGCCCTGCTGCCGGGCGATCGTGTCCTCGGCCTCGGCGAGCTGCGCGTCCTCCTCCTCGATGCTGAGGGGGGCGTCGTGGTGGGCGCCGAGGTAGGCGTCGACCACGGCCTGGTTCTGGCTGATCGACTCCGGCGGCCCCTCCGCGATCACGTTGCCCGCGGCCATCACCACGACCCAGTCGCTGATGTCGCGGACCACGTCCATGTCGTGCTCGACGAAGATGACCGTCATGCCCTGCTCGCGCAGGTCCTTGACGTGCCCGAGCAGGCTCTGGGTCAGGGCCGGGTTCACGCCGGCCATCGGCTCGTCGAGCATGACCACCTTCGGGTCGCTCATCAGCGCCCGGGCCATCTCGAGGAGCTTGCGCTGACCACCGGACAGGGTGCCGGCGAACTCGTCCTTCTTGGCGTCGAGCTTGAACCGTCGGAGCAGTTCCAGCGCCTTCTCGGTGTTGGCCCGCTCCTGCGCCCGCCACAGCCCGGGGACGAGCGCCGAGAAGAAGCCCTCGCCCTTCTGGCCCTGGGCGCCGAGCAGCATGTTCTGCAGCACGGTGAGCCGGGACAGCGCCTTGGTGAGCTGGAAAGTGCGCACGACACCGAGCCGGGCCACCTGGTGCGACGCCAGCTTGCCCAGCGGTCGCCCGTCGAAGGACCAGGTCCCGCCGTCGGGCTGGTCGAACCCGGTGAGCAGGTTGAACAGCGTGGTCTTCCCGGCCCCGTTCGGGCCGATCAGGCCGGTGATGCCGCCGCGCTGGATCTCCAGGTGGTCGACCGAGACGGCGGTCAGCCCGCCGAAGGTGCGGGTCACGCCGTCCACGACGATCGTCGGGTCCGGCTTGGCGACGCCGATCTCCCAGGGGACGTCGCGCAGCGCCTCGCGGGCCAGCATGCGGGCGCCGGACGCCGTGGCGCCGGACGCCGTGGCGCCGGTGGGGATGGGCTCAGCGGGCATCGAGCATCACCTCTCGTCGGTCGCCGAAGATCCCCTGCGGGCGGAACACCAGCAGCAGGATCAGCCCGAGACCGATGATGACGAAGCGGATCTGGGCGACGTCGGTCGTCGACAGCAGGCCCTCGGGGATGACACCGGTCTCGATCATGCTCCGGAGACCGGAGTCGGCGAACTGGATGATGAAGTACATCAGCATGGCGCCCACGACGGGCCCGAGCACGCGCGCGGCGCCGCCCAGGATGAGCGCCACGTAGGCGAGGAACGTGTTGGCGTTCTGGTACTGGTCCGGGGTCGCCGACCCGGTGCCGAGGGCGTAGACCATGCCCCCGAGGGCACCGAAGACGCCGCCGAGGACCAGCGCCTGCATCTTGTAGACGTACACGTTCTTGCCGAGCGCGCGGACGGCGTCCTCGTCCTCGCGGATCGACTTCACGACCCGGCCCCACGGGCTGCGGACCAGGCCCCACACCAGCAGGCAGCCGAGGGCGACCAGCGTCCAGCCCACCGCCGTCACCCACAGGTCCGCACCGCTCCAGAAGGTGCCGAGCAGGCGGTAGCGGCGGCTGGTGTCCCACGGGGCCAGCTCCACGAAGCCGCGGTTGAAGCCGGAGATGCCGCGGGAGCCGTTGGTGACCGGCGTCGCCGACACCGAGCGGAACAGCAGCCGCAGCCCCTCCGCCGTCGCGATGGTCGCGATGGCGAGGTAGTCCGCGCGCAGCCGCAGCGTGGGGAGGCCCAGCAGGAGCGCCAGGACCACCGCGGCGGCGAGCCCGATGGCGACCCCGACCCAGAAGTTCAGCCCCCACTGGCTGACCGAGACCGCGATCCCGTAGGCGCCGACCATGGCGAAGGCGATCTGGCCGAAGTTGAGCAGGCCGGCGTAGCCGAACTGCATGTTGATGCCGAGCGCCAGGAGGGCCAGGAAGACGGCCTGGAAGCCGATCCCTGCCTTGACCGCGATCGCCAGCGCGTCGATGAACTCACCCATTGCTCAACCCACCCGAACCCGGCTGCCGAGGATGCCCTGCGGTCGGACCATGAGGATCACGATCAGCAGCAGGAGCCCGCCGACGTACTTGACGTCGTTGGGGATGACCAGCGTGGACATCTGCACGAAGACGCCCACGACGATGCTCCCGACCAGCGCGCCGTAGGCGGTGCCGAGCCCGCCCAGGGTCACCCCGGCGAACATCAGGAGGAGCAGCCGGAAGCCCATGTCCCACTGGACCTCGTCGGACAGCCCGAGCAGTACGCCGCCCAGCGCGGCCAGCGCGCCGCCCATCATCCAGACGACCAGGATCACCCGGTTCACGTCGATGCCCGACGACGCCGCGAGATCGCGGTTGTCGGCCACCGCGCGCATCGCCTTGCCCATCGTGGTCCGCTGCAGCATCAGCGCGACCAGCAGGAGCACGACCAGCGCGATGACGATCGAGTAGAGGTCCTTGTCGGTCATGTTGAACGGGCCGTAGTCGACGGCGCGCTGCCCGCGGTAGTCGGCGTACGCCTGCGAGCTGCCCCCGAAGAAGATCTGGTAGGCGTAGCGCAGCAGCAGCGAGAGGCCGATCGAGATGACCAGGGCGGCCACCAGGCCGGTGCCCCGGCGGCGCAGCGGCCGCCACAGCAGGCGCTCGTTGAGCAGGCCCACGACGGCGCCGATCACCATCGCCAGCAACGCGGCCGGGATCAGCGGCACCCCGCCCTCGACGTTGATGAACCAGGCGGCGATGGCGCCGATGGTCACCAGCTCCCCGTGCGCGAAGTTGGTCAGGCCGGTCGTCCCGAAGATCAGCGACAGGCCGACCGCGGCCATGGCGATCAGCAGGCCGAAGCGCAGGCCGTCCACCAGCAGCTGGACCCACCGGACCGTGCCGCCGCCGGAGTTCCGGCTGCCGTCGTCGAGGCCGATGATGACGCCCTGGTTGCGACCGGGGTCGACGGTGACGGTCCGGCTGTTGCCCGAGTTGAACTCGACCCCCTCGGGGAGCGCGTCCTCGGGGACGGTGACCGTGTACTCGCCGGGGCCGGGCAGCTCGACGGCGAACCGGCCGTTCTCGTCGGTCTCGTCGGTGCCGACCTCGTCGCCGTCCGGCGTGGTGACGACGACCTCGACCCCCTCGATGGGGCCGCTGAGGCTGGTGCGCAGGGTGCCGGAGACCTGCTCGCTCGCGGTCTCCGCCGGGTCCTCCGCTGCGTGCGCGGCGCCCGGGGTCAGCGTGGCGAGGCCGGCGGTGAACAGCGCGACCAGCAGCAGGCGCAGGGCCGTGAGGCCGCCGCTCCCCGGTGTGCCGGCCGGCTTCCCAGACCACGCGCGTGCGGGCCTGCATCGTCGACCGTGCCGGCGGACACGGTCCGTCGGGTGCGTCACTCGACCTCCTCGGCGGATTCGTTGAGGCAGGAACCTAACGCAGTTGCGCGGTCAAGCCGCCACCGTGCGCCGAGCTGTGACCTTTCCGCGACACGCCGTGCTGCGGGCGTTGCGGACAGTCGCGAGATGTAGACCGGGCGGGGGACGCGGCCGATCCGGCGGGCTCAGCCCCGCGCGGCCATCGACATGCAGGTCAGCCGCGCGGTGGCGGTCCGACGGCCCTGGTCGTCGGTGATGTCGATCAGGAAGGTCGAGAGCGTCCGCCCACGGCGCACCGGCGTGCAGACGGCCGTCACCGTGCCGGCCGTCGCCGCGCGGAGATAGCTGACGTTGAGCTCGATGCCGACGACCTGCCGGTCCGGGCCGGCGCCGACGGCCGCGGCCATGGACCCGATCGTCTCGGCAAGCGTGCAGGTGGCCCCGCCGTGCAGCAGACCGAAGGGCTGCTCGTTGCCGGCGACCGGCATCGTGGCGACCAGCCGGTCGGGGTTCCAGTCGGTGATCCGCACGCCGAGCTTGTCGTCGAGAGGGCTGCTGATGCCGTCGGGCAGCCAGTCCGGGGGAGGGGTGGTCACGGCTGGCACCGTAGCCAGCGGTCGGCGCCCCGGTTCTGTCGGGAGCCGCCCCTAGGATCGTCGACGATGTCCGCTCCGGTTGCCACCTCCGCGCCCGCCGCCCCCTCGAGCACGGGCACGCGCCCGCGCCTGCTCCTGCTCGACGGGCACTCGCTGGCCTACCGCGCGTTCTTCGCGCTGCCGGTGGAGAATTTCTCGACCACCACGGGCCAGCCGACGAACGCCGTCTACGGCTTCACGTCGATGCTGATCAACATCCTGCGCGACGAGCAGCCCACCCACCTCGCCGTCGCCTTCGACGTCGGCCGGAAGACCTTCCGCAGCGAGATCTACGCGGAGTACAAGGCCAACCGGGCCGAGAGCCCGACCGACTTCCGCGGCCAGGTGAGCCTCGTCCAGGAGGTGCTCGGCGCGCTCCGGGTCCCGGTGATCACCGCCGAGGGCTACGAGGCCGACGACGTCATCGCCACGCTCACCGTGCAGGCGGTGGAGCACGGCATGGACGTGCTGATCGCCACCGGCGACCGCGACGCGCTGCAGCTGGTCAACGAGCACGTCACCGTGCTCTACCCGCGCAAGGGCGTCTCGGACATGACCCGGTTCACGCCGGAGGAGGTCGAGGCCAAGTACGGGCTGAGCCCCGTGCAGTACCCCGACTTCGCCGCCCTCCGGGGGGACCCGAGCGACAACCTGCCCAGCATCCCGAGCGTCGGTGAGAAGACCGCCGCCAAGTGGGTGCGGGAGTACGGCTCCCTCGACGCCCTGGTCGACCAGGTCGACACGGTCAAGGGCAAGGTGGGGGAGAAGCTGCGCGAGCACCTCTCCTCCGTGCTGCAGAACCGGCGCCTCACCGAGCTCGACCGGCAGGTTCCCCTCGAGGTCGGGCCGCAGGACCTCGCCGTCCAGGCCTGGGACCGCAACGAGGTGCACACCCTCTTCGACAACCTGCAGTTCCGCGTGCTGCGCGACCGGCTGTTCGCCACGCTGACCAGCGCCGAGCCGGAGGTCGAGGGCGGCTTCGACGTCACCGTCGACGAGGTCCCGGCCGGCGAGCTCGGCTCCTGGCTGGACGCCCACGCCCGCACCGGGCAGACCGGCGTCATCTTCCGCGGCACGTGGGGTCGCGGCACCGGTGAGCTCACCGGGCTGGCGCTGGCCGCCGCGGACGACCACACCGCCTTCGTCGACCTCGGCCCGGCCCTGGACGTCGCCGACGAGCAGGCGCTCGCCGCGTGGCTGTCCGACGCCGAGCGCCCCAAGGTCGTGCACGAGGTGAAGGGCCCGCTGCTGGCCATCTGGGCGCGCGGGTGGGAGCTCGCCGGGGTCGTCAGCGACACCGCGCTGGCCGCCTACCTCGCACTGCCCGGGCAGCGCTCGTTCGACCTGGGCGACCTCGCGGTGCGTTACCTGCGCCGGGAGCTGAAGGACGCCGCCGAGGCCGACGGTCAGCTCACCCTGGACGGGCTCGGGCCCAGCGAGGACGACCGGGCCGCCGAGGCCGCGAAGGCCGACGTCCTCAAGGCCGTCGCGGTCAACGACCTCTCCGATGCGCTGGAGCAGGTGCTCGGCCAGCGCGGTGGCGGCCACCTGCTCGGCGAGATCGAGCTGCCGCTCACCCGGGTGCTCGCCGCGATGGAGTACCGGGGCATCGCCGCGGACCTGGAGTTCCTGCACGACCTGCAGAAGGAGTTCGCCGACGGCGTCGCCGCGGCGGCGGCCGAGTGCTACGCCGTCATCGGCCGGGAGGTGAACCTCGGTTCCCCGAAGCAGCTGCAGGCGGTGCTCTTCGACGAGCTGGGTCTGCCCAAGACCAAGAAGAACAAGACCGGCTACACCACCGACGCCGAGGCGCTGACCGGCCTGCTGGCCACGACCGGGCACCCGTTCCTGGAGCACCTGCTCCGCCACCGCGACGTCACGCGGCTGCGCACCGTCATCGACGGCCTCATCCCGATGGTCGACGACGCGGGCCGCATCCACACCACGTTCCAGCAGACGATCGCGGCCACCGGCCGGCTCTCCTCGACCGACCCGAACCTGCAGAACATCCCGATCCGCACCGCCGAGGGCCGCCGGATCCGGCAGGCGTTCGTGGTGGGCCAGGGCTACGAGTCGCTCATGACGGCGGACTACAGCCAGATCGAGATGCGGATCATGGCGCACCTCTCCGGCGACGAGGGGCTCATCGAGGCGTTCACCTCGGGGGAGGACCTGCACTCCTTCGTCGCGTCCAGGGCGTTCGACATCCCGATCGAGAAGGTCGACCCGGAGATGCGGCGCCGGATCAAGGCGATGAGCTACGGCCTGGCCTACGGCCTCTCCGCCTACGGGCTGTCCGGGCAGCTGCGCATCTCCGTGGAGGAGGCGCGCGAGCAGATGCACGCCTACTTCGAGCGCTTCGGCGGCATCCGCGACTACCTCGACGGCGTCGTGGACGACGCCCGGCAGACCGGCTACACCGAGACCACCCTGGGCCGCAGGCGCTACCTGCCCGACCTCACCAGCGACAACGGGCAGCGCCGGCAGATGGCCGAGCGGATGGCGCTCAACGCGCCCATCCAGGGCTCCGCCGCCGACGTGATCAAGGTTGCGATGCTCAACGTGGAGAAGGCGATCGCCGCCGAGGGCCTGCGGTCCCGGATGCTGCTGCAGGTCCACGACGAGCTCGTGCTCGAGGTCGCGCCGGGGGAGCAGGACGCCCTGGAGGCGCTGGTCCGCCGGGAGATGGCCGGGGCGGCCCAGCTCTCGGTGCCGCTGGAGGTCTCGGTCGGCGTCGGGCCGAGCTGGGACGCCGCCGCGCACTGAGGCCCTCCCGGGCCGATGTGTCAGCTGCCGCGCTGCTGATCATGTCGGAGGCATGAGCTCTCCACGCCCGCCCGGTCCCGGGCAGCAGTCGGTCCCGCCCTGGCTGGCCCGGTCGGCGGCCGTGGGTGGTCGGCTGCTCGTGCTGGCGGTCCTGCTGTGGTTGCTCGCCGGGTTCGCGGTCCGGCTCACCCTGCCCCTGGTGGCCGTGGCCGTGGCGCTGCTGCTGGCCGGTGTCGCCGCGCCCGCGGTGGGGTGGGCCGAGCGCACGGGCGTTCCGCGCTGGCTGGGCGCCCTGGGCGCCCTCGCCCTGCTGCTGGCGGCGGTGGCCGGGATCGCCGCCGGGCTGGGCGCCCGCATCGTCGGTCAGCTGCCCCAGCTGCGCGACCAGTTCCAGCAGGTCACCGCCCAGCTGTCGGAGCGGTTCGGCATCCAGGTGCCGTGGGCGAACTCCTCCGGTGGCGGCTCGGGGGCCGGGGGCGCGAGCGCCGGCGATCTCCTCGGCCCCGCCCAGACCGTCGCCGAGGTGCTGATCGCCGCCTTCCTCACCCTGGTGCTGGCCTTCCTCTTCCTGGCCGGCGGGGCCGGCATGTGGGGCTGGCTGCTGGGCAAGTTCGGCGGCCAGGTGCGCGAGGACGTCGACGCCGCCGGTCGTGCGGCCTGGACGACGGTCGGCGGGTACGTGCGCGGGCTGACGGTCGTGGCGCTGTTCGACGCGGTCGGCATCGGCGCCGGGCTGCTGCTGATCGGCGTCCCGCTGGCGCTCACGCTGGCCGTGCTGCAGTTCCTCGCCTCCTACATCCCCACGATCGGTGCCTTCGTCGCCGGCCTCCTCGCGGTGGCCGTCGCCTACGGCTCCGGCGGGCTGACGACGGCGCTGCTGGTGTTGGCGCTGGTGGTGGTGGTCCAGCAGATCGGCAACGACGTCGTCGAGCCGTGGGTGATGAAGAACCGCCTGCCGCTCAACGCCGCCACCGTGCTGATCGCCGTCACGGCGGGCGGCGTCCTGTGGGGGATCGCCGGCGCGCTGCTGTTCGTCCCGCTGGCGGCCGCGATCACGGCCGCGGCGCACGAGCTGTGGGTGCGGCGCGGGTGCCCGCCCATCGCGGGGGAGCCGGCGGAGGCGTGACCGGCGCGGGGATCAGGCCGCCGGCTTCCCGCAGACGATGATCAACGTCCCGGGCACCAGCGCGCCGCGCTCGGGGGACCACTGGCCCCAGTTCTCGGTGCGGCCCGGCGTCCACTCCGGCTCGACCAGGTCCTGCAGCACCAGGCCCGAGCCGACGACGGCGCGCGCCCAGTCGCCGACCGTGCGGTGGTGCTCCACGTAGACGGCCCGGCCCGCACCGTCGGTCTCCACGTACGGCGTGCGGTCGAAGTAGGAGGCCACGATCCGCAGGTCCTCGGGATCGGGCGAGTCCGGGAACGGCCAGCGCATCGGGTGGTTGACCGAGGCCACGAACCGGCCGCCGGGTCGCAGCACCCGTGCCACCTCGCTCAGCGCCCCCTCGACGTCGGCGACGAAGGGCAGCCCGCCGAACGCGGAGCACACGACGTCGACGCTCGCGTCGGCGACCGGGAGGGCGCCGACGTCGGCCTGCAGCAGCGGGACGGCGATGCCCGTGGACCGGTTCAGCTCCGCCGCGCGGGCGAGCATGCCGCCGGAGAGGTCCATGGCCACGACCTCGGCCCCGGCCGTCCGCAGCCACCGGGCGCAGGGCGCGGAGCCGCAGCCGATCTCGAGCACCCGCCGGCCGGCGACGTCGCCCAGCAGGTGCGCATCGGCCTCCCGCAGCCCCTCGGGGCACCAGAGGAAGTCGGCGTCCCCCAGGTCGGGGCCGTGCTCCGCGAGGTAGGCGGGCGCGGCCGCGTCCCACCAGCGGCGGTTGGCGCGCACCGACTCCGCGGTGCCCGCCGGGCGGCGGGCGACGCCCCCGGCGGCCGGGTAGCCGTCGCTGCCGAGGGGGAGGGGCGGGCCGGCGGAGGATGCGTCCATGACACGCCGATGGTGACACGCCGCCGACCGGGGAAGACCGCTCCCACCCAGGTGGACCGGACGCGCCCGGCGTCCGTACCATGGAGGCGCGCCAGAGGTCTGTCGTGCCCTTCCCTTTCCGGGAATGCCCGCGCCGGTTCTCCCCGCTGTACCTCCCCGCGGTCCGACGGCCGCGGGTCGTCCTGTCCCTACGCATAAACCGTCCGGAGCAACCAACCACATGACCTCCACTCAGGTCCGTCCTTCCAGCACTCCCCAGGTCGCCATCAACGACATCGGTACCGCCGAGGACTTCCTCGCGGCGATCGACCAGACGATCAAGTACTTCAACGATGGCGACATCGTCGAGGGCGTCATCGTCAAGGTGGACCGGGACGAGGTGCTGCTGGACATCGGCTACAAGACCGAGGGCGTCATCCCCTCGCGCGAGCTGTCCATCAAGCACGACGTCGACCCGAACGAGGTCGTCAGCGTCGGCGACGAGGTGGAAGCCCTGGTCCTCCAGAAGGAGGACAAGGAAGGGCGGCTGATCCTCTCCAAGAAGCGCGCGCAGTACGAGCGCGCCTGGGGCACGATCGAGGCCAAGAAGGAAGCCGACGAGGTCGTCACCGGCACCGTCATCGAGGTCGTCAAGGGTGGCCTCATCCTGGACATCGGCCTGCGCGGGTTCCTCCCGGCGTCGCTGGTGGAGATGCGCCGCGTCCGCGACCTGCAGCCCTACGTGGGCCGCGAGCTCGAGGCGAAGATCATCGAGCTGGACAAGAACCGCAACAACGTGGTCCTGTCCCGCCGCCAGTGGCTGGAGCAGACGCAGTCCGAGGTCCGCAGCGAGTTCCTCAACAAGCTCGCCAAGGGCCAGGTCCGCTCGGGTGTCGTCTCCTCGATCGTCAACTTCGGCGCGTTCGTGGACCTGGGCGGCGTCGACGGCCTGGTGCACGTCTCCGAGCTGTCGTGGAAGCACATCGACCACCCGTCCGAGGTCGTCGAGGTGGGCCAGGAGGTCACCGTCGAGGTCCTCGACGTCGACCTGGACCGCGAGCGGGTCTCCCTGTCGCTGAAGGCGACGCAGGAGGACCCGTGGCGTCAGTTCGCCCGCACGCACCAGATCGGGCAGGTCGTCCCCGGCAAGGTCACCAAGCTCGTCCCCTTCGGTGCGTTCGTGCGCGTCGACGAGGGCATCGAGGGCCTGGTGCACATCTCCGAGCTGGCCGAGCGCCACGTGGAGATCCCGGAGCAGGTCGTGCAGGTCGGCGACGAGATCCTGGTCAAGGTCATCGACATCGACCTGGACCGCCGCCGGATCTCGCTGTCGCTCAAGCAGGCCAACGAGGGCGTCGTCGGCGACGAGGAGACCTTCGACCCGGCCGCCTACGGCATGGCTGCGTCCTACGACGAGCAGGGCAACTACATCTACCCCGAGGGCTTCGACGCCGAGACCGGCGAGTGGCTCGAGGGTTACGACGAGGCCCGCGAGGCGTGGGAGCGGCAGTACGCCGAGGCCCAGGCGCGCTACGAGGCGCACCGCAAGCAGATCGCCGCGGCCAAGGAGGCCGACGCCGAGGCTGCGGCGGGCGGCAGCTACTCCAGCGACGACGCTGCCGGCCCGGACGCCCCGGCCAGCACCGGCGGCACGCTGGCCAGCGACGAGGCGCTCGCCGCGCTGCGTGCCAAGCTGGCCGGCGGGGAGTGACCTGAGGGTCTGACCCGCCAGCGCTGAACGTCAGAGGCCCAGGACCCGAGCGGTCCTGGGCCTCTGACGTTCGCGGCCGCTGCCCGAGCCCCGCGGGTGCGTCGGCGCGGGTGCGAGCACGACGAAGGGCCCGTGGACGGTGTCCACGGGCCCTTCGCATCGTGATCGACCCGGCTGGGGTCGGCCCGCCCTCCCTGCAGGAGGGGCCTCTTTCAGAGGCTGAGGATGATGGCGAACGCCGTGCGGGGGCGGCCGCCGGAGCCGGCGAGGAAGCTCCAGGTGTGACGGCCGGTGGTCGGCGTGGAGAACATCCAGCGCAGCAGCGAGCTGCGGTGGGCGACGGCGGGGCGCTGGTACTGCATCCGCTCGCGGACGGCGGGGATGTCGGCGCAGCGCACGCCCGAGGCAGCACCGAGCCGGTGCCGGCCGGCGGCGCGGGACGACGGGGATGCGACGGGCGTGTGACGTGACATGTTCTCGTTCTGCCTCTCTCGGCGGGGAAGATCGCCGGGGCAGACGTTAACGGTGGTGCGCGTGTGACTGCTGCGACGCGCCCGGCGCGTCGGCGGCGTGTTACCTCTCCGTGATCTGCGTCCGGGCGGTCGCTACTGTCCGTGCGTGCTGAGGATCGGACTCACGGGTGGCATCGGTTCGGGCAAGAGCACCGTGGCCCGGTTGCTGGCCGAACGGGGCGCGGTGGTCGTGGACGCCGACCGGATCGCGCGGGAGGTGCTCGAGCCGGGCACCCCGGGGCTCGCCGCGGTCGCGGCCGCGTTCGGCGACGGGGTGCTCGCGGCCGACGGCTCCCTCGACCGCGCCGCACTGGCGGCGATCGTCTTCTCCGACGAGGAGGCCCGCCGTCGGCTCGATGCACTGGTCCACCCGATGGTGCGGCAGCGGTCCGCCGAGCTGGTCGCCACGGCGCCGGACGACGCCGTCGTCGTCAACGACGTCCCCCTGCTCGTGGAGACCGGGCAGGCGGGAACCTACGACCTCGTCGTCGTCGTGGAGGCAGACCTGTCGACGCGCCTCGCCCGGCTGGTCGGGCGAGGTCTCGCCGAGGCCGACGCGCGTGCCCGGATCGCCACGCAGGCGAGCGACGAGCAGCGGCGCGCGGTCGCCGACGTCGTCCTGGACAACAGCGGGTCCCTCGAGCAGCTGGCCGAGCAGGTCGAGCGCTTCTGGGCCCAGCGGGTCGAGCCGCTGCGGAGCTGAGCGCCGGCCGCCCGGGGAATCGTCACCGTGCGGTGGTGCGAGCTCGATCACGTGCGCCGACCACGGGCACGCCGTCCCGAGACGCAGCAGAGCCCCGGGCCGCGGCCCGGGGCTCTGCTGTCGTGGTGGGCGATACTGGGATCGAACCAGTGACCTCTTCCGTGTCAGGGAAGCGCGCTACCGCTGCGCCAATCGCCCTTTCCGGCCTGACGACCGGACCCTCCTCCGCGCTCGTGCCCCGCGAGGAAGCGACGAGGTGGAGACGGGATTTGAACCCGTGTAGACGGCTTTGCAGGCCGTTGCCTCGCCTCTCGGCCACTCCACCGCACGCGGGCACCGATTTCTCGACCGGTGCCCGAGGTTCCGAGCGGACGACGGGATTCGAACCCGCGACCCTCACCTTGGCAAGGTGATGCTCTACCAGCTGAGCCACGTCCGCGTTACGAGAAGAACTCTAGCGGACGTCCGGAGGGGGTGTGCAGGGGGGGTCCCCCACCCCCTTCCCCCGGGGGGCCGCCGGAGCGTTCTCGCAGGTCAGTGCCCTGGCGAGTCCGGCCCGCCGTTGGACAGCAGGGCGTCGAGCTCCGCGTCCAGCTGCAGCAGTGCGCCCTCCGACCCGGACGGCACCAGGGCCTCGGTGTGGCGGAGGAAGGCGGCGACCGTCGCGCGGGAGAGCTCGAAGAGCGCCTCGCCCGAGGGGGCCCGCAGGTGCAGGTACAGCAGGTCGGCCGTGGCGCGCGCGGGCCACACCCGGACGTCGCCGTCGCCGGCGGGGTGCTCGAGGCCGGCCTGGAGCAGTTCCCGGCTCACCAGCCAGGCGACGCTCTCCTCGCCGTCGACCGCGTCGTCCGAGTCCCCGGCGTCACCGAAGGCGATGCGCACCGCGTAGGGATCGGTGGGGTCGTAGCAGAGCAGGGCCGGGACCTCCGTCCACGAGCGCGGGCCGACCAGCTGCAGGGTGACGGGGGAGATGTGGCCGGGCGTCCATCGGCTGGTCATGACAGTTCCAACGACGGCGCTTGTGAGAAGTGACGTGCTTCGTGTGCTCTGGTCACACCCGCATCATGCGCCACGGACGGGTGTTCCGAACCTGCTGGGCGTGTCGCACCGGCCGGGTCGCCACCGCCGCGACGTGCGTCGTGCGGGGGGCTCGGCGACCCGGTGGCGCTCGCCACGTGCGACGTCGTGCGGTCACAGATCGAGATCGGCGCCGTAGGCTCCCAGGTGACCGGCCTCGACGGCTTCCCCGGATACGGCATCTG
Organism: Blastococcus sp. SYSU DS0616; assembly: GCF_054051015.1. Classification (NCBI taxonomy): domain Bacteria; kingdom Bacillati; phylum Actinomycetota; class Actinomycetes; order Geodermatophilales; family Geodermatophilaceae; genus Blastococcus; species Blastococcus sp. SYSU DS0616. The sequence continues at coordinate 32,548 of NZ_JBJHAJ010000007.1, forward strand.
CTCGAGCCCGGTCGGCAGGCTCCGTCGGCACCGACGGAGGTAGTCGCGACCGGGCAGGTGACCAGCTGAGCGGATCAGAGACCACGGCGGCACCGGCGGCGGGCGTGCGCCAGCACCCGGAGACCCCGGACGAGCGGCGCGCGCGCTACGACGCCGATGACGTGCGCAGCCTGCGCGAGCGCGTGGCCGAGGCGCGCTGGCGGAGGCGGCTGGCCGTGCGCCGGAGCGTCAACCACGGCTACCGGGTGGGCGTGGGGATCGCCGGCGGCCTCATCGTGGCCATCGGCCTGGTCACCATCCCGCTGCCCGGACCGGGGTGGCTGACGGTCATCGCGGGCCTCTTCATCCTCGCCACCGAGTTCACCTGGGCCGAGCGGCTGCTCGAGTTCACCAAGCGCCACGTCGCGCGCTGGACCGACTGGGTCGCCGCGCAGCCGGTCTGGGTGCGGCTGCTGCTCGCGCTGGCGACGGCGGCCCTCGTGTACGGCATCCTCGTCGTCAGCCTGCACCTGGTGGGCGTCCCCGACTGGGTGCCGGGGTGGGTACCGCTCTGGCGATGAGCGTCTGGCACAATCAGAGGCGCAACGGGCGATTGGCTCAGTGGTAGAGCGCTTCGTTCACACCGAAGAGGTCACTGGTTCGAACCCAGTATCGCCCACCGCACGCGAAGGGCCAGGTCACCCCGGCAGGGAGGCCTGGCCCTTCGGCGTTCCGCGGCGGCCCGGCCCGGATCGCGGGACGATGGGTGCGATGAGCGCCCAGCCCGACCGCGCCGCCCGGCTCCAGCTGCTCCTGGACCGCGACGGGCCGACCTGCATGTGGTGCGGGCGCCGGTTCTCCCCGCTGGTCCGCCCCACCACCGAGCACGTCGTGCCCCGCGTCAAGGGCGGGCCGTCGTGGCTGGAGAACGAGGTCGCCGCCTGCTCGCGCTGCAACGGCGAGCGGGGCCACCGCAGCCCGGTCGAGTGGCTGGAGGAGTGCCGCCGCCGGGGCTGGCCGGCCGACGAGGCGCGCCTGGCCCGAGCCCTGGGCGACCTCGCCGCCGCGATCACCCGGACCGGTGGGCAGCGGCGCGCCCGGCCCTACCTGGACGCGCAGCTCCGCCGCCTGCGCCGATCGCGGTCGGCGGCCTAGGGTCGGGCCGTGACGACGACCGGGCGCGTGGCGCGGATCTGGATCTACCCCGTCAAGTCCCTCGGCGGCACGGCCCGGAACTCCGTCCGCGTCGGTTGGGCCGGCCCGGAGGGCGACCGGGCCTGGACGGTCGTCGACGCGGAGAGCGGGGAGGTGCTGCGCGGCAAGCACGCACCGGGCCTGGCCGCGCTCACGCCCGCCGGCGCTCCGGAGGCCGACGCGGCGGCGGTGAGCGGTGCGCTGGGCCGGCCGGTGCGCATCGAGCGGGCACCCGGGGGCTCCGGTGCCGACGCGGCCCCCGTGCACCTCGTCTCCCGCCAGGCGATCGACCGGGCGGCGGCCGGCGACGTCCCCGAGGGCTGCTCCGCCGACGACCCGCGCGCCAACGTGCTCCTGGACCTGCCCGACGACGACGAGCGGAGCTGGGTGGGCCGCACGGTGCGGATCGGCACCGCCGAGCTGGCCGTGGTCCGCACCCCCAAGCACTGCCTCGGCGTCTACGCCGAGGTGCGACAGCCCGGCGAGCTGACCGTCGGCGACGCCGTCCTGCTCTAGCGTCGGCGCCATGCGTCGCTGGGGGGCCGCCGGGGCGGCCGTGCTCCTGCTGGCCGGCTGCGGTGGCGGGGCCGGTGCGCCCGCCGAGCCGGCCGACGTCTCCGGGCCCGGGGCGTCCGCTGCGGCCCCGGAACCGCCGCCCGAGCCCGAGCCCGAGAGCTTCACGCTGCTCGCGACCGGCGACGTGCTGGTGCACCAGGGCCGGGCGCTCACCTCCGGTGCCCGGCAGCCCGACGGCTCGTACGACTTCAGCGGGGTGTTCGCGCCCGTCGCCGACCTGATCGGAGACGCCGACCTGGCCATCTGCCACCTGGAGACGCCGGTCGCCCCGGAGGGTGGCCCGTACCGCGGCTACCCGAGCTTCAGCGTCCAGCCGGAGATCGTCGACGCGCTGGCCGGCGCGGGGTACGACCTGTGCTCCACGGCGTCCAACCACTCGCTGGACGCCGGCTTCGACGGGCTCACCCGCACGATCGACACGCTGGCGGGGGCCGGCATCGGGCACACCGGCACCTACCGCAGTCGGGAGGAGAGCGGCCGGCCGACGCTCGTCGACGTGGACGGCGTGCGCGTCGGCCACGTCGCGGCGACGTTCAGCCTCAACGGCGTGCCGCTGCCTGCCGGCCGGGAGTGGTCGGTGGACGTCGCCGCCCTGCCCGACGTGCCCGGCATGCTGGCCGCCGCGGCGCGGGCGCGGGCGGCGGGCGCCGAGGTCGTCGTCGCGAGCCTCCACTGCTGCCAGGAGTACGACAACGACCCGACGCCCACCCAGGAGGCGGCCGCGCGGGCGCTGCTGGGCTCCCCGGACGTCGACCTCGTGCTCGGCCACCACGCGCACGTGGTGCAGCCGGTCGAGCGGATCGGCGGCGAGTGGGTCGCCTACGGCCTCGGCAACCACCTCGCCGAGCACGCCACCCGCGGGTACCCGACCGAGGACTCGGTGGCCGCCCGCTTCACCTTCACCCGCGGCGCCGACGGCCGGTTCGCCGTCTCCCGGGCGGAGGCGGTGCCGCTGCGCATCGAGCTGGGGAAGGACGCCGTGCGGATCGTCCCGGCCGACCCCGAGAGCTTCGCGCGGATCGCCGGCGTCCTCGACCGGCGGGGTGCGGTGGCCGCGGGGCTGGGCATCGTCCCGGGGTGAGCGCGGGGGCGCACTAGGCTCAGGGCGCCCGTTCCTCGATCCCCTGGAGCATGCTCGTGTCCACCCAGCCCTCGCCCACCGCCGTCGGACCGATCCGGGTGCCGGCCGGGACGACGGCCCAGGACGCGCTCAAGGCCGCCGGCGTCCCGCTCAAGGGCCCCGACGGCGCCGTCGTCGTCCGCGACGTGGCCACCGGTGACCTCAAGGACCTCGCCTGGGCCCCGGACGCCGACGCCGAGGTCGAGGCCGTCGCGGCGTCCAGCGCCGACGGGCGCGCGGTCATCCGGCACTCCGCCGCCCACGTGCTCGCCCAGGCGGTGCAGGACCTCTTCCCGGGCACTCGCCTGGGCATCGGCCCGCCGGTCGAGAACGGCTTCTACTACGACTTCGACCCCGAGCGGCCGTTCACCCCCGAGGACCTGAAGGCGCTCGAGAAGCGCATGCAGGAGATCGTGAAGGCCGGGCAGTACTTCGCCCGGCGCGAGATCGGCGACGACGACGCCAAGGGGGAGCTCGCCCACGAGCCGTACAAGCTCGAGCTCATCGGGCTGAAGGGCGGCGCAGGCGACGACGTCGGGGCCGCGGCCGAGGGCGCCGACGTCGAGGTCGGCGGCGCGCAGCTGACGATGTACGACAACCTCGACCCGCGGTCGGGCGAGCGGGTCTGGACCGACCTGTGCCGCGGCCCGCACCTGCCGCGGACGTCGAGCATCCCCGCCTTCAGCCTCACCCGGAGCGCGGCGGCGTACTGGCGGGGCAGCGAGAAGAACCCGCAGCTGCAGCGCGTCTACGGCACCGCCTGGGAGAGCAAGGAGGCGCACAAGGCCTACCTGGAGCACCTCGCCGAGGCCGAGCGACGCGACCACCGCCGGCTCGGCGTCGAGCTGGACCTGTTCAGCTTCCCGGACGAGATCGGCTCCGGGCTGCCCGTCTTCCACCCCAAGGGCGGGGTGATCAAGCGGGAGATGGAGGACTACGTCCGGCGCCGGCACCTGGAGGAGGGCTTCGACTACGTCGGCACCCCGCACATCAGCAAGAGCGGGCTGTTCGAGACCTCCGGGCACCTCCCGTACTACGAGGAGACCATGTTCCCGGGCATGGACCTGGACAACGCGAAGTACTACCTCAAGGCCATGAACTGCCCGATGCACAACCTGATCTTCCGGTCGCGCGGGCGGTCCTACCGCGAGCTCCCGCTGCGGCTGTTCGAGTTCGGCTCGGTCTACCGCTACGAGCAGTCCGGCGTCGTGCACGGCCTGACCCGGGTGCGGGGCTTCGCCCAGGACGACTCGCACAGCTACGTCACCCCCGAGCAGGCGCCCGGGGAGATCCGGCACCTGCTGGCGTTCGTGCTGGGCCTCCTGCGCGACTTCGGGCTGGACGACTACTTCCTGGAGCTGTCCACCCGCGACGCGTCCGACAAGTTCATCGGGTCCGACGAGGAGTGGGCGGTCGCCACCGCCGTCCTCGAGGAGGCGGCGAAGGAGACCGGCCTGGAACTGGTGCCCGATCCGGGCGGGGCGGCCTACTACGGGCCGAAGATCTCCGTGCAGGCCCGCGACGCCATCGGCCGGACCTGGCAGATGTCGACGATCCAGTACGACTTCAACCAGCCGGCCCGCTTCGGCCTGGAGTACACCTCCGCCGACGGCGGCCGCCAGCAGCCGGTGATGATCCACTCGGCGAAGTTCGGCTCGATCGAGCGCTTCTTCGGCGTCCTCACCGAGCACTACGCGGGCGCCTTCCCGGCGTGGCTGGCCCCGGTCCAGGTCGTCGGCATCCCGGTCACCGACGAGCAGGTGCCCTACCTCACCGACGTCGCGCTGAAGCTGCGCGCCCGCGGCCTGCGGGTGGAGATCGACGACTCCGACGACCGGATGCAGAAGAAGATCCGGACGGCGAGCAAGCAGAAGGTCCCCTTCGTCCTCATCGCCGGGGCCACCGACGCCGACGCCGGCGCGGTCTCCTTCCGCTTCCGCGACGGCAGCCAGCGCAACGGTGTGCTGGTCGACGACGCCGTCGAGTTCGTCGCGGCCTGGGTCGCGGCCCGGACCAACGCCGACCCGACGGCGGACACCGCGGCGGTCCCCGGATGACCGGAGAGCCGCACGAGCCGTACCGGGTGGCGGTCTCCTCCGACGACGGCGGTCCGGCGACGGTGTTCGAGCACCTGTGGACGCCCTACCGCATGGCCTACATCCGCGGGGAGGGGAAGCCGACGGGCGCGCACGACTGCCCGTTCTGCGTCATCCCCACCCTGGAGGACGCCGCCGGGCTGGTCGTGGCGCGGGGGGAGACGGTCTTCGCCGTCCTCAACCTGTACCCCTACAACGCCGGCCACCTCATGCTGGTGCCGTACCGGCACGTGCCCGACTACACGGACCTCACGCCGGCGGAGGTCGCCGAGCTCGGCGCCTTCACGCAGACGGCGATGCGGGTGGTGCGGGCGGTGACCGGTGCGCACGGCTTCAACATCGGGATGAACCAGGGTTCCGTCGCCGGCGCCGGCATCGCCGACCACCTGCACCAGCACGCCGTGCCGCGCTGGGGCGGGGACACCAACTTCATGCCGGTCATCGGGCTCACCCGCGTGCTCCCGCAGGTGCTGGGGGAGACGCGCGCCCTGCTCGCCGCCGCCTGGGCGGACCACCACGCCACGAGCCCGGAGGCCTGAGTGCTCGGCGTCAACGCCCGCCCCGTGGTGGCCAAGGTGGTCAACCCGCTGGCCGTGCGGCTGGCCCGGCTCGGGGTCACCCCGGACATGGTCACGATCACCGGGACCGTCGGGGCGATCGCCGGCGCCGCCGGGCTCATCGCGACCGGGCACCTCTTCTGGGGGGCGTTCACCGTCACGGTCTTCGTGCTGCTGGACATGCTCGACGGCGCGCTGGCCCGCCTGCGCGGCGGCGGCTCGGTCTTCGGTGCCGTGCTGGACTCCACCGGTGACCGCGCCGCCGACGCCGCCATCTTCGGCGCGCTGATCTGGTGGTTCGCCGGGAGCGGGGACAACCGGCTCCTCGTCCTGCTCGCGCTGCTCTGCCTGGTGCTGGGCGTCCTCACCTCCTACATCAAGGCGCGGGCCGAGGGGATGGGGCTGTCCTGCGACGTCGGCGTCGTCGAGCGGACGGAGCGGCTGATCCTGGTGCTGACCGGCACCGGCTTCACCGGGCTGGGCATCCCGTACGCCGTCCACGTGGCGTTGTGGGTGCTGCTGGCCGGCAGCGCCGTCACGGTGGCCCAGCGGGTGCTGGCGGTGAAGCGGTCCGCGGACGGACGGCGGATCGAACCGTGAGCGGCGCTCGGGAGCGGCTGGCCGGTCGGCTGTCCGACGCGGGGTACGCAGCGGGGTGGCGGGCGGTGCGCATGCTCCCGGAGCCGGCCGCGCGGTCACTGTTCGACCGGGCGGGGGAGTGGGCCGCCGGTCGCGACGGCCGGGGCGTCCGCCAGCTGCGCGCCAACCTGCGGGTGGTGACCGGCGGGCGGCTGTCCGAGCCGGAGCTCGCGGAGCTGACCCGCCGGGCGATGCGGTCCTACGCCCGCTACTGGCAGGAGGCCTTCCGGCTGCCGACGCTGACCGCGGAGCGGATCCGGCGCGACAGCGTGGTCCCCGGGATCGAGCACATCGCGCGCGCCCGTGCCGAGGGGCGCGGGGTGATCGCCGCCCTGCCGCACAGCGGCAACTGGGACGCGGCCGGCGCCTGGTTCACCGATTGGCTGGACGGCCCCTTCATGACCGTCGCCGAGCGGCTGCGCCCCGAGTCGCTGTACCGGCGGTTCCTCGACTACCGCGAGTCCCTGGGCTTCCGGGTGGTGCCGCTCACCGGTGGGGAGCGGCCGAGCTCGGAGGTCCTGCGCGAGTGGCTGGCCGACGGCGGCGTGGCCTGCCTGCTGGTCGACCGCAACCTCGGTGCCGGCGGTGTCCCGGTGACGTTCTTCGGCCGGGCGGCCACCATGCCCGGTGGCGCGGCGCTGCTGGCCGAGCGCACCGGTGCCGCCCTCGTGCCGGCGGTCTGCCAGTTCACCGCGACCGGGTGGCGGATGTGCATCTCGCCCGAGGTGCCGGTCCGGGGTCCCGGCCGGCTCGCCGACCGGGTGGGGACGGCGATGCAGCAGGTGGCCGACGTGTTCGCCGCCGGGATCGCCGAGCGTCCCGAGGACTGGCACATGCTCGGCCGGATCTGGCCCGACGTGCCGGCCGATCCGGTCGCGCCCGGCCGGGGGGGCGCGGACTGATGCGCATCGGCCTGGTCTGCCCCTACCGCTGGGACGTCCCCGGTGGTGTCCAGTACCACGTGCGCGATTTCGCCGTGACGCTGCGCGGGATGGGCCACCACGTGGAGGTGCTCACGCCCGCGCAGCACGAGGAGTCGGTCACCGACCCCTTCGTCACCTTCGCCGGCCGCACCGTCCCGGTCCCGTACAACGGCTCGATGGCGAGCCTCCAGTTCGGCCCCGTGTCGGCCGCGCGGGTGCGCCGCTGGCTCCGGGAGGGCCGGTTCGACGTCGTCCACGTGCACGAGCCGGCGACCCCGTCGGTGTCCCTGCTGGTCTGCATGATCGCGACCGGGCCGATCGTGGCGACCTTCCACGCGGCGACGACCCGCTCCAAGTGGCTGGCTGCCGTCGGCCCCATGACGCGGCCCTGGCTGGAGAAGATCAGCGGCCGGATCGCCGTCTCCGACTTCGCCCGGCGCGTGCAGGTCGAGCACCTGGGGGGCGACGCCGTCATCATCCCCAACGGCGTGCACGTGCCGTTCTTCGCCGACGGGCCGCCGCTGCCCGGCTACGGCCGGGGGACGGGCGCCCCGCCCACCATCGGCTTCGTCGGGCGGTTCGACGAGCCCCGCAAGGGGCTGCCGGTGCTGCTGGCGGCGCTGCGCACCGTCGTCCGGACCCACCCGGCGGTGCGGCTGCTCATCGCCGGACGCGGTGACGCCGACCAGCTGTGGTCCATGGTGGGCACCGAGCTGCGGCCGCACGTGACCCTGCTCGGGGAGGTCTCGGAGGCGGACAAGGCGGCGCTGCTGCGGAGCGTGGACGTCTACTGCGCACCCAACCTGCTCGGTGAGTCGTTCGGCGTGATCCTCATCGAGGCGATGGCCGCCGGGGCGCCCCTCGTCGCCAGCGACCTGGACGCCTTCGTCCGGGTGCTGGACGACGGGGCCGCGGGAGTCGTGGTGCGACGCGACGACCCGGCCGCGCTCGGCCGGGCGCTCGCGGACCTGCTCGCCGACCCCGCCCGGCGCGCCGAGCTCGCCGCGCGCGGCTCCCAGGTGGCCGCGCGCTACGACTGGCAGGTGCTCGCCCGCCGCGTCCTGGCGGTGTACGAGACCGTCCTGCCGCCCGGCGGCGGCGTGGTGACCGCGGCGCCCGAGGACGAGTTCCCCGGCGTGCCGCCGACAGGCACCGCGGCCGGACCTCCCCGCATACGGCGGCCGCGCCGCTAGCCTCGGGGACCGTGACGTCCCTGGCCTGGTTGCTGCTCGCCGCCGGAGTGCTCCTGCTCCTGGTGGTCTGGACCGGCTGGACGCTCACCCGGCTGCGGCGGCTGGACGCCCGGGTCGACCGGGCCTGGGCGACGCTGGACGCCCAGCTGCAGCGCCGCGCCGGGCTCGCCGAGGAGCTGGCCCGCCACCACCCAGCGGCCCTCGCCGCCGAGGTCCGGCTCGGCCTGGTGTCGCACGCAGCGGAGGCGCGCGCGGCCCGCGACGCGGGGGACCGCGAGCTGGCGGAGAACGCGCTCGGGCACCAGCTGCGCGAGCTGCCGCCCGGCCTGCCGGGCGTCCCCGCGGCGCTGCGCGCGGACCTGGCGGGCACCCAGACGCGGGTCGCCCTGGCCCGCCGGTTCTACAACGACGCCGTGCGCGACACCCGCGAGCTGCGCGGCCGGCGCTTCCCCCGTTGGGCGGGCCTGCACCGCACGCGCCCGCTGCCGCGCTACTTCGACATCGACGACCGCCTGGGCGACGTGACCAAGGACGCCGACGTGGCCGGCCGCCTCGCCGGCTGACGCCCGTAGGGTGGGGGACCCCCGTTCTCGACCCCAAGGCGGAAACCTGTGACGACGCAGCCCGACCCGTCCGTCGCCCGGACCGGTACCGACCGCGTGAAGCGCGGCATGGCCGAGCAGCTCAAGGGCGGCGTCATCATGGACGTCGTCACGCCGGAGCAGGCCCGGATCGCCGAGGACGCCGGCGCCGTGGCGGTGATGGCGCTGGAGCGGGTGCCGGCCGACATCCGCGCCCAGGGCGGCATCGCGCGGATGAGCGACCCGGACATGGTCCAGGGGATCGTCGACGCCGTCTCCATCCCCGTGATGGCCAAGGCCCGCATCGGCCACTTCGTCGAGGCGCAGGTGCTGCAGTCCCTCGGTGTGGACTACATCGACGAGTCCGAGGTGCTCACCCCCGCGGACGAGGCGCACCACATCGACAAGCACGCGTTCACCGTGCCGTTCGTCTGCGGCGCCACCGACCTCGGCGAGGCGCTGCGGCGCATCTCCGAGGGCGCGGCGATGATCCGGTCCAAGGGCGAGGCCGGCACCGGCAACGTCGTGGAGGCCACCCGGCACATGCGGTCGATCCGGGCCGGCATCAAGGCGCTGGGCACCCTCGACGAGAGCGAGCTCTTCGTGGCCGCCAAGGAGCTGCGGGCGCCGTACGACCTGGTGGCCGAGGTGGCCCGGCTCGGCAAGCTGCCGGTGGTGCTGTTCACCGCCGGTGGCATCGCCACCCCGGCCGACGCGGCGATGATGATGCAGCTGGGCGCCGAGGGCGTGTTCGTCGGCTCGGGCATCTTCAAGTCCGGCGACCCGGCGCAGCGGGCGGCGGCCATCGTGCAGGCGACGACGTTCTCCGACGACCCCGACGTGATCGCCAAGGTCTCGCGCGGGCTGGGCGAGCCGATGGTCGGGATCGACGTCTCGACGCTGCCGGCGGCCGAGCGCTACGCCACCCGCGGGTGGTGACCGCCCCCGTCATCGGGGTGCTGGCGCTGCAGGGCGACGTCCGCGAGCACCTCGCGGTGCTGCGGGCCGAGGGGGCCGAGCCGCGGCCGGTGCGCCGGCCGGAGGAGCTGGCCGGCGTCGACGGGATCGTCGTCCCCGGCGGGGAGTCGACGACGATGGGGACCCTGGCCGGGCGGTTCGGTCTGCTCGAGCCGCTGCGCGCGGCGGTGCGCGCGGGGCTGCCCGCCTACGGGACCTGCGCGGGCATGATCCTGCTCGCCGACCGGCTGGTCGGCGCCCCGCCGGGGCAGCCGACCGTCGGCGGGCTGGACGTGACGGTCCGGCGGAACGCCTTCGGCCGGCAGGCCGACTCCTTCGAGACCCGGGTCGAGCTGGACGGGCTGGGCGGGGGCCCGCTGCACGCCGTCTTCATCCGCGCGCCGTGGGTGGAGGAGGCCGGCCCGGGGGTGCAGGTCCTCGGGCGGGTCGTGGGCGGTGCGGCCGACGGTAGGATCGTCGCGGTCCGCCAGGGCGACGTGGTGGCCACCAGCTTCCACCCCGAGCTGACCGGGGACCGCCGGGTGCACGCGCTGTTCGTCGACATCGTGCGCGCTCACCTGGCCGACGCAGAGAGGGGAGAGCCGTGAGCGGCCACTCCAAGTGGGCGACGACCAAGCACAAGAAGGCCGGGATCGACGCCAAGCGCGGCAAGCTCTTCGCCAAGCTGATCAAGAACATCGAGGTCGCCGCCCGCACGGGCGGCGGTGACCCCGCCGGCAACCCGACGCTCTTCGACGCCATCCAGAAGGCGAAGAAGAGCTCGGTGCCCAACGACAACATCGACCGCGCGGTCAAGCGCGGATCGGGCGCCGAGGCCGGTGGCGTCGACTACCAGGGCATCACCTACGAGGGCTACGCGGCCGGCGGTGTCGCGGTGCTCATCGAGTGCCTCACCGACAACAAGAACCGCTCGGCCATGGAGGTCCGCACCGCCATGACCCGCAACGGCGGGTCGATGGCCGACCCCGGCTCGGTCTCCTACCTCTTCTCCCGCAAGGGCGTGGTCGTGGTGCCGAAGTCCGGCGACGTCGACGAGGACAGCGTGCTGATGGCGGTGCTGGACGCCGGCGCCGAGGAGGTGCGCGACCTGGGCGACACGCTCGAGGTCATCTGCGAGCCCGGTGACCTGGTGGCCGTGCGCACCGCGCTGCAGGAGGCCGGTATCGAGTACGACTCGGCCGACGCCGGCTTCCTGCCCAGCGTCCAGGTGGAGCTCGACGAGGACGGGGCGACCAAGGTCTTCAAGCTCATCGACGCCCTCGAGGACCTCGACGACGTGCAGAACGTCTACGCCAACTACGAGGTGCCCGACGACGTCATGGAGAAGGTCACCGCCGACGCCTAGAAGGACCCCGGTGCCGATTCGTCAGATCACCTGGCGTGTTGACGGGGTCCGGTCGGGGGCTGCGGTTAGCCTCGGTCGAACACCAGTTCGGCTGACGGGAGCGTGACGATGCGGGTGCTCGGTATCGACCCGGGCCTCACCCGGTGCGGGTGGGGCGTGGTCGACGGGCGCCCGGGGGCGCGGCCGACGGCGGTCGGCGTCGGCGTGGTCCGCACCATGGCCGAGCTCGACCTCGAGCTGCGGCTGCTCGAGCTGCACACCGCCGTCACGGCGCTGTTGCGCGAGCACCGTCCCGACGTCGTGGCGATCGAGCGGGTGTTCACCCAGAACAACAAGGGCACGGCGACGGGCACGGCGCAGGCGGCGGGCGTCGCCGCGCTGGCCGCCGCCCAGGCCGACCGCCCGGTCGCCTGGCACACGCCCAGCGAGGTGAAGGCGGCGATCTCGGGCAACGGCCGCGCGGACAAGGAGCAGGTCACCCTCATGGTCACCCGGGTCCTGGGGCTCGCCACCGCCCCCAAGCCGGCCGACGCCGCCGACGCCCTGGCGCTGGCGGTCTGCCACGCGTGGCGCGGCCCGGCGCAGCAGCGGCTGCGGACCGCCGCGATCGCCGGCGGGATCGGCGCGCCGGTGCGGTCCACCGGCACGCTGCCCCGGTGGACGGGGGTGGCGGCCCGATGATCGCCAGCGTGCACGGCCGGGTGGCCGCGGTGGGGCCCGACGGCGCCGTCGTCGAGGTCGGCGGGATCGGCCTGGCGGTGCAGTGCACCCCGGGGACGATCGCCCGGCTGCAGGTGGGGGAGGCCGCCCGGCTGGCCACCAGCCTGGTCGTGCGCGAGGACTCGCTCACCCTCTACGGCTTCGCCGACGACGACGAGCGCCAGCTGTTCGAGCTGCTGCAGACGGCGAACGGCGTCGGGCCGCGGCTGGCCCAGGCGGTGCTGGCCATCCACCCGCCGCGGGAGGTCCGCCGCGCCGTCTCGATGGCCGACGTCAAGGCGCTCATGCAGGTCCCCGGCATCGGCAAGAAGGGGGCCGAGCGGCTCATCCTCGAGCTGCGCGACCGCCTCGGCTCGACCAGCACCGACACCTCGCTGGACGCGCCGGCGCCCGCCGGGCTGCCGTCGGTCACGCCGGTGGCCCCGTGGCGGGACCAGCTCACCTCGGCCCTCGTCGGGCTGGGGTGGAGCGGCAAGGAGGCCGAGGGGGCGGTCGCCCAGCTGGCCCCGGTGGCCGACGAGCAGCTCGCGGCGACGGGGAGCGTGGAGGTCGCGGTGCTGCTGCGGCGGGCGCTCCAGCTGCTGGGTAGGTCGTGACCGCGCCGTTCGACCGGTCGCTGACCGGTGAGCTGGCCGCCGAGGCGGCGCCGGAGTGGTCGGTGTCGCCGCAGGCGGGGGACGAGGAGCGGGTCGTCGAGTCGGCGCTGCGCCCGCACTCGCTCGACGACTTCATCGGCCAGCCCAAGGTCGCCCGCCAGCTGGCGCTGGTGCTCGAGGGGGCGCGCCGCCGTGGCCGCACGCCCGACCACGTCCTGCTCTCCGGCCCGCCCGGGCTGGGGAAGACCAGCCTGGCGCTGATCATCGGCTCCGAGCTGGGCACCTCGGTGAAGATCACCAGCGGGCCGGCGATCGAGCGGTCCGGCGACCTCGCCGCGATGCTGTCGAACCTGGCCCCCGGCGACGTCCTCTTCATCGACGAGATCCACCGCATCGCCCGCCCCGCCGAGGAACTGCTCTACATGGCGATGGAGGACTTCCGGGTCGACGTCGTCGTCGGCAAGGGCCCCGGGGCGACGGCGATCCCGCTGGAGATCAACCCGTTCACGCTGGTCGGCGCCACCACCCGCGCCGGGCTGCTCACCGGCCCGCTGCGGGACCGGTTCGGCTTCGTCGGCCAGATGGAGTTCTACGAGCCGGCCGACCTGCAGCGGGTGCTGGCCCGCAGCGCGGCGCTGCTCGGGGTGGAGCTGACCAACGAGGGGTCGGCGGAGATCGCGGGGCGCTCCCGCGGGACCCCGCGCATCGCCAACCGGCTGCTGCGCCGGGTGCGCGACTACGCCGAGGTGGAGGCCGACGGCCGGGTGACCCGCGAGGTCGCCGAGGCCGCGCTGGCCCTGTACGACGTCGACCACCTGGGCCTGGACCGGCTGGACCGGGAGGTGCTGGACGCGCTGGTCGGCAAGTTCGGTGGCGGGCCGGTCGGCGTCGCCACCCTGGCGGTGGCCGTCGGCGAGGAGCCGCACACGGTGGAGGAGGTGTGCGAGCCGTTCCTGGTGCGCGCCGGGCTGCTGGCCCGCACGCCGCGCGGGCGGGTCGCGACCGAGGCCGCCTGGGCGCACCTCGGCCGGCCGCTGCCGGCCGGCGGCGGCGCGCTCGGCCGGGTCACAGCAGACCCACAGGCACCGGGGTCGTCGTCAGAGACCCTGTTCGACGCCTAGACTCCCGGACGCTGGCGCGCAACTCGCAGGCCGGGCCGTGCGCGTCCCGCCTGGTCGCCGTGCGTACGGCAACCGATGCACCCGAGCGGTCCCGTCCCGGGCCGCACCCACCGCGAGCAACCAGTCGCGGAAGAGAGGCACACCTGTCGTGGAGTACTTCCCGCTGATCATGCTGGCCCTGCTGGCCGTCGTGCTGTTCGTGCTGCCCGCGCGACAGCGCAAGAAGATGCAGGAGCAGCACGCGGCTCTGCTGGCCTCCCTGACCGTCGGCACCCCGGTCATGACGACCAGCGGCATGCACGGCACGGTGGCCGGGGTCGGTGAGACCACCATCGACCTCGAGATCGCGCCGGGTGTCGTGGCGACCTTCGCCCGCCAGGCGATCCTCGAGGTCCGCCGCCCGGCCGGGACCGCGCCGTCCGACGAGGACCCCGCGCGCCCGGCCGACGGCACGGTCTGACCCGGGGGACCTCCGTGGCCAACCGCACCCTGCCCGCGGGGCGCTACTTCGGCGCGTTCGTGCTGATCGTCGCCCTGCTCTACGGGCTGGTCTTCTTCACCGGGGACACCCGGACGCCGCAGCTCGGCCTCGACCTGCGCGGCGGCACGACGGTGACCCTGACCGCCCGCACCCCAGACGGCCAAGCGCCGGCCCAGGAGGACCTGGAGCTGGCCCGCCGGATCATCGAGCAGCGGGTGAACGGCCTCGGCGTCGCCGAGGCCTCGGTGGTCACCGAGGGCGACTCCAACATCATCATCTCGGTGCCCGGGGACGACGGCGAACAGGCCCGGGAGCTCGGTGCCACGGCGCAGCTGCGCTTCCGGCCCGTGTTGGAGGTGGCCCCCGCCGGCCCCGCCGAGGAGGAGCCCGGCACCGACGCCGAGGCGATCGAGGGGGAGACGGCCGACGGGAGCGCCGCGGAGGACACCGGCGACGCGGCGGAGGACCCGGCGACCGGCGACGGCGCCGTCGCCGACCCCACGCTGCCCGACCCGGACGCCCCCGCCGTCACGCAGGAGGAGGCCGCCGCCGAGTTCGCGACGCTGACCTGCGACGCGGAGGAGCTGCTGGGCGAGGTGACCCGGCCCGAGGACTTCGTGGCCGCGTGCAGCGAGGACGGCACCGTCAAGTACCTGCTCGGCCCCACGATCATCGAGGGCACCGAGATCGACGACGCCAACGCCGCCACCCACCCGACCGACGGCAGCTGGATCGTCCTGCTCGACTTCCGGTCCGGCGGGCGGGAGACGTGGGCCAACTACACCGCGGCCAACGTGGGGTCGAACGTGGCCTTCACCCTGGACGGCCGGGTCGTCTCCGCACCCACCATCCAGGGCGCCATCAACGGCCAGACCACGATCCAGGGCAGCTTCGACCAGGAGTCGGCCACCGAGCTGGCCAACCAGCTCCGGTACGGCGCCCTGCCGCTGACCTTCACCCAGGCCACCGCCCAGTCGATCTCCACCGAGCTCGGCGAGGAGCAGCTGGAGGCAGGCCTCATCGCGGGCGCCCTCGGCATCGCGCTGGTCTTCGTGTACGCGCTGGTCTACTACCGCCTGCTCGGCCTCGTGATGATCGCCAGCCTGATCCTCTCGGCGGTGGTGGTCTACGCCTGCCTGATCCTGCTGGGGCGGGAGATCGGCTTCACCCTCAGCCTCGCCGGCATCGCCGGGTTCATCGTCTCGATCGGCATCACCGCCGACTCCTTCGTCGTGTACTTCGAGCGGCTCAAGGACGAGATCCGCGAGGGCCGGTCGCTGCGGTCGGCGGTTCCCCGGGCCTGGGTCCGGGCGCGGCGCACCATCCTGTCCGCGGACGCGGTCAGCTTCCTGGCCGCGGCGATCCTGTACCTGCTCGCCATCGGCGACGTGAAGGGCTTCGCCTTCACCCTCGGCATGTCGACGGTGCTCGACCTCGTCGTCGTCTTCCTCTTCACCCACCCGCTCATGGCCGTGCTCTCCCGGTTCAAGAACTTCGGCAAGAACCGGTTCTCGGGCCTCGGCCGGGTGGAGCACACCCGTCGCACGGGCCCCGCCGCACCGGCGCGGGAACTCGTCGGTGCCACCGCCGCGGTCGGCGGCCGGCAGGACAGGAGCACCTCATGACCCGCCCGACGGACCCGGCCGAGCCGACCTCCGAGCAGCCGCCGGTGAGCACCGGCGAGGAGGCGCTCGCCGACGCCGGGCTCCCCCAGGACCCGGGCAGCGACGACGACGCCGCCACCCCGGCCGCGCCCGGCGGACGCGGCGGACTGGCCCACCGGCTCTACAACGGCGAGGCCGGCCTGGACGTCGTCGGTCGCAGCCGCCTGATCTACCGGATCACCGCGGTCGTGGTGCTGCTGTGCCTGCTCTCGATGGTCTTCCGCGGGTTCAACTTCGGCATCGACTTCGAGGGCGGCAACAGCTTCCGGCTGCCCGGCACCGAGCAGCAGCTGCAGCAGGCGCGTGCCGCGGCGGAGGACGCCGGCGCCAGTGTCGCCTCCGCCCAGGTCGTCGGCGGCAACACGCTGCTCATCCGCACCTCGCAACTGGACAACGAGACCGAGCGCGCCGTGGTGGAGGAGATGGCCGAGGCCGTCGGCATCGCCCCGCAGCAGGTCAGCCCGGAGTCGGTCAGCGCGGAGTGGGGCCAGGACATCACCGACCAGGCGCTCGTGGCGCTGGCGGTCTTCCTCGTCGCCGTCGTGCTCTTCCTCGCCGTGCGCTTCCAGCCGAAGATGGCCGTCGGCGCCATGGCCGCGCTCGTGCACGACATCGTCGTCACCGCCGGGGTGTACGCCCTGGTCGGCTTCGAGGTCACGCCGTCGACGGTCATCGGCTTCCTCACGATCCTCGGCTTCTCCCTGTACGACACCGTCGTCGTGTTCGACAAGGTCGACGAGAACACCCGCGACCTGGAGCGCAGCGCCCGCATGACCTGGGGCGAGGCGGCCAACCTCGCCGTCAACCAGACGTTGATGCGGTCGATCAACACCTCGGTCATCGCGCTGCTCCCGGTCGCCGGACTGCTCTTCGTGGGTGCCGGCCTGCTCGGCGTGGGCACCCTCAAGGACCTGGCCCTCGTGCTCTTCGTGGGCCTGGCCGCCGGTACCTACTCGTCGATCGTGCTCGCCACGCCGATCGTCGCCGACCTCAAGGAGCGCGAGCCGGCCCAGCAGGCGCTGCGCCGGCGGGTGCTGGCCAGGCGCTCCTCGGCCGCGCGGGCCGACGGCGTCGCCGTCCCAGCTGGCCCCGTGGCCAGTGCCCGCCGGCGCCGGAGCACCGGCGCGGCCGCGGCCTCCGAGCTGCCCGGTGCCGTCACCGCCGACGTCGTCGTCGAGTCGCCGCCGTCGGTGCGGCCGGACGCGCCGCGGGGCGCCAGCGCCGCCCCGCGGCCGGGTGCCCGCCCGCAGCGCCCCGGTTCCAGCCGGCCGTCGGGCAAGCGGCGCCGGTGAGCGCGGCCCCGGTCGTGCAGCCGCTCGACGAGCTCATCGCCTCCCTCACCGTCGACGTCCCCGACCACCCGGAACCGGGCATCGTCTTCCGCGACCTGACCCCGGTCTTCGCCGACGGGCCCGCCTTCCGGCGCATGGTCGACGGGCTGGCGGCGCCGCACGGGTCCGGTCCGCGGCCGTTCGACGTCGTCGCCGGGGTGGAGGCGCGCGGGTTCCTGCTGGCCGCGGCGGTGGCGCTCGACGCCGGGGTCGGCGTGGTGCCCATCCGCAAGGCGGGCAAGCTGCCGCGCGAGCGGGTGTCCGCCGACTACACCCTGGAGTACGGGACGGCGACGCTGGAGCTGCACGCGGACTCGGTCCGCCCCGGTCAGCGGGTGCTGCTCGTCGACGACGTGCTCGCCACCGGCGGCACGCTCGGCGCCGCCGTGGCGCTGGTCGAGCAGCTCGGCGGCGTCGTGGCGGCGATCTCGGTGGTCGTCGAGCTGGACGCCCTCGGAGGGCGGCAGCTCCTGGCACCGCACCCGGTGCACGCACTCTGGACCACCTGACCGAGGGAGAACCCGCTCGCCGCCCGGGCGGCGGCGGGCGCGGTCCGGCTAGCATGGTGGGGGTCCCCCCTCTGCCAGCCGCAGGAGTCGCCCGTGGCCTCCGAAGTAGCCGCCGACGCGGCTGTGGCGCGGCCCGGTGCGGTCTCCGGTGGGGCCGTCGCCGATGCAGTGGGTGAGGCGCCGGTCCGCAGCCCGCTGCCCGAGCGGCCCGCGGTCCGCCGTCCCGACGACGTCGGCGCCGACCCGCCCGACGCCGACCTCGGCACCCCCCGCCGGCGGGTGCGCGACCGCCTCGCCCGGCGGATCGTCGCCGGGCAGCGCAGCGGCCTGGTGCGCCCCGTGCTCGAGCCACTGGCGTCGCTGCACCGGCAGAGCCACCCCAAGGCCGACCTGGCGCTGCTGCAACGCGCCTACGACGTCGCCGAGACCGCGCACAGCAGCCAGAAGCGCAAGAGCGGCGACCCCTACATCACCCACCCGCTCGCCGTCGCCACCATCCTCGCCGGCCTCGGGATGGACACGACCACCCTGATCGCGGCGCTGCTGCACGACACGGTCGAGGACACCGGCGTCACCCTGGAGACGATCACCACCGACTTCGGCTCGGAGGTCGCCCACCTGGTCGATGGGGTCACCAAGATCGACAAGGTGAAGCTGGGTGACGCCGCCCAGGCCGAGACGATCCGCAAGATGATCGTGGCGATGTCCCGCGACCCGCGGGTGCTGGTCATCAAGCTGGCCGACCGGCTGCACAACATGCGCACGCTGCGCTTCCTCCCGCCCGAGAAGCAGGAGAAGAAGGCGCGCGAGACGCTCGAGATCCTCGCCCCGCTGGCCCACCGGCTGGGCATGAACACGATCAAGTGGGAGCTGGAGGACCTCGCGTTCGCCACGCTCTACCCCAAGCGCTACGACGAGATCGTGCGGCTGGTGGCGGAGCGGGCCCCCTCCCGCGACACCTACCTGGCCGAGGTCGCCGCGTCGGTGACCGAGCAGCTGAAGGCGGCCAAGATCGACGCGGTCGTCACCGGGCGGCCGAAGCACTACTACTCGATCTACCAGAAGATGATCGTCCGCGGCCGGGACTTCACCGACATCTGGGACCTCGTCGGCATCCGCATCCTGGTCGACTCGGTGCGCGACTGCTACGCCGCGCTCGGCATCATGCACGCCCACTGGCAGCCGGTGCCGGGCCGCTTCAAGGACTTCGTGGCGATGCCGAAGTTCAACATGTACCAGTCGCTGCACACGACCGTCATCGGGCCGCAGGGCAAGCCGGTCGAGCTGCAGATCCGCACCCACGACATGCACCGCACCGCCGAGTACGGCATCGCGGCGCACTGGAAGTACAAGGAGAAGGCCCGCGCCGGGGGCAAGCCGGCCGCGGGGGAGAGCGGTGCGCCGCCCAAGGCCGGCTCGCCCGACGACATGCTGTGGCTGCGCCAGCTGCTGGACTGGCAGCGGGAGGCCCAGGAGCCGGGGGAGTTCCTCGAGACCCTGCGCTACGACCTGGGGCCGCAGGAGGTCTTCGTCTTCACGCCCAAGGGCGACGTGGTGAGCCTGCCCGGGGACTCCACGCCCGTCGACTTCGCCTTCGCGGTGCACACCGAGGTCGGCTACCGCACCATCGGCGCCCGCGTGAACGGCTCGCTCGTGTCGCTCGACAGCAAGCTCAGCAACGGCGACGTCGTCGAGATCTTCACCTCGAAGTCGCCCACGGCCGGCCCCTCGAAGGACTGGCTGACCTTCGTCGGCTCCTCCCGCGCCCGTACCAAGATCCGCCAGTGGTTCACCAAGGAGCGCCGCGAGGACGCCGTCGACGCCGGCAAGGAGTCGCTGACCCGCGCGATGCGCAAGGCCGGGCTACCGCTGCAGCGGCTGCTCGGCGGCGAGGCGCTGTCGACGCTGGCCAAGGACCTGCGGTTCGCCGACGTCACCGCCCTCTACGCCGCGGTGGGGGAGAACCAGCTCTCCGCGGCCTCCGTGGTCGAGAAGCTCATGGCCGCGCTCGGCGGCAGCGAGGGCGCGACCGAGGACATCGCCGAGACCGCGATCCCCACCCGCCGGCCGGTGGCGCGCCGCTCGGCCGGTGGCGACCCGGGCATCGTCGTGCACGGCATGACCGACGTCTGGGCCAAGCTCGCCAAGTGCTGCACCCCGGTCCCCGGCGACGACGTCCTTGGGTTCGTGACCCGCGGCGGCGGCGTGAGCGTGCACCGGACCGACTGCACCAACGCCGGGGACCTGCGCAGCAAGCCTGAACGTCTGGTCGAGGTCGAGTGGGCGTCGTCGCCGGGGTCGGTGTTCCTCGTGGCCATCCAGGTGGAGGCCCTCGACCGGCACCGGCTGCTCTCCGACGTGACCAAGGCGCTGGCCGACGAGCGGGTCAACATCCTCTCGGCGTCGGTGCAGACCAGCCGCGACCGCGTGGCCATCAGCCGGTTCACCTTCGAGCTGGCGGACCCGGCGCACCTGGGCGCGGTGCTGCAGACGGTGCGCAACGTGGACGGCGTCTTCGACGTCGAGCGCGTCACGGCGTAGCCGCAGCCCGCACGGCGACCGCCGGACCGGGTCGGCCCCCGATGATCAGGTCACCTGATCGTCCGGGGTCCTGGCTCACCGTCGACGCTGAGCCAGGACCCTGCCAGGTGAGCCAGGACGTGCCGGCGCCCGACGGCGGCGCCGCGCCTCAGCCGACGACGGCCATGTCCTCGATCGTCACCGGGATGTTCGGCGCGCCGTCGCCGGGGCCGTCCGCGCCCTGGACCCCACCGGCGGCCACCTCGTCGAGCACGGCCAGCCCCGCCTCGTCGATCGAGCCGACCACGGTGTACTCCGGCGGCAGCTCGGTGTCGACGAAGGTCAGGAAGAACTGACCGCCCGTGCTGTTGGGCGCGGCGGTCTTCGCCATGGCCACGGTGCCCCGCGGGTACGTGGTGTCCGGGGTGACCTCCTCGGCGTACTTGTAGCTCGGGCCGCCGGCGCCGGTGCCGGTCGGGTCGCCGCACTGCAGCACCCCGAACGTCTCGGCGTTCACCAGCCGGTGGCAGGAGGTGTCGTCGTAGAAGCCCTGCTCGGTCAGGTACACGAAGCTCGCCGCCGCGCACGGGGCCTGCGCCCGGTCCAGCGTGAGGGTGAGATCCCCCTGGTTCGTGCTCATCAGGAGGGTGGCGGTGCCCTGCGTGGGGGTGGCCTCCGGGTTCGGCGGCGTCCCGACGTCGGTCAGGTTGGTGTTCCCCGACTCGTCGGGCAGGTACTCGCAGGTGACGGTGCCGTCGGCGTTGGTGGTGCGCGCCGCTGACGAGGTGGCCGCCGGGGTCGTCGGGTCGGCCGCCAGGTCGTCGGTCTCGTCGTCCCCGCCGAACACGTTGGTGATGAGCAGCGCGGCGCCCACGATCGCGACGACGGCGATCGCGGTGAGCAGCAGCCCCAGGTTGCGGCGGCGCTTCTTCGCCTGCTCGGTGCGGCGCTCCAGCTGGCGCTGCAGGTGGCGCTGCGCGGCTTCCCGGCGCTGCTTGTTCGTGGGCACGGGGGCGGACTCCTCGGCGGACGGGGCGCGGTGCACGGCCGGGTGCGGCGGGCGGCGGCGCTGGTCGGGGTGCGAGTCTAGGTGCCGGGGCTGGGCGATCCCTGGCAGCGCCGGGTGCGGCGGGGAGCCCCGCGTAACCTGCACGGGTGCTCATCCGCTCGTTCCCCGCCGGCGCGTTCGGCACCAACTGCTACGCCGTCGCCTCCGGGCCGGGCCAGGAGTGCGTCGTCGTCGACCCGGGCATGGACGCCGTCGAGCCCCTGGCCCGCATGCTCGCCGACGACGGCCTCAAGCCGGTCGCGGTCGTGCTGACCCACGGGCACCTGGACCACACCTTCTCGGTGCTGCCGGTGTGCGACGGCTACGACATCCCCGCCTACCTGCACCCCGACGACTTCGGGATGCTCTCCGACCCGGTGCGCTGGCACGGGCCGCAGCTGGCGCCGCTGATCACGGGGGTCCGGCTCCCGGACCCGTCGGAGGTCCGCACGCTGGACGACGGCGCGGTGCTGTCGCTGGCCGGGGTGGATCTCACCGTCCGGCACGCGCCCGGGCACACGCAGGGCTCGGTGATGTTCTCCCTCGACCTCGGTGAGGCGCCCGGGCTGCTGGCCGGGGACGTGCTGTTCGCGGGCTCGGTGGGCCGCGTCGACCTGCCGGGCGGCTCGTGGGACGCGATGCTGCGCTCGCTGCGCGACGTCGTGCTGCCGCTGGACGACGAGACCGTGGTGCTGCCCGGCCACGGCCCGGCGACCACGATCGGTCGGGAGCGGGCGACCAACCCCTACCTGGCCGAGGCCGCGCAGGCGCCGAAGGGGCGCGGGCTGTGAGCGGGCTGACCGCCCCGAAGGGCACCTTCGACACGCTGCCGCCGGACTCGGCACGGTTCCTCGCCGTCCGGGACGCGCTGACCGCGCCGCTGCGCCGGGCCGGCTACGGGTACGTCGAGACGCCGGTGTTCGAGGAGACCGCCGTCTTCTCCCGCGGGGTCGGTGAGTCCACCGACGTCGTGACCAAGGAGATGTACACGTTCGAGGACCGGGGCGGCCGGTCGCTGACCCTGCGCCCCGAGCTGACCGCCGGGCTCATGCGGGCGTTCATCGAGCACCGGCTGCACGCCGCCGCACTGCCGGCGAAGCTGTGGACGGTCGGCTCGGCGTTCCGGTACGAGCGCCCGCAGGCCGGCCGCTACCGGCACTTCACCCAGGTGGACATGGAGGCGCTCGGCGTCGACGACCCCGCGCTGGACGCCGAGGTGGTGGCGCTGGGCGTGCAGGGGTTCCGCGACCTCGGGCTCACCGACTTCGAGCTGCTGCTGACCTCGCTGGGGGACGCCACCTGCCGGCCGCAGTACCGCGAGCTGCTGGTGGCCTACCTGGCGAAGCTCGACCTCGACGAGGAGACCCGGCGCCGGGCGGCGATCAACCCGCTGCGGGTGCTCGACGACAAGCGGCCCGAGGTGCAGGCCCAGCTCGACGAGGCCCCGCTGATGGTCGACCACCTGTCGGACACCACGAAGGCGCACTACGACGCCGTCCGCCAGCACCTCACCGACCTCGGCGTGACCTGGACCGAGGCGCCGCGGCTGGTGCGCGGGCTGGACTACTACACGAAGACGACGTTCGAGTTCGTGCACAACGGCCTCGGCGCGCAGTCGGCCATCGGCGGCGGGGGGCGCTACGACGGGCTCTCGGCCGCGCTCGGCGGCCCCGACGTATCCGGCATCGGCTACGCCGTCGGGGTGGACCGCACCCTGCTGGCCGTCCAGGCCGAGGGGCTCGACGTCGGCGCGGTCGCGGGCGTGCAGGCGTTCGTGGTCCCGCTGGGCGCCGAGGCGAAGCGGGTGGCCGTGCGGCTGGTCGGTCAGCTGCGCGCCGCCGGGGTCGCGGCCGACACGGTCTACGGCGACCGCGGCCTCAAGGGCGCGATGAAGGCCGCCGACCGGTCGGGTGCCTCGCACGTCGTCGTCATCGGGGAGCGGGACCTCGCCGACGGCGTGGGCCAGCTCAAGGACATGCGCACAGGTGAGCAGGTCGCCGTCCCCGTGGGTGAGCTGTTCGACCGGGTGCGTGCGAGTGTGGAGGGGTGACTTCTTCGATGGAGCAGCGACCGCTCGGGAAGACCGGGGCCGACGTCAGCGTGATCGGGCTGGGCACGTGGCAGCTCGGCGGTGACTGGGGCGACGTCGACGAGGACACCGCCGCCGAGGTCCTCGACGCCGCGCTCGACGCCGGGGTGACCCTGCTCGACACGGCCGACGTCTACGGCGACGGCCGCTCGGAGGAGCGCATCCGCAAGGCGCTCGCGCCCCGGGCCGACCGGCCGTTCGTCGCCACCAAGGCCGGCCGCCGCGCCGACCCCTTCACCGCGGAGCAGTACACGCCCGAGAACCTGCGCGCGTGGATCGACCGGTCGCGCCGGAACCTGGGCGTGGACACCCTCGACCTTGTCCAGCTGCACTGCCCGCCCACCGCCGTCTACTCCGACCAGCGCGTCTACGACACCCTCGACGGGTTCGTGGCGGACGGCTCGATCGCGGCCTACGGCGTCTCGGTCGAGACGGTGGCCGAGGGTCTCACCGCGCTGCAGCACGAGGGGGTGGCCACCATCCAGGTCATCCTCAACATCTTCCGGCGCAAGCCGCTCGAGGAGCTGCTGCCCGCGGCTGCCGACGCCGGCGTGGGCATCCTGGCCCGCGTTCCGCTGGCCAGCGGCCTGCTCAGCGGCAAGTACGACGAGTCGACGACGTTCCCGGAGAACGACCACCGGAACTTCAACCGGCACGGCGAGGCCTTCGACGTGGGCGAGACCTTCGCCGGCGTGCCCTTCGACGTCGGTGTCGCGGCCGCCCGCGAGGTGGCCGAGATCGCCGGCGACGCCGTGCCCACCGCGGCGTTCGCGCTGCGCTGGGTGATCGACCAGCCCGGCGTCACCACCGTCATCCCGGGGGCGCGCAACGTCACCCAGGTGCGCGGCAACGTCGCCGCAGCCACCATGGCGCCGCTGTCGGACGCCCAGCTCGCCGACCTCGAGCGGGTGTACGACGAGCGCATCCGCGCCCACGTGCACGACCGCTGGTAACCCCCTCCCTGTCTCTCTCGAAAGGCACCTCCGTGCTCCGCACCCACGACGCCGGAACGCTGCGCGCGTCCGACGCCGGCACCACCGTCACCCTCGCCGGCTGGGTCGCCCGCCGCCGCGACCACGGCGGCGTGGTCTTCCTCGA
The DNA here is from genome assembly GCF_054051015.1 of Blastococcus sp. SYSU DS0616. Classification (NCBI taxonomy): domain Bacteria; kingdom Bacillati; phylum Actinomycetota; class Actinomycetes; order Geodermatophilales; family Geodermatophilaceae; genus Blastococcus; species Blastococcus sp. SYSU DS0616. Next base: position 56,906 of record NZ_JBJHAJ010000007.1, read on the forward strand.
CCTGCGCGACGCCTCCGGCTACGTGCAGGTCGTCGTCCGCGAGGAGGAGGCCCACCACCTGCGCAACGAGTACTGCGTGCTCGTCACCGGCGAGGTGCGCCGGCGGCCCGAGGGCAACGAGAACCCGGAGCTGCCCACCGGCGACATCGAGGTCGCCACCTCGTCGCTGGAGGTGCTGTCGACGGCGGCGCCGCTGCCGTTCCCGATCGAGACCGACCAGGCGGCCTCCGACGACGTCCGCTACCGGTACCGCTACCTCGACCTGCGCCGGCAGGGCCCGGCGCGGGCGATCCGGCTGCGCTCGGAGATCAGCCGCATCGCCCGCGGCGTCATGGCGGAGCACGGTTTCGTCGAGGTGGAGACGCCGAACCTCACCCGCTCCACGCCCGAGGGCGCCCGGGACTTCCTCGTGCCGGTGCGGCTGCAGCAGGGCAAGTGGTACGCGCTGCCGCAGTCGCCGCAGCTGTTCAAGCAGCTGCTGATGATCGGTGGGCTGGAGCGCTACTACCAGATCGCCCGCTGCTTCCGGGACGAGGACTTCCGCGCCGACCGGCAGCCGGAGTTCACCCAGCTGGACTTCGAGATGAGCTTCGTCGAGCGCGACGACGTGCTCGCGATCGCCGAGGACGTCGTCCGCTCGCTGTGGCGGGAGCTGGCCTCGTACGAGATCCACGAGATCCCGCGGATGACCTACCGCGAGGCGATGGACCGGTTCGGCTCGGACAAGCCGGACCTGCGGTTCGGCGTCGAGCTGACCGAGCTGACCTCCTACTTCGCCGACACGCCGTTCCGCGTCTTCCAGGCGCCGTACGTCGGCGCCGTCGTGATGCCCGGCGGCGGGTCGCAGCCCCGCCGGGCGTTCGACGCCTGGCAGGACTGGGCCAAGTCCCGCGGTGCACGCGGGCTGGCCTACGTGACGATCGCCGAGGACGGCACGCTCGGCGGCCCGGTGGCCAAGAACATCTCCGACGCCGAGCGGGCCGGGCTGGTCGAGGCCGTCGGTGCCAAGCCGGGCGACTGCGTCTTCTTCGCCGCCGGGGCCCGGCGCTCATCCCAGGAGCTGCTCGGCGCCGCGCGCAACGAGATCGCCAAGCGCCTCGACCTGATCGAGCCCGGCACCTGGTCGTTCCTCTTCGTCGTCGACTTCCCGATGTTCGAGGAGACCGAGGACGGCGACTGGACGTTCATGCACCACCCCTTCACCTCGCCCACCCCCGAGTGGCGGGACCGGTTCGCCGAGGACAAGGGCGCGGCGCTGTCCGACGCCTACGACATGGTGATCAACGGCAACGAGGTCATGAGCGGGTCGGTGCGTATCCACGACGCCGAGCTGCAGGAGCGGGTGTTCGAGACCCTGGGGATGTCGCGCGAGGAGGCCCGCGAGCGGTTCGGGTTCTTCCTCGAGGCGTTCGCCTACGGCCCGCCGCCGCACGCCGGTGCCGCGCTGGGGTGGGACCGGCTGTCGGCGCTGCTGTCGGGGGTGGAGTCGATCCGCGAGGTCATCGCCTTCCCGAAGACCGGCGCCGGTTTCGACCCCCTGACCGGCGCGCCGACGCCGATCACCGAGGCGCAGCGCAAGGAGGCCGGCATCGACGCGAAGCCGGAGGAGCCGCCGCTGCCCGGTGAGCCCGGGGCGCCGGGGCCCTCCGACCCGACGAAGTAGGGCCCGGTGGTGGTTCCGGTCGTGGTGGACGAGGGGCGACCGGACGGGGCGCGCCGGCCGCTGGCCGGTTCGCAGCCGGGCCCCGGGCGCGGGTTCCCCGACCGGACCGCTGCCCCGGCCGTCTGGGTCGACGGTGGCGCCGGTCTGGCGATCACCACCTGGGGGAGCAGCAGCGTTCCGGGCGTGCCGGTCGACGTCGAGGTCGAGGGCGGCTGCCTCACCGTGTCCGTGGCGGTGCGCGAGGGCGGGGCCGGGGTGGTGAGCGCCGACCTCGCCGCCTACGTCACCGTCATCGAGACGCCGGCGGGACTCGACCCGCAGGGCTGGACGGTGCTCCGGATCCACGGCCGCGACCACGACCTGCCCCCGGTCGCGCCGCGCCACCGCCCCGTCTGACCCTCCGGCCCGCCGGCCCGGACCCGGTGGCCGGGCCCGACCCTGGGTAGGTTGCCCCGTATGCCGTTGCGTGCCCGCACCCTGCTCGGACCCGGCCCGTCGAACCCCTACCCGGAGGCGCAGGTCGCGCTGGCGCAGCCGCTGCTCGGCCACCTCGACCCGGAGTTCCTGCGGATCCTGGACGAGACATCCGACCGGCTGCGCCAGGTGTTCGGCACGGCGAACCGGCGCACGCTGCCGCTGTCGGCCACCGGGTCGGCGGGCATGGAGGCGGCGTTCGTCAACACCGTGGGGCCCGGAGACGTCGTCGTCGTCGCGGTGAACGGCCTGTTCGGGCAGCGGATGACCGACGTCGCCGCCCGCTGCGGCGCCGAGGTGATCGCGGTGGAGCACGAGTGGGGGCAGCCGGTCGACGCCGAGCGCGTGCTGGCCGCCCACCCGTCGCCGAAGCTCATCGCCGCCGTGCACGCCGAGACCTCCACGGGGGTGTGCTCCGACCTCCAGCCGCTGGCTGCCGGCAAGGGTGACGCGCTGCTGCTGGCCGACTGCGTCACCTCGCTCGGCGGCATCCCGGTGCAGCTCGACGAGTGGGGGGTGGACCTCGCCTACTCCGGGTCGCAGAAGTGCCTGGGCGTCGCGCCGGGGCTCGCGCCGTTCACGATCAACGACCGCGCGTGGGAGCGGCGGATCGAGAAGCCGCAGAGCTGGTACCTCGACCTGGGCATGCTCGGCGGGTACGCGGGCGAGGCGGCCGGGTCCGGTGGCCGCACGTACCACCACACCGCGCCGACCGGGATGGTCGTGTCGCTGCACGCGGGGCTCGGGCGCATCCTCGACGAGGGGCTGGACGCCGTCCACGCCCGGCACGCGGAGGCCGGGCGGCTGCTGCACGAGGGGCTGGCCGGGCTGGGCCTGGAGCTGTTCGCGGCGGAGGGCTCCCGGCTGCCGGAGCTGACCACGGTGAAGGTTCCCGACGGCGTGGACTCGGCCGCCGTCCGCCGCGAGCTGCTGGAGCGCTTCGACCTGGAGATCGGCGGGGGAGTGGGCGCGTACGCCTCGACGGTCTGGCGGATCGGCCTGATGGGCCCGAACGCGGCCCCCGCGAAGGTGGCGCTCGTGCTGTCGGCGCTGAAGGCGGTCCTCGGGCGCTAGGGTCCTGGGGCGTTCCGCAACCAGGAGGTGCCCGTGGCCCAGGTCGTCCCCGCGAACCGGGCCAGGCGGCGGTTGCCCTGGTGGGCGCTGGTCCCGCTCGCGGCCGCCGTCTGGTGGGTCGGCGGCTACCTGTCCTGGTTGCTCGACGGCCTGCGGATGGTGCCGGTCGGGGCCCGGACCGCGCTCCCGCTGCTGCCCTCGATGATCGGTGCCCTCGTGCTGGGGGCCCTGGTCGGGGGCGTGGCCGCGGGGCTGCTCGCCCGGGCCGCGGAGCGCCGTGCGGCCGGGGTGCCGGCCACTGCGGCGGGGATGGCGCTGGCCGTCGGTCTCGCCCTGGTGAGCACCGCGTCGACGCTCCGGACGAACGCGCCGGACACGTTCGAGACGGACCCGGCGGTCGTCGGAGGCCTGAGCGTGGTCGTCGTGCTGGTCTCGGCGGCGGGCTGGGCGCTGGGCGCGCCGGCCGCCCTCGGTGCCGCCGGTGCTCGCCGGTGCCGCCTCCTGGTGGGTGTCGCAGGTCGTGCTCGCCCTCGTCGGTGTCGGCGGTGCGGGCTCCCTGGGGCGCCTCGGGTCGTGGCTGGGTGCCGCGCTGCTCGGAACGGCCCTGGTGGTGGTGGGTGCCCGGCCGGTCGCCCGGCTCGCGTGGTGGCCGGCCGTGGTGCTCCTCGCGTGGTTCGTCGCCCCGGCCCTGACCGCGGTGAGCTACCTCGAGCAGCTGCTGCGGCCAGGCGCCGGGTTGCCGGCCACGCTGCCCGACGCGCTCGACGCGGCCTGGCATGTGTTCGGCCTCGCGTCGCTGCCGGCGAACCGGGACCTGGTGCCGTGGCTGGCCGCCATCGCGGGAGCGGCGGCGGTGGCCGTCGTCCTCCCGCGGCCGCGACCGCCGGCCGGCTCGCGGGCCGATCAGCCGCAGGAGCTCTCTGCCCGGCCCGGCTGACGCCTCGCCGAGTGTGCGATTCGTGTCGCCGTCAGCGGCGTGTGGACGCGTGTCGGCGGCAGCAACTGCGCACTCGGGGCTCACCACTGGGCGCCACGGCTCCGCAGTGCGCCGGCTGCACGGTCGACGACGGTGTCCAGGCGGCCCAGGTGGCGGCCGGCGAACCGGAGGACCAGCCACCCGCCGGCTGCCATGAGCGAGTACCGGTCGATGTCGCGGCCGAACTGCTCGCGTTCGGCGTGCTGCCGGCCTTCGTACTCCAGCGCCACCCTCCAGCGCTCCCACCCGAGGTCGGCGTGCGCCACCACGCGGCCCGCCCGGTCGAGGATGGGGACCTGCACGCGGGGGTGGGGGAGTCCGGCGCTGACCAACGCATACCGGACCAGGCTCTCCGGGCGGGAGGCGGCGAACGGCGAGAGCAGCGGCGCCAGCTCCCGGGCGAGGACGATGCCCCGCGTGCCACCGGCCCGCTCGAGCCGGGCGGTGAGCGCCGCGGGGCGGAGGTGGCCCGCGTGCATCAGCGCGTCACCGACCGCGACCACTTCGCCAGGAGGCAGCGCCGCGACGAGGTCGAGCCAGGTCTGGGCGCCGCTGGTCACCGGGATGCCGCGGTGCCGCACCACGTCGGCGGCTTCGAGTCGGCGTACGTGCGTGCGGATGCGCTCCCGTCTGGGTCGTGTCGACCCGGGCGGCACGCTGACAGACAGGGGCCACTCGTGCGGCACGGGTGCGCCGAGCAGGCCGGCAGCGGTCCGGTGGGAGAACGTCACGTCGGGTGGCAGCACCGGTAGGGCCGCCGCGCAGGCCGTTCGGAGCGACAGCGGTACGGCCCGGGAGACGTAGGCGCCGCGAGTCACCCGCACGCCGTCGTCCCGGAGCTGCGCGCGGGTCAGCCCGGCGGCCAGCGCCTGGCCCCGGGTGTAGGCCGGGGGGAGCTCGGTCCGGTCCACCGGCGGAGCGTCGGGCGTGGTGCGCCCGTCGCGATCGTCGCGGCGCCATCCGTGGACGGCGCCCAGCCTGTGGACGGCGCCGAGTGCGTGGTCCTGGTCGCCGCCGCCGGAGTGTCGGCGCGTGTCGGCGGCAGCAACTGCGCACTCGGCGGTCGGGATACCGCCGGCCGGCCCGTCAGGCGGCGTTCAGGCGGGCGAGCTGGTCAGGGGAGAGGGTGAGGTCGGCGGCGGCCGCGGAGTCGACGATCGTCGCCGCCCGGGACGCCCCCGGGATGGGGACGACGGCCTCGCTCTGCGCCAGGTGCCAGGCCAGCGTCACCTGGTAGACCGACACCCCGAGCTCCCGGGCCACCTCCGCGAACGCCGGTGCCGACGAGCCGAGGGAGGCCGCGGCGCTCACCCCGCCGAACGGGCTCCACGGGAGGAACGCCAGCCCGTGCGCCGCGCAGTGCTCGAGCTCGCCGTGCGAGGAGCGGTAGCCCGGCGAGAACTGGTTCTGCACGCTCACCAGCGCGTCGCCCACGATCGACCGGGCGACGTCGATCTGCCCCACGTCGGCGTTGGAGATGCCGACCATCCGCACCAGCCCGTCGTCGGCGAGCTGTCGCAGCGCCCCCATCGACTCCTCCCACGGGGTCGCGGGATCGGGCCGGTGGAACTGGTACAGCCCGATGGCGTCGACCCCGAGCCGGCGCAGCGATGCCTCGCACGCCCGCCGCAGGTAGGCCGGCGACCCGTCGAGCTCCCAGTCGGTGCCGCGGCGGGTGTGCCCGCCCTTGGTCGCCACCAGGACGTCGCCGCCGCCGATGGAGCGCAGCGCCTCCGAGACCAGCTCCTCGTTGTGCCCGAACTCGGCCTCGTCGCGGGCGTAGGCGTCGGCGGTGTCGATCAGGGTCACGCCCGCGTCCAGGGCGGCGCGCACGACGCCGACCGCCTCCTCGCGGGAGGGCCGGTCCTGCTTGGTGGACAGGGGCATCGCCCCCAGCCCGATCGCGCTGACCGTCGCGTCCCCGATGCGTCGCTGCTGCATGGGAGCGTCGTGCCCCGCGGGTAGCGTCCTCACCCGTGAGTTCGCTGTTCGACCCCGCTCCCGAGGAGGACGGCGCGCCGGTCGTCGACCCGGGGGCGCCGCTGGCGGTGCGGATGCGCCCGCGCGCGCTCGACGAGGTGGTCGGGCAGCAGCACCTCCTGGGTGACCGCGCCCCGCTGCGCCGGCTGGTCGAGTCCGACGAGCCGATGTCGCTGGTGCTCTACGGCCCGCCCGGTACCGGCAAGACGACCCTGGCCCACGTGATCTCGCTGGCCACCAAGCGCCAGTTCGTGCAGCTGTCGGCCCTCGACTCGGGGGTGAAGGAGGTGCGGGCGGTCATCTCCAGCGCAAAGCGCGAGCTCACCTACGCCGGCCGGCGCACCGTGCTGTTCATCGACGAGGTGCACCGGTTCTCCAAGACCCAGCAGGACAGCCTGCTCTCCGCGGTCGAGGACCGGATCGTCAGCCTCATCGCCGCCACCACCGAGAACCCGTTCTTCTCCGTGGTCAGCCCGCTGCTGAGCCGCAGCCTCGTCCTGGCGCTGCAGCCGCTCACCGACGACGACGTCCGCGCGCTGCTGCACCGCGCGCTCACCAGCGAGCGCGGGCTGAACGGGGAGGTCACGCTCACCGACGAGGCGCAGGAGCACCTCGTCCGGATCGCCGGCGGCGACGGGCGCAAGGCGCTCACCGCGCTGGAGTCCGGCGCCGGGGCGGCGCGGGCCGTCGGCGCGACGGAGATCGACCTCGCCACCCTGGAGACGGCGGTGGCGCAGGCGGCGGTGCGCTACGACCGGCAGGGCGACATGCACTACGACGTCGCCAGCGCGTTGATCAAGTCGATCCGCGGCAGCGACGTGGACGCCGCGCTGCACTACCTGGCCCGCATGGTGGAGGCCGGGGAGGATCCGCGCTTCATCGCCCGCAGGCTGGTAATCAGCGCCAGCGAGGACATCGGCATGGCCGACCCGACGGCCCTGCAGGTCGCGGTGGCCGCGATGCAGGCGGTGCAGTTCATCGGCATGCCCGAGGGGCACTTCCCGCTGGCCCAGGCCGTCGTGCACCTGGCGACCGCCCCGAAGTCCAACGCGGTCACAGTGGCCATGGGCGAGTCGGTGGCCGACGTCCGCGCGGGCCTGGCCGGCCCGGTGCCGCCGGGGCTGCGCGACGCGCACTACGCGGGGGCCAAGAAGCTCGGCCACGGGAAGACCTACCAGTACCCGCACGACCACCCCGACGGGATCGTGCCGCAGCAGTACCCGCCCGACGCGCTCGTGGGCAGGGACTACTACCGCCCGACGAACCGCGGCGTGGAGGCGCGGCTGGCGGAACGGCTGGGCAAGCTGCGGGCGATCCTCCGCCGAACCCGCTGACGCTCCGGCGGGGGACGGACGGCGGGGCGGGCCCGCGACTAGTGTGGCGTGGCCGGAACGTCGCTTCCCGGCGCCGATTCCCCTCAGAACAGGAGCACGCGTGTCCGTAGGAGAGATCGCCGGGCTGATCGCAGCCGGGGCCCTGGTGCTGCTGGTGGTCCTGGTGGCCGTCCCGCTGCTCAAGCTCGGCCGGACGCTCGACGAGACCACCCTGACCATCCGCCAGGTCCGCGAGCAGAGCGCGCCGATCCTCGGCCAGGCCAGCACCACGGTCGCGCACGTGAACAGCAACCTGGAGCGGGTCGACGACATCACCGGCAACGCCGCCAACGTCTCCAGCAACGTCGCCGCGCTCACCAGCGTCGTCGCCGCCACCCTGGGCAGCCCGCTGATCAAGGTCGCCGCATTCAGCTACGGCGTGCGCAGCGCCGCGAAGAAGAAGCGGGAGGGCCAGGCCATCGCCGACGCCGCCCGTCGCGACAAGGAGGCGCGCCGCGCGCGCCGGGCCGCCCGGCGGGCCGCCTGATGCGCCGGCTGTTCTGGCTCGCCATGGGGATCACCATCGGGGCGCTCGTCGTCCGCAAGCTCTCCGCCGCGGCGGAGAAGATGACACCGGCGGGGATCGGGGCCTCCATCGCCGAGGGGCTGCGCGACCTCGCCGACGCGATCGGCGACTTCGGCGCCGACGTCCGCGAGGCGATGAGCGAGCGGGAGCTGGAGCTGCGTGCCGGCACCGGCCTGGACGCGCCCCTGCCCGACGCAGGTGACGCCGCGGCCCTGCGCCGCGGATCGCACGCCGCCGACCTCTGACCCCCCGGCCCGCCGCACCCGTGGCGGGCCCCGCAGAACTGAGTAGACGATGCAGACCGCCGAGATCCGCCGCCGCTTCCTGGAGCACTTCGCCCAGCGCGGGCACACCGTCGTGCCCAGCGCCTCGCTGGTGTCCCCCGACCCGTCGCTGCTGTTCACCGTCGCCGGCATGGTGCCGTTCATCCCGTACCTGACCGGCCGCGAACCCGCGCCGTTCCCGCGGGCCACCAGCGTGCAGAAGTGCGTGCGCACCCTCGACATCGAGGAGGTGGGCAAGACGACCCGCCACGGCACGTTCTTCCAGATGAACGGCAACTTCTCCTTCGGCGACTACTTCAAGGAGGGGGCGATCCAGCACGCCTGGGAGCTGATCACCGGGCGGCTGGAGGACGGCGGGCTGGGCTTCGACCCCGACCGGATCTGGGTGACCGTCTACCTCGACGACGACGAGGCTGCCGACGCCTGGCGCCGCATCGCCGGCCTCCCGGTCGAGCGGATCCAGCGGCTGGGGAAGAAGGACAACTACTGGCACACCGGGGCGGCCGGCCCCGGGGGCCCGTGCTCGGAGATCTACTTCGACCGCGGTCCGCAGTTCGGTCCCGACGGCGGCCCGCTGGTGGACACCGCCGGTGACCGGTTCCTGGAGATCTGGAACCTCGTCTTCATGCAGTACGAGCTCACCGACGTCCGTGGCAAGGAGGAGTTCACGGTCGTCGGCGAGCTGCCGAAGAAGAACATCGACACGGGGATGGGCCTGGAACGGGTCGCGTACCTGCTGCAGGGCGTCGACAACATGTACGAGATCGACGAGGTCGCCCCGGTGCTGCGCCGGGCCGCCGACCTCGCCGGGGTCACCTACGGCAAGGACGTCGACGCCGACGTCCGGCTGCGGGTGGTGGCCGACCACGTGCGCAGCGGGCTGATGCTGATCGGCGACGGCGTGACCCCGGGCAACGAGGGGCGCGGCTACATCCTGCGCCGGCTGCTGCGCCGCGCCGTGCGCTCCATGAAGCTGCTGGGCGTCGACGAGTCGACGCTGCCGGAGCTGCTCCCGGTGTCGAAGGACGCCATGCAGGCCAGCTACCCCGAGCTGGACACCGACTTCGCCCGCATCTCGTCGGTGGCCTACGCCGAGGAGGAGGCGTTCCGCCGCACCCTCACGTCGGGGACGGCGCTGTTCGACACCGCGGTCAAGCAGGCCAAGCAGGCCGGCGCCCCGACCCTCTCCGGCGAGCAGGCGTTCTCGCTGCACGACACCTACGGCTTCCCGATCGACGTCACCCTGGAGATGGCCGCCGAGCAGGGCGTGACCGTCGACGAGGAGGGCTTCCGGGCCCTGATGAAGGAGCAGCGCGACCGCGCCCGCGCCGACGCCCGGGCCAAGCGCACCGGCTCGGTCGACGTCCTGGCCTACCGCCGGCTGCTGGCCGAGCACGGGCCCACCGACTGGCGGGCCTACGAGACGCTGCGCACCGACTCGCGGGTGCTGGGCATCGTGGCCGAGGGCGACGACGAGGGCGAGCGGCCGGCCGGCCCCGGGGAGATCACCCGGGTGGTGCTGGACCGGACGCCGTTCTACGCGGAGTCCGGCGGCCAGGTGGCCGACGCCGGACTCCTCACCTGGGACGGCGGCCGGGCCGAGGTCATCGACGTCCAGCGCCCGGTGAAGGGTCTGGTCGCCCACCAGGTGCGGGTGCTCGAGGGCGAGCTCTCCCGTGGTGCGGAGCTCACCGCCGAGGTGGACCGGGAGTGGCGCCTGTCCGCCTGCCAGGCCCACTCGGGGACGCACGTGGTGCACGCGGCGCTGCGGCAGGTGCTCGGCCCGCAGGCCCTGCAGTCCGGCTCCTACAACCGGCCGGGCTACCTGCGGCTGGACTTCGCCTGGCAGGGCGCGCTGACCCAGCAGCAGCGCACCGACATCGAGGACGTCGCCAACGCCGCCGTCCGGGCCGACCACACGGTCACCGCCTCGTGGATGACGCTGCCGGAGGCGCAGGCGTTCGGCGCCCTGGCGCTGTTCGGCGAGACCTACGGCGAGCAGGTGCGCGTCGTGGAGATCGGCGGCCCGTGGTCGCGCGAGCTTTGCGGCGGCACACACGTGCGGGGGAGCGCGCAGATCGGCACCCTCGCCCTGACCGGTGAGTCGTCGGTGGGCTCGGGCTCCCGCCGGGTCGAGGCCGTCGTCGGGCTCGAGGGGTTCCGGTACCTCGCGCGCGAGCGCGACCTGGTGCGCCAGCTGGCGGACATCCTCAAGGCGCCGCAGGACGGCCTGGTGGAGCGGGTCAGCGGCATGGTCGCCCGGCTGCGCGACCTGGACCGCGAGCTGGCCGACCTGCGGGCGCAGCAGACCCTCGCCGCCGCCGGCGAGCTGGCCGCCTCGGCCCGCGACGTCGGAGGCGTCGCCGTCGTCACCGGGTCCCCGGCCGGCCTCGGCGGCGGCGATCTGCGCACGCTGGCCCTCGACGTCCGCGGGCGGCTGGGGTCCGACCGGCCGGCCGTCGTGCTGCTGGCATCGGAGTCCGGTGGCAAGGTAGCTCTGGTGGCCGCACTCAACCCGGCCGCGGTCTCGCAGGGGCTGTCGGCCAACGACGTCCTGAAGGCGGCCTCGGCCCCCGTCGGGGGCCGCGGTGGCGGCAAGTCCGACGTCGCCCAGGGAGGCGGAACCGATCCCGCGGGTATCCCCGCGGCGTTGCAGGCCGGCGAGCAGGCGGTCGCGGCCGTCACTGGGAGGTAGAGCATCGTGTCCGGATCCGAGCACAGCCCCGAGGACACCGGGCCGGTCGGCGGCCGGCGGCGGGAGCTGCCCGCCGTCCCGCCGGCGCGTCCGCGCCCGGCCACGGGGGAGCAGCCGACGCACCACCCGACCACCGAGATCGACCTGACCCAGGGGTTCCCGCCGGTCAAGCACGAGACCACGGAGATCGACCTGTCCGGTGGCTGGCCGCAGCACCTCAAGATCCCGCCGCGCCGCCCCGGCGCGCCGCGCGCCCGCGGCCGGGTCCTCGGCGTCGACGTCGGGACCGTCCGGGTGGGCCTGGCGCTGTCGGACGCCACGGGCACGCTCGCCAGCCCGCTGGAGACCCTCCGCCGGGCCAAGGACAAGGCAGACCTCGACCGGCTCGCCGCGCTGGTGGTGGAACACGAGGTGACAGAGGTGGTCGTGGGAGAGCCGGTGCACCTGTCGGGCGCGGCCGGTGTCTCCGCGCAGGATGCTGCCGATTACGCACAGGAACTGGCCGACCGCATCCCGGACGTGCCGGTGAACCTGATCGACGAGAGGCTCTCGACCGTGACCGCAGCCAGCCACCTCCGGGAGGGCGGCATCGACAGCCGTCGCCAGCGGGCGGTGATCGACCAGGCCGCGGCCGTGGTGATCCTGCAGCAGTACCTGGACAGCCGGAAGGCGCCCTCGTGACGGCGCCCGGCGGACGGCCGCCGCGGGGGAGGCACGCGTTCGACGACGGGACCGGTGGCATGCCGTTCCCGTTCCCGACCGGCTCCGGTTCCCCTGTCGGCGGCTTCCCGCCGGGCCGCACCGCGTACCCGCGGCACGCCGGCGACCAGACCGGGCCGCTGGGCGCGTCCGGCTGGGCGTCGCCGGGGTTCCCGATGACCTCCCGGCACGGGGACGGGGACGGGCACGGCTACGGCGCCCAGCACCCGTCCGCCCCGCTGCCGCCGCTGCCGACCGGTGCGTGGGGTCGGCTGCGGCCGCGCGAGGACGCCGTGGGCGACGACGCCACCGTCGCCGCGCCCCGGCTGTCCACCGGACCCGACGACACCCCGGACGAGACGCCGGCCGCACCCGGCCCCGCCTCGGCGGACGACCCGACCGGCGGGCTGGACGTGATCGGCGCGAACGTCGACGACGACCGGACGGGCTGGCAGGACGACGACGCCGCCCACGGGGCCAGCGCGGTCGACGGGGACCACCTCGACGACGGCGCCCTGCTGCACGACGACGAGATCCCGATCGCGCCCTACGACTCGCGCAGCGACCGGGACCGGCGGCGCCGGCGCCGCCGCCCGCTGGCGATCGCGCTGGTCGTCCTGGTGCTCGGCGGCATCGTCGCCGGCATCGTCGTCGGCGGCCAGCAGCTGTTCTCCATGCTCGACCCGGCCGCGCGCGACTACACCGGCACGGGCAGCGGCAGCGTGGACGTGCGGGTGCAGCAGGGGGACACGCTCACCGACATCGCCCGCACCCTGGCCGACGCCGACGTCATCGCCTCCACCGGGCCGTTCGTGAGCGCCGCCCAGGAGAACCCGGCGGCCACCTCGATCCAGCCCGGTGTGTACACCCTCCGGGAGCAGATGAGCGGCGAGGCCGCACTGGAGCTGCTGCTGGACCCGGCCTCCCGGCAGATCTCCCGCGTGACGGTGCCCGAGGGGTTCACGGTCGACCAGATCCTCGCCCGGCTCGCGGAGCAGACCGGCACACCGCTCGCGGAGCTGGAGGCGGCGGCCGATCCGGCGGCGTTGCCGCTGCCCGTGTACGCGGGTGGGCAGCTGGAGGGCTACCTCTTCCCGGCCACCTACGACTTCGAGCCCGGCACCACGCCGCAGCAGATGCTGCAGCGCATGGTCGAGACCTTCAACCAGACGGCCGCCCGGCTGCGGCTGGAGGAGCGGGCCGCCGCCCTCGGGCGGACCCCGGGCGAGATCGTGACGGTCGCCTCCATGGTCCAGTCGGAGACCCGGCTGGACGAGGAGCGGCCCGACGTCGCCCAGGTGATCTACAACCGGCTCGATGCCGGCATCGCGCTCGGCATCGACGCGACGCTGGCCTACGGGCTGGACAAGAGCGGCAACGAGCTCACCGTCACCGATCTCCAGACCGACAGCCCGTACAACACGCGCACGCGCCAGGGGCTGCCGCCCACCCCCATCAGCTCGCCGGGGGAGGCCAGCCTGGAGGCGGCGCTGGCCCCGAGCAGCGGCGACCTCCTGTACTACGTGCTCGAGTCGGAGGACGGGTCGCACTTCTTCACCAGCGACTACGCCGAGTTCCAGCAGGCCCGCCAGCGGTGTGCCGACGCCGGTCTCGGGTGCGGTGGCTGAGCGGCCGCAGCGGGCAGCGGTCCTCGGGCGGCCGGTCGGCCACTCGCTCTCGCCGCTGCTGCACCGCGCCGCCTACGCGGCGCTCGGGCTCGCCGACTGGTCCTACGACGCGCTCGACGTGGGCGCCGGGGACCTGCCCGACCTGCTGGCCGGGCTGGGCGAGGAGTGGCGCGGCTTCTCGGTGACCATGCCGTGCAAGCAGGCCGCGGTCGAGGTCGCCGACGAGGTGGAGCCGCTCCCGCGGCTGCTGGGCGCGGCGAACACCCTGGTCCGCACCGGGGCCGGCTGGCAGGCCGAGAACACCGACGTCACCGGCGTGGGCACCGCCCTGCAGGTGGCCGGGGTCGACCAGGTGGGGCACGCCGCGATCCTCGGCGCCGGCGGGACCGCGGCTGCCGCGGCGGTGGCGCTGGCCTCGCTGGGGGCCGACCGGGTCGACGTCGTCGTGCGCGAGCCCGCCCGCGCCGGTGAGGTGGTGCGGGTCCTCGACACCCTGGGCGTGCCCACGCGGGTGCTCCCCCTGGCCGGGGTGCGCGTCGAGGCCCCGGTCGTCGTCAGCACCGTTCCGGTCGACGGTCAGCCTGCCGTCGCCGCGTTGGAGTGGCGCGGAGGGCAGACGGTGCTCGACGTCCTCTACGCACCCTGGCCCACGCCGCTGGCCGAGCGCGTCTCCGCCGCCGGCGGCGCGGTGATCAGCGGGCTGGAGGTGCTGTTCTGGCAGGCCACCGTGCAGGTGGAGCTCATGACCGGCCGGCCGGCCCCCATCGGCGCGATGCGCGCGGCGCTCGACGCGCGCTGACCTCCCCGCCGTGGACGTCTCCCGCCCCGTCCTCGCCGGGGTCGCCGTGCTGGCCGGGCTCCTCGTCGGGCCGGCGCTGGCGCGCAGCACCGTCCGGCTGGCCACCCGCGACGACGCGGCGGCGCCGTCCGGCACCCGCACGGCGCTGACCGCTGCGCTGACCGCGGGCCTGCTCGCCGCCGCCATCCTGCTCGGGGGCGGCCGCCCGGCCGCCGCCGCGCTGGTGTGGGCCGCGGGCGCGGCGGTGGTGCTGGCCGGCGTCGACCTCGCCGCCCACCGGCTGCCCGACCGCGTCCTCCTCCCGGCGGCCGTCGTCTGCGGCGCGGCCCTGCTCGTCGACGCCGCCGTCCTCGGCACGTGGGGGGCGCTGGTCCGGGGCGTCGCGGCGGGGGCCGCCGCGCTGGCCGTCTCCGGTGCGGCACGGCTGGCTGCCCCGGCCGCCCTCGGTCTCGGTGACGTCAAGCTGCTCGGCCTGCTGGGGCTGGTGCTCGGGTGGGCCGGCTGGGGGGTGCTGCTCGCCGGGCTGTTCCTCGGCCTGGTCACCGGCGCCGCGGTGTCGGTGGTCCTGGTGGCCACCGGGCGGGCGGGGTGGCGCAGCACCGTGCCGTTCGGCCCGCCGCTGCTGGTCGGTGCCGTCCTGGCGCTGGCGGTCGGCGGCGTCCCAGCCCCCTGACGGCCACCCTTCCGGGGCCCGCCCGAGCCCGCGAGGGAAGGGGGGAAGGGTGGTCCTTCTAGAATTGCCGGCATGTTGCGCTGGCTGACCGCCGGTGAGTCGCACGGCCAGCAGCTCACCGCCATCCTCGAGGGGCTCCCGGCCGGGGTCGAGGTGGCGACCGCCGACCTCGACCTGCAGCTCGCCCGCCGCCGGCTCGGGCACGGGCGGGGCGCCCGCATGTCCTTCGAGCAGGACGTCGTCACCCTCACCGGCGGGGTGCGCCACGGCCGCACCCAGGGCGGCCCGATCGCGGTGCAGGTGGGCAACACCGAGTGGCCCAAGTGGCAGACGGTCATGTCCGCCGACCCGGTCGACCCCGAGATCCTCGCCGGCCAGGCGCGCAACGCGCCGCTCACCCGGCCCCGCCCCGGTCACGCCGACCTCGCCGGCATGCAGAAGTACGGCTTCGACGACGCCCGCCCGGTGCTGGAGCGCGCCAGCGCCCGCGAGACGGCCGCCCGGGTGGCGCTCGGCGCGATCGCCCAGGCGTTCCTGCGCCAGGCGCTCGGCGTCTCGGTGGTCAGCCACGTCGTCGGCATCGGCCCGGTCGTCGCGCCCGACGGCATCGTGCCCGGGCCCGACGACAACCCGCGTCTCGACGAGGACCCGGTGCGCTGCGCCGACCCGGGCACCAGCGCACGCATGACCGCCGAGATCGACGACGCCCGGAAGAACGGTGACACCCTCGGCGGGGTCATCGAGGTCGTCGTCCACGGGCTCCCGCCGGGCCTGGGCAGCCACGTGCACTGGGACCGCCGCCTGGACGCCCGGCTGGCCGCGGCGCTGATGGGCGTGCAGTCGGTCAAGGCCGTCGAGGTCGGCGACGGGCTGGAGACCGCCCGCCGCCGCGGCTCGGTCGCCCACGACGAGATCGTGCTCGCCGACGCGGACGCCGGCGCCGGCGTGCAGCGGGTGCAGCGGCTCACCGACCGGGCCGGTGGCATCGAGGGCGGGATGACCAACGGCGAGGTGCTGCGCGTGCGCGCCGCGATGAAGCCGATCAGCACCGTGCCGCGCGCGCTGCAGACCGTCGACGTCGCCACCGGGGAGGCCGCGGTCGCGATCAACCAGCGCAGCGACGCCTGCGCGGTGCCCCGCGGCAGCGTGGTGATGGAGGCGATGGTGGCGCTGGTGCTGGCCGACGCGGCGCTGGAGAAGTTCGGCGGGGACTCGGTGGCCGAGACCCGGCGCAACGCGCGGGCCTACCTCGACTCCCTGCCGTACCGGTGAGCGGGCCGGCCCTGGTCCTCGTCGGCCCGCCCGCGTCGGGGAAGACGACGGTCGGCACGGCCGTCGCCGATGCGCGGGGGCTGGCGTTCCGGGACACCGACCGCGACGTCGAGGAGGCGACCGGGTCGACCGTCGCCGACCTGTTCGTCCAGCACGGTGAACCGCACTTCCGCGCGCTGGAGGAGCAGGCGGTCGCGCGGGCGCTCGCCGACCACACCGGGGTGCTGGCGCTCGGCGGCGGGGCGGTGACCAGCGCCGCCACCCGCGAGCTGCTGGTCACCCACGGCAGCGCCGGCGGGGCCGTGGTCTGGCTCGACGTCGACGTCGCCTCCGCCGCGCGGCGCGTGGGGCTCTCCCGGGACCGGCCGCTGCTCGCGGTCAACCCGCGCGCCATGCTGCGCACCATGCTCGAACAGCGTGCGCCGCTCTACACGGAGGTGGCCACGCACCGGGTCGCCACCGCGGGGCGGTCGCCGGAGGAGGTCGTCGCCGAGGTGCTCGCCGTCCTGACCCCGGAGGAGGCCCGGTGAGCCGTCGCGTCGCGGTCGCGGGGGAGCAGCCCTACGAGGTCGTCATCGGTGCCGGCGCCCAGACCGAGCTGGCGCTCGTGCTGGCCGGCACGGCGAAGGTCGCCGTCGTCCACGCGCCACCGCTGGCCGCCGCGGCCGGCGCCGCGGTCGAGACGCTGCAGACCGCCGGTGTGGCCGCCGAGGCGGTCGTCGTCCCCGACGGCGAGGCCGCGAAGACCGCGCAGGTCGCCGCCGAGGTGTGGGAGGAGTTCGGCCGGCTCGGGCTGACCCGCTCCGACGCCGTCGTCGGGGTGGGTGGGGGCGCGGTCACCGACCTGGCCGGTTTCCTGGCCGCCACGTGGACCCGCGGCATCCGCGTCGTGCAGGTGCCCACCAGCCTGCTCGGCATGGTCGACGCGGCCGTGGGCGGCAAGACGGGCATCAACACCGCCGCCGGGAAGAACCTCGTCGGCGCCTTCCACCCGCCGGCCGCCGTGCTGGCCGACACCGACCTCCTGGCCGGGTTGCCCGAGGCGGAGTTCCGCGCCGGGCTGGCCGAGGTGGTCAAGTGCGGGTTCATCGCCGACGGCCGCATCCTCGAGCTGCTGGACGCCGATCCGACCGGCCGCCGGGACACCGAGGAGCTCATCGAGCGTGCGGTGCGGGTGAAGGCCGCGGCGGTGGGGGAGGACCTGCTCGACACCGGGGTGCGCGAGTTCCTCAACTACGGCCACACCCTCGGCCACGCGATCGAGCGGGTCGAGGACTTCGGCTGGCGGCACGGCGAGGCCGTCGCCGTCGGCCTCGTCTTCGCCGCCGAGCTGGCCGGGCAGGCGGGCCTCCTGACCCCGGCGGAGGTCGCGCGGCACCGCACGCTGATCGCGGCGATGGGGCTGCCGACCAGTTACGCCGGGGACTGGGCGCGCCTGCAGCAGGTGATGCGGGTGGACAAGAAGGCGCGAGGCGCGTCGCTGCGGTTCGTCGTCCTCGACGGGCTCGGCCATCCCAGGATCCTGACCGACCCGCAGCAGGCCTGGCTCGATGCGGCGTGGGCCGCAGTATCGGAGACGCCATGACCATCCAGGTGCTCAACGGCGCCAACCTCGGCCGGCTCGGCACGCGCGAGCCCGAGGTGTACGGCACGACGACCTACGCGCAGCTGGTCGAGCTGGTGGAGACCGCGGCGCGGGAGCTCGGCGTCGACGTGCTGGTGCGCCAGACCGACGACGAGGGCCAGCTGCTGCGCTGGATCCACGAGGCGACCGACGCCGGTGACCCCATCGTGGTGAACCCCGGCGGCTGGACGCACACCTCGGTGGTGCTGCACGACGCGCTGGCCGCGGTGGGCGCACCGGTGATCGAGGTGCACATCAGCAACATCCACCGCCGCGAGGAGTTCCGCCAGCACTCCTACGTCTCCCGGGTCGCCGACGGGGTGATCGCCGGGCTCGGCGTGCACGGCTACGTGCTGGCGCTGCAGTGGATGACCCTGCGAGGCGTGTCGTGAGCCGGGACACCGCGCGGGAGGCCGCCCGGCGTGACGCGCTGCGGACCGCCGCGGCCGGGCGCGGCCTGGACGCGGTGCTGGTCACCAACCTGCTCAACGTCCGGTACCTGACCGGCTTCACCGGCTCCAACGGCGCCCTGCTGCTGCGGGTGGACTTCGGGGACGTGTTCGGCACGGACGGGCGGTACACCACCCAGGCCGGCGCGCAGGTGCCCGACGTCGAGCTGCTCGTCGACCGGGCCACGGTGCCGGCCCTGGCCCGGGAGGCGGTGCGGCGCGGCGCGGGGCGGATCGGTTACGAGTCCCACGACCTCACCGTCGACGGGCTGCACGGCCTGGAGCGGGTGCTGGCGGACGCCGCCGCGGGTGGCACGGTCCCGGAGCTGGCCTCCGTGCGGCGGGCGGTCGAGGGGCAGCGGGCGATCAAGGACGACACCGAGGTCGAGTACCTGCGCCGCGCGTGCGCCGTCGCCGACCAGGCGCTGGCCGAGCTCGCCGCCGAGGGGTCGCTGCGGCCGGGCCGCACCGAGCTGGAGGTCGGCCGCGAGCTCGACGCGCGCATGCTGGCGCTCGGCGCCGAGGCGCCGTCGTTCGAGACGATCGTCGCCACCGGCGCCAACTCGGCGATCCCGCACCACCGCCCGGACTCGACCGTCCTGCGTGAGGGCGACTTCCTCAAGCTCGACTTCGGCGCCACCGTGGACGGCTACCACTCCGACATGACCCGCACCCTGGTGCTGGGCCACGCGGCCGACTGGCAGCGGGAGATCTACGAGCTCGTCGCCGCCGCCCAGGCCGCCGGCCGGGCCGCGCTGGCGGTGGGCGCCGACGTCGTCGCGGTGGACGCCGCCGCCCGCGACGTGATCGTCGCCGCGGGCCACGGGGAGCACTTCACCCACGGCCTCGGCCACGGGGTGGGGCTGGAGATCCACGAGGCGCCCGGCATCGGCCCCCAGGGCGCGGGTAGGCTTGCCGCCGGTATGGCCGTCACCGTGGAGCCAGGCGTGTACCTGCCCGGCCACGGCGGTGTCCGGATCGAGGACACCCTGATCGTCACCGACGACGCGCCCGAGTTGTTGACCCTCACGAGCAAGGAACTGCTGGTCCTCTAGATGGCTACCACCAACGACCTGAAGAACGGCATCGTCCTCAACCTGGACGGCCAGCTCTGGACCGTCACCGACTTCCAGCACGTCAAGCCCGGCAAGGGCGGGGCCTTCGTGCGCACGACGCTGAAGAACGTGCTGTCGGGCAAGGTCGTGGACAAGACCTTCAACGCCGGCACCAAGGTCGAGACGGCCAACGTGGACAAGCGGTCGATGACGTACCTGTACAAGGACGGCACCGACTTCGTCTTCATGGACGGCGACACGTTCGACCAGATCTACGTGCCGGCGGAGACGGTCGGCGGGGGCGCGGACTACCTGCTCGAGAACACCGAGGTCATCGTGGCGGTGCACGACGGCACCCCGCTGTACGTCGAGCTCCCCGTCACCATGGAGCTCGTCGTCGAGCACACCGACCCGGGGCTGCAGGGCGACCGCTCCACCGGCGGCACCAAGCCCGCCACGTTGGAGACCGGCGCGCAGATCCAGGTGCCGTTGTTCATCACGACCGGCGAGAAGCTGAAGGTCGACACCCGCGACGGCCGGTACCTCGGCCGCGTCAACTGAGCGCGGGCCAGACGCGTGGCTGCACGGTCCAAGGCCCGCAAGCGCGCCGTGGACGTCCTGTACGAGGCCGACGTCCGGGGGCGGGACCGGCTGGAGCTGCTCCGAGAGCGGGTCGCTGACGGCAACCCGCCGGTCCCGGAGCACACCATCCGGCTGGTCGAGGGCGTCGAGGAGCAGGGCGCGCGCATCGACGCGCTGATCGAGGCGCACACCTCCGGCTGGTCGCTGGAGCGGCTGCCCGACGTCGACCGCGCGATCCTGCGGATGGCCACCTTCGAGCTGCTCTGGGTCGACGACGTGCCCGACGCCGTCGTCATCGACGAGGCGGTGGAGCTGGCCAAGGCGCTCTCCACCGACGAGTCGCCGAAGTACGTGAACGGCGTCCTCGGCGCCATCCTCGCCGCCGAGGTCCCCACGGCCTAGCGAGGGCGCACGGCCGACGAGGTGGGCCCGGAGGGTCCGGCGAGGAGCGCGCGGACACACTCGTCGCCGGTCGGGAACGGCCATTGGCCGCGGTGTCGTCCGGAGGACGACGATGTCATTGCAGGTCGCGGCGGGCGAAGAGCCAGATGCCGGCGCCGAGGATCACCGTGGCGAACGCGCCGACGACCAGGCCGCCCTGCAGGTTCGTGACCAGGTAGGTCGGCGGTCCCTCGGGCCCGGTGCTCATGACGCTGTAGTCGACGACCGGGACGCCGCCGGGGACGACGAGGGCGACCGCGTTGGTCGACAGCAGCCAGCGCTCGAGCATGGGGTCGTAGATCCGCAGCGCGGTCTCGACGATCGCGAAGTAGACGAACCCGATGCCGAGCGCCGCCCCGGTGTTGCGCACCAGGTTGGCCAGCCCGAAGCCGATCAGCGCGACGAGGACGCCGAGCACGACCCCGCGCCCCTGCGCGGCCAGCAGCTCTCCCCAGAACCCTTCCGGCAGAGCCTGGTCGGTGCCCACGAAGGTCCGCAGGACCCAGGCCATGACCAGCCAGGCGACCTGGGCCGCCACGCCGATGACCAGCGCGGCCAGGACCAGGACGCCGATCTTCGTGCCGATGACCCGCAGCCGGTTCGGCACCCAGAACAGCAGCGCCACGATGGTCCGGGTGGACCACTCCGCGCCGATCCAGGTGGCGCCCACGAGGAAGGCGAGCACCGCGGCGGCGGCCGCGAAGCCGATCGCGCCGGGCTCCCCGAGCGCGCCGAGGTCGAAGGGGGCCTTGTCGAGGAAGTCCTCGACGCGCCAGGCGGAGGCATCCAGCGGTGGGCCGCAGAACTGGTCGACCGGCTCGCCGACGTTCTCGGCCTCGATCGCGCAGTCCGCGCGCCAGGCCTCCTCGCTGGCGATGATCTCGTCCATGCGCTCGCGGGCGGCGGCGTAGTCGGCGTCGGTCGGCTCGCCGAACTGGAGCAACCCGATGACGATCGCAGCCAGCCAGCCGAGGACGGCCAGCCCCAGCAGGACCTGGATGAACCGGCGGGCGGTGAACCGGTGCAGCTCAGCCCGGAACAGGCTGCCGCCCCGCCGGGCCGACGTCGGCTCGGGCGAGGCAGTTGGCTGCTCGGTCACTGCGCTCATGCCTGGCCCCCGGTGATGGCGAGGAACGCGCTCTCCAGGTCGGGGGTCACGCGGACCAGCTCCTCGACGTAGTGGCCGTGCTCGGCGAGCACGCGGGTGATCTCGCCGGTGGCGGGCGCGCCGTGCACCAGCACCTGGCCGTCGGGCGCGGGAGAGAGGCTGAACCCGGCGGCGCCGAGCACCGCGGCCGCGGCCGCCGGGTCGGGGACCGCCACGCGGACGTCGCCCGTGCCGGCCTGGGAGAGCACCGAGGCGACCGGTCCGGAGGCCACCCGCCGGCCGCGGGCCAGGATCGTCACGGAGTCGCACACCTGCTGGATCTCGGCGAGCAGGTGGGAGGAGACGAGCACCGTCGTGCGGCCGTCGGACCCCAGGCGTCGGATCAGCTCGCGGACGTCGCGGATGCCGGCGGGGTCCAGCCCGTTGCTCGGCTCGTCGAGGATCAGCAGCCGGGGCGCCTTGAGCAGCGCGGCGGCGATGCCGAGGCGCTGCTTCATGCCGAGTGAGTAGCCCTTGAACCGGTCGTCGGCCCGGTCGCGCAGGTCGACCAGCTCCAGGCACTCCTCGACGCGGGCCCGCGCGACGCCGGCGGTCTCGGCCAGCAGGCGCAGGTTGCGCCGGCCGGAGAAGCCGGGGAAGAACAGCGGTGTCTCGACCAGGGCGCCGACGTCGCCGATCACGCCGGACAGGCCGGCGGGCACCGGGCGGTCGAGCAGTTGCATGTCACCGGCGTCGACGCGCACCAGCCCGAGCAGCGCCCGGATCGACGTCGTCTTGCCCGAGCCGTTCGGGCCGAGCAGGCCGTGGACGCCGCCGGTGTCGACGGTCATGTCCAGCCCGTCGAGCGCCTTGTGCGGCTGCCCGCCCTTCCCGCGGTAGGTCTTGGTGACCCCCGCCATCTGCACCGCCGGCATGCGGCCTCCCTGCTCGTCCGGGCCGGGCACCCGGCTGGCAGCACAGTGGCACACGTGGTGCTGCGGGAACAGTGTCCCGACCTGCGTGTCGAGACCGGGCCGGGCCGTAAACGACGAGGGCCCCCGCCGATCGGCGGGGGCCTTCGTGACTCGCTGGGTGGAGCCGGTCGTCAGCGGGGTGCGCGCCGGCGGTCGCCCCAGGCGGACTCGTCGACGTCCTCCTCGAGGTCGTCGTCGCCACCGGAGCTGACGATGCCCTCCATGCCGGGGGAGAGCACCCCCCACTCGATGAGCCGGGAGGTGAGCTCGTCGGGGCTCATGTCGTAGATGATGGCCAGCGACTTCAGGTCCTCGGCGCGGATCGAGAGGACCTTGCCGTTGTAGTCGTGCCGCTGGGCCTGGATGGTCGAGGCGTAGCGGGCCAGCGGGCCGGCCTCGTCCGCGGGCAGGGAGCCCAGCGACTCCAGGTTCAGGACGATCTTGTTCGTCGAGGTGACCGCGGAGCTGGGCCGCGGGTCGGGCAGCAGCTCGGAGACCGGGACGCCGTAGAAGACGGCGAGCTCGGAGAGGCGCTGCACGGTCACGGCGCGGTCCCCGCGCTCGTAGGAGCCGACCACGACCGCCTTCCAGCGGCCGTGCGACTTGTCCTCCACACCCTGCAGGGAGAGGCCCTGCTGGTTGCGGATCGCGCGAAGCCGGGCGCCGAGGGCCCGTGAGTAGTCGGTGCTCATCGCTGTCTGCTCACTGTCCGTCGTCTCGGATCGAGGTTGTTCGTCACGCAGCGTACGTGCGAAGCGGGGATCACAACAGGCGGGTGGACGCGAAAGCGCAGGTTGGTGCCGGGGCAGGCGCTGCCCCGGGCGCCGCGCCGGGCGACCACCCCGGGCGCAGGGCCGGGCACCGGGCCGGGCGCCGGCGGGACGCGAGCGGACGTGCAGTACCGTCGACCGCGGTCCGACCACTCCTTTAACGACCCGTCCAGTGAGGCGGGGAAGGAGGCCTCATGGCCCGCTCACCCGAGCCTGCCCGCAGCCCGTCTCCCGGCAGCGCCCCCGGCACCCTGCTCTCCTCCGCCGACGTCGCCCGCGTCGTCGACCGCATGGCCCACCAGCTCATCGAGCGGGCGGCGAGCCTCCGGGCCGACGACGGCGCCGACCACGCCGACGGCGGGCTCTCCGACCTGGTCCTCGTCGGCATCCCGACCCGCGGGGCCCCGCTCGCCCGCCGCCTCGGCGCGCGCATCGAGGCGTTCACCGGCACCGCGGTGGACGTCGGCACCGCCGACATCACCCTGTACCGCGACGACCTGCGGCTGCGCGGCGTCCGGGCCCTCGAGCCCACCGTGCTCCCGGACGCCGGCATCGACGGCCGGCTCGTCGTCCTCGTCGACGACGTGCTCTTCTCCGGGCGCTCGGTCCGGGCGGCGCTCGACGCGCTGCGCGACCTGGGCCGCCCGCGCGGCGTCCAGCTGGCGGTGCTGGTCGACCGCGGGCACCGCGAGCTGCCGATCCGGGCCGACTTCGTCGGCAAGAACGTGCCGACCGCACGCAGCCAGCAGGTCAAGGTGCACCTGCAGGAGGTCGACGGCATCGACGAGGTTCTGCTGACCGAGGGGGAGGGCGCGTGAAGCGGCACCTGCTGGAGGCCGCGGACCTCGACCGGGACGACGCGACGCTGGTGCTGGACACCGCGGCCCAGATCGACGCGGCCCTGGCCGGCCGCGAGGTGAAGAAGCTCCCGACGCTGCGCGGGCGCACGGTGGTCAACCTCTTCTACGAGGACTCCACCCGGACCCGGATCAGCTTCGAGCTCGCCGCCAAGCGCCTCTCCGCCGACGTCATCAACTTCTCGGCCAAGGGCAGCAGCGTCTCCAAGGGGGAGAGCCTCAAGGACACCGCGCTCACCCTGGAGGCGATGGGCGCCGACGCCGTCGTCGTCCGGCACTCGGCCTCCGGTGCGCCGCACCGGCTGGCGAACTGGGTGCGCGGCAGCGTGGTCAACGCCGGCGACGGCACCCACGAGCACCCCACCCAGGCGCTGCTGGACGCCTACACGATCCGGCAGCGGCTGGGGCGGCTCGACGGCGTCCGCGTGACGATCGTCGGCGACGTCCTGCACAGCCGGGTGGCCCGCTCCAACGTGGGGCTGCTGCACACGCTGGGAGCGCAGGTCACGCTGGTCGCGCCGCCGACGCTGCTGCCGGTGGGCGTGGGCAGCTGGCCGGCGGAGGTGGGCTACGACCTCGACGCCGTGCTCCCCAAGAGCGACGTGGTGATGATGCTGCGGGTCCAGGCCGAGCGGATGAACGCCTCGTTCTTCCCCAGCGCCCGCGAGTACAGCCGCCGCTACGGCCTCGACGCGCCGCGGATGGCCGCGCTGCCCGACGAGGCGATCGTCATGCACCCCGGCCCGATGAACCGCGGCATGGAGATCGCCGCCGAGGTGGCCGACTCCGTCCGCTCCACGATCGTCGAGCAGGTCGCCAACGGGGTCTCCACCCGCATGGCCGTGCTCTACCTGCTGCTCGGAGGGAACACGTGAGCACCTACCTGATCACGGGGGCCAGGCCGCTGGGCGGCGACCCTGCCGACATCCTGGTGACCGACGGCCGGATCGCCGCGGTCGGCGCGTCGCTCGACGTCCCCGGCGCCGAGGTGGTCGAGGCCGCCGGTCTGATCGCGCTGCCCGGCCTGGTCGACCTGCACACCCACCTGCGCGAGCCCGGCCGGGAGGACGCCGAGACCGTGGAGACCGGCAGCCGCGCCGCCGCGCTCGGCGGGTTCACCGCAGTGCACGCGATGGCCAACACCGATCCGGTCGCCGACACCGCCGGCGTCGTCGAGCAGGTGTGGCGGCTGGGGCAGGAGGCCGGGCTCGTGGACGTCGTCCCGGTCGGCGCCGTCACGGTCGGGCTGGCGGGGGAGCGGCTGGCCGAGCTCGGCGCGATGGCCGACTCCGCCGCCCGGGTGCGGGTGTTCTCCGACGACGGGCACTGCGTCGCCGACCCGGCGCTCATGCGGCGGGCGCTGGAGTACGTGAAGGCGTTCGACGGTGTGGTCGCCCAGCACGCGGAGGAGCCGCGGCTGACCGCCGGCGCGCAGATGCACGAGGGCGACCGCTCGGCCCGGCTCGGCCTGACCGGCTGGCCGGCCGCCGCGGAGGAGGCGATCATCGCCCGCGACGTGCTGCTGGCCGAGCACGTCGGCGCGCGGCTGCACGTCTGCCACGTCTCGACCGCCGGGTCGGTGGAGATCCTGCGCTGGGCGAAGTCCCGCGGCGTGCAGGTGACCGCCGAGGTCACGCCGCACCACCTGCTGCTCACCGACGCCTGCGCCGAGTCCTACGACCCGGTCTTCAAGGTCAACCCGCCGCTGCGCACCGACGCCGACGTCGAGGCACTCCGGGCGGGCCTGGCCGACGGCACCATCGACGCCGTCGGCACCGACCACGCCCCGCACGCGGTGGAGGACAAGGAGAGCGAGTGGGCGCAGGCCCGGCCCGGCATGCTCGGGCTGGAGCAGGCGCTCTCGGTGGTGATCGAGACGATGGTCGAGCCCGGTCGCCTGGACTGGGCCGGCGTCGCCGACCGCATGTCGGTCCGGCCCGCCGCCATCGGCCGCCTCGGTGAGCACGGCCGGCCGATCGCCCCCGGCGAGCCGGCCAACCTGGTGCTCGTCGACCCGGCCGCCCGCGCGGTGGTCGACCCCGCGGCGCTGGCCAGCCGCAGCCGCAACAGCCCCTATGCCGGCCGGGAACTCCCCGGCCGGGTGGTCGCGACGTTCCTGCGGGGGACGCCGACCGTTCTGGACGGAAAGGCAGTCAAGTGACAGAAGCGCTCCTCGTGCTCGAGGACGGGCGCACGTTCCGGGGCGAGGCCTACGGAGCGACGGGGACGACGGTCGGCGAGGCGGTGTTCGCCACCGGCATGACCGGCTACCAGGAGACGCTGACCGACCCCAGCTACGCGGGCCAGATCGTCGCAATGACCGCCCCGCACATCGGCAACACCGGGGTCAACGGCGAGGACGACGAGAGCAGCCGCATGTGGGTGGCCGGCTTCGTCGTGCGCGACCCCGCCCGCCGCCCGGCCAACTGGCGGGCCACCGGCACCCTCGACGACGAGCTGGTCGCGCAGGGGGTCGTGGGCATCAGCGGGATCGACACCCGCGCGCTCACCCGCCACCTGCGCGAGCGCGGCGCGATGCGCGCCGGCATCAGCACCGAGCTGACCGCCGAGGAGCTGCTGGCCCGCGTCACCGCGGCCGAGGGCATGACCGGCGCCGACCTCGCACCGACGGTGAGCACCGGCGAGCCCTACGTCGTCCCGGCGGTGGGGGAGAAGCGGTTCACCATCGCCGCGCTCGACCTGGGAATCAAGACGGCGACCCCGCGGCACCTGGCGGCGCTCGGCGTCGAGACCCACGTACTGCCCTCGACGGCGACCGCCGAGGAGCTGCTCGCGGCCGGCCCGGACGGGGTGTTCCTCTCCAACGGCCCCGGCGACCCGGCCGCCGCCGACTACGCCGTGGAAGCGGTGCGCGGGGTGCTCGACGCCCGCCGGCCGCTGTTCGGGATCTGCTTCGGCAACCAGATCCTCGGCCGCGCGCTGGGCCTGGGCACCTACAAGCTGCGCTTCGGGCACCGCGGGCTCAACCAGCCGGTGCTCGACCGGGTCAGCGGGACCGTCCGGGTGACCAGCCACAACCACGGGTTCGCCGTGGACGCCCCGCTGGACCGGCCCACCGACACCCCCTACGGGCAGGTCGAGGTCAGCCACGTGGGCCTCAACGACGACGTCGTCGAGGGCCTGCGGCTGCTCGAGACGCCGGCCTTCAGCGTGCAGTTCCACCCGGAGTCGGCGGCCGGCCCGCACGACGCCGCACCCCTGTTCCAGCGCTTCGTCGACCTCATGCAGTCCGCCCGCGACGGCGAGGCCCGCGCCGGCGGGCCGGCACCGCAGGTCCAGTCCAGCACGGGGGAGAAGAACTGATGCCCAAGCGCACCGACATCGAGCACGTGCTGGTGATCGGCTCGGGGCCGATCCTGATCGGGCAGGCCGCGGAGTTCGACTACTCCGGCACCCAGGCCTGCCGGGTGCTCCGGGCCGAGGGGCTGCGGGTCAGCCTGGTGAACAGCAACCCGGCGACGATCATGACCGACCCGGAGATCGCCGACGCCACCTACATCGAGCCGCTGACGCCGGAGTTCGTCGAGAAGGTCATCGCCAAGGAGCGGCCCGACGCGCTCCTGGCCACCCTCGGCGGCCAGACCGCGCTCAACATCGCCATCGGCCTGTACGAGAACGGCGTGCTGGAGAAGTACGGCGTCCGGCTCATCGGGGCCGACGTCGCCGCGATCAACCGCGGTGAGGACCGGCAGCTGTTCAAGGACATCGTCCGCTCGATCGGCGCCGATGCCCCGCGGTCGCGGGTCTGCGGCACCGTCGAGGAGGCGCTGGAGACCGCCGAGGAGGTCGGCTACCCGGTCGTCATCCGGCCGAGCTTCACCATGGGCGGCCTCGGCTCGGGCTTCGCCACCGACGAGCCGATGCTGCGCCGCATGGCCGCCCACGGGCTGGCCGACTCCCCGGTGCACACGGTGCTGATCGAGGAGTCGGTGCTGGGCTGGAAGGAGTACGAGCTGGAGCTGATGCGCGACCGCAGCGACAACGTGGTCGTCATCTGCTCGATCGAGAACATCGACGCGATGGGCGTGCACACCGGCGACTCGGTGACCGTCGCCCCGGCGATGACCCTCACCGACGTCGAGTACCAACGGATGCGCGACGTCGGCATCGCGGTGCTGCGCGAGGTCGGCGTCGACACCGGCGGCTGCAACATCCAGTTCGCCGTCAACCCGGCCGACGGCCGGATGGTCGCCATCGAGATGAACCCGCGGGTCTCCCGCTCCAGCGCGCTGGCGTCCAAGGCGACCGGCTTCCCGATCGCGAAGATCGCGGCGAAGCTCGCCATCGGCTACACGCTCGACGAGATCACCAACGACATCACCGGCGTCACCCCGGCGGCGTTCGAGCCGACGCTGGACTACGTCGTGGTGAAGATCCCGCGGTTCGCCTTCGAGAAGTTCCCCGGCGCCGACCCCCGGCTGACCACGACGATGAAGAGCGTCGGCGAGGTCATGGCGATGGGGCGGAACTTCCCGGAGGCGCTGGGCAAGGCGATGCGCTCCACCGAGACGAAGGTGGCCGGCTTCTGGACGGGGACGCCGGATCCCCGTTCGGCCGAGGAGCTGCTGGAGGTCCTGCGCACCCCGGTCGACGGCCGGCTCTACACCGCGGAGCGGGCGCTGGCCGCCGGTGCGACGGTCGAGCAGGTCGCCGAGGCCAGCGGGTTCGATCCGTGGTTCGTCGACCAGATCGTGCTGGTGCAGGAGGTGGCGGCCGAGGTCCGCGACGCACCGGCCCTGACGCCGCAGCTGCTCCGGCGGGCCAAGCGGCACGGCCTCTCCGACCGGCAGATCGCCGCGCTGCGGCCGGAGCTCGCCGGCGAGGACGGCGTCCGGGTGCTGCGCTGGCGGCTGGGCGTGCGGCCGGTCTACAAGACCGTGGACACCTGCGCCGCGGAGTTCGCCGCCCGCACGCCGTACCACTACTCGTCCTACGACGAGGAGACCGAGGTGCAGCCGCGGGAGAAGCCGGCGGTGCTGATCCTCGGCTCGGGCCCCAACCGGATCGGGCAGGGCATCGAGTTCGACTACTCGTGCGTGCACGCGGTCATGGCGCTGCAGGACGCCGGCTACGAGGCGGTGATGGTCAACTGCAACCCGGAGACCGTCTCCACCGACTACGACACCGCCGACCGGCTGTACTTCGAACCGCTGACGTTCGAGGACGTCCTCGAGGTGGTCGAGGCCGAGCGCGCGGCCGGCCCGGTGGCCGGGGTCATCTGCACCCTCGGCGGGCAGACCCCGCTGGGGCTGGCGCAGCGGCTCAAGGACGCCGGGGTGCCGGTGCTGGGCACGTCGCCGGAGGCGATCGACGACGCCGAGCACCGCGGGGCGTTCTCCCGGGTGCTGGCCGACACCGGCCTGCTCGCCCCGAAGCACGGCACGGCGACGACGTTCGCCGAGGCGCACGAGGTCGCCTCCGGCATCGGGTACCCGGTGCTGGTGCGACCCTCCTACGTGCTGGGCGGGCGCGGCATGGAGATCGTGTACGACGACGCCACGCTCGAGGCGTACATCGCCAAGGCCACCGAGGTCAGCGCCGACCACCCGGTGCTGGTCGACCGGTTCCTGGAGGACGCGGTCGAGATCGACGTCGACGCGCTCTACGACGGCACCGACCTCTACCTGGGCGGGGTCATGGAGCACATCGAGGAGGCCGGCATCCACTCCGGTGACTCGGCCTGCGCCCTGCCGCCGATCACCCTCGGCTCCGCGGACCTGCTGAAGATCCGCGCGGCGACAGGGAAGCTGGCCGAGCGGATCGGCGTCCGCGGGCTGATGAACGTCCAGTACGCGATCAAGGACGACATCCTCTACGTCATCGAGGCCAACCCGCGGGCCAGCCGCACGGTGCCCTTCGTCTCCAAGGCGACGGCGGTGCAGCTGGCCAAGGCGGCCGCGCGGATCGCCGTCGGCGAGTCCATCGCCGACCTGCGCGCCGCCGGCGTGCTCCCGGCCACCGGCGACGGCACCGACCTGCCCGACGACGCGCCGATCGCAGTCAAGGAGGCGGTGCTGCCCTTCCACCGTTTCCGCACCGTCGAGGGGTTCGGGGTGGACACCGTGCTGTCCCCGGAGATGAAGTCCACCGGCGAGGTCATGGGCCTGGACGCGCAGTTCGGAACGGCGTTCGCCAAGTCGCAGGCCGCCGCCTACGGCTCGCTGCCGACCGAGGGCACGGTGTTCGTGTCGCTGGCCAACCGGGACAAGCGCTCCGCGGTCTTCCCGATCAAGCGGCTGGCCGACCTGGGCTTCCGCCTGCTGGCCACCACCGGCACGGCGCAGGTGCTGCGCCGCCACGGGGTGGCCGCCGAGGTGGTCGGCAAGTTCAGCGAGGGCCCGGGCAACATCGTGGAGCTCATCCAGGCCGGCGACGTCGACCTGGTGTTCAACACGCCGTTCGGTGCGCCGGGCAACAGCGGCCCCCGCCTGGACGGCTACGAGATCCGCACGGCCGCGGTGAGCGCCGGCATCCCGTGCATCACGACGGTGCAGGGCATGGCGGCCGCGGTCCAGGGCATCGAGGCGCTGCGGCAGGGCGGCATCGGCGTGCGCAGCCTGCAGGAGGTGCACGCGGCGCTGGCCGGCGGCACGCACGGCGGGCCGAGCAGCTTCGCCGGGACGGGGGCGTGACGACGCCGTCGCCGGGTGCGGTCCAGGGGCTGCGCGACGACCTCGTCGCGCGCGGCCTCCTGGAGGGGCTGCCGGCGGCGTTCGCCGCGGGGGTCACCCGGTTCGGGCGGCCCCCGCGGCCGGAGCTCGACGCGCTGACCGGCGCGGCCACCGACCTGGCCGCCCGGCTGGCCTCCGGGGCGGCCGGCGAGGACGACCTGCCGCTGTTGACCCGGGTGCTCTTCTTCGCCCGGCAGCCCGAGCTGCTGGCCGCCCACGGGCTGCCCACGCCGGCGTACGACGTCCTCGGGTCCTTCCGGGAGAACCTCGACCGGCCGCTCGGCCCGCGGCTGCCCGAGCGGCCGACGGCAGGCGGCCGGCGCTGGCAGCTGCTGGGGCGCACCGTGGGCTTCCCGATCGGCGTGCCCGCCTGCGTGCTCAACGGCAGCGAGGCGTGGGTGCGGCACAACGCGGCCAACGGCTGGAACGTGCTGACCTACAAGACCGTCCGCGGCCGCGCCCACCCGCCCAACGAGCAGCCGAACTGGGTGTTCGCCGCCCGGGAGACCGCCGGCCTCCCGCCGGGAGCGGACGCCGACGTGGTCGCCGACCCCTGGGACTGGGTCGCGCCGGGCTCGCCGGCGGTCAGCAGCGTCAACTCCTTCGGCGTCCCCTCCCCGGCGCCGGAGGAGTGGATGCCCGACCTGGCGCGCGCCGTCGACGCGGTCGGCGACGAGCAGCTGCTGCTGGTGAGCGTCATGGGGGAGGGGAACGGGCTCGACCTGGTCGAGGACTTCGCCCGGACCGCACGCCTGGCGCAGGAGGCCGGGGCGTCGGTCGTCGAGCTGAACCTGTCGTGCCCGAACACGCTGTCGGCCTCCGGGAGCGGCGTGAAGCCGCCGCTGTGCCTGGACCCCGACGCGACCGTCGCCGTGGTGGAGGCGGTGCGCCGGGCGCTGGACGACCGCACCGGGCTGGTGGCGAAGCTGTCCTGGCTCGACGAGGCCCGGCTCGCGGCCCTGGTGCCGCGGCTCGCCCCGCTGGTCGACGGCATCGCCGGGATCAACACGCTGCAGAGCCGGGTGCGCCGCAGCGACGGCAGGCCCACCTTCCCCGGCCGCGAGCTGGCCGGGCTCTCGGGCATCGCGGTCCGCGACTCCGCGCTGGACTTCACCCGGCGGCTCGTCGCGCTGCGGGAGGCCGGCGGGGTGCCCTTCGACGTCCTCGCCATGGGCGGGGTCACCGACCCGGCGTCCTTCGAGGCGATCTTCACCGCCGGCGCCGACGCGGTGCAGTCCGCGGCCGGCGCGTTCGCCGACCCGTTCCTCGCCCAGCGGTGCGTCGCCACCCTGGGCGAGACCCTGCCCCGAGCCGTGGAGGCCCCGTGACCGACCCCTTCGGGCAGCGCCTGTCGGCCGCCGTCGCCGAGCGCGGCCCGCTCTGCGTCGGCATCGACCCGCACGAGCAGCTGCTGCTCGACTGGGGGGTGGGGAACTCGCTGGACGGGCTCCGCCGCTTCACCGACGCGGTGGTCGAGGCGCTCGCCGGCACGGTGTCCGTGCTGAAGCCGCAGCTGGCCTTCTACGAGCGCTTCGGCTCCCGGGGGATCGCGGTGCTGGAGGAGGCGGTCACCGCCAGCCGTGCTGCCGGCGCCCTGGTGCTGCTCGACGCCAAGCGCGGCGACATCGGCTCGACGATGGCCGCCTACGCCGACTACCTGAGCGACCGCCACCCGCTGCAGGTCGACGCGATGACCGTCAGCCCCTACCTCGGGCCGGAGTCGCTGGCGCCCGCGGTCGCCACGGCGAGCGCCGCCGGCGGCGGGCTGTTCGTCCTCGCCCGCACGTCCAACCCCGACGCGGCCGCCCTGCAGCACGCCGTGGTGGGGGAGCGGTCGGTCGCCCAGGTCGTCGTCGACACCGTCCGCGGCTGGAACGTCTCCGGCGGGACGGCGGACAGCGGATTCGGCCCGGCCCTGGGGTCCTTCGGCGTCGTCGTCGGCGCCACGCTCGAGCAGCTCGACGTGGACCTCGACGGGCTCGGCGGGCCGATCCTGGCGCCCGGCCTCGGCGCCCAGGGGGGCACAGCGGCCGACCTGCGCCGGCTCTTCGGCGCCGGGCGCGCCGCCGTGCCGACGGTCTCCCGCGACGTGCTCGGCGCCGGTCCGGACCCGGCCGCACTGCGCGCCGCCGCGGAGCGCTGGACAGAGGCGCTGGCCGCGTGAGGCGGGTGCGGCCGTGGGCCTCCGTCGGGTGAACGCCCTGCTCCCGGCCGCCTCGACCGCGCAGCGGTCCGCCTATCCTCGGCGATCGTGACCACGACCCCGACCAGCGTGGCGGACGCCGTCGCCCGCGCGGAGGAGGTGGCGCGGACCGTCGCGCTGCCCCTGGTAGAGCGGACCGACTCCGGGGTCTGGCCGGCCGAAGCGGTGCGCGCGCTGCAGGCCGCCGGGCTGGGTGGGCTGGCCGCGCCCCGGTCGGTGGGCGGCTCCGGGCTGGGCCTGCGCGGGGTGGAGGCGGTCTGCGAGGCGCTGGGCCGGGTGTGCGCGTCGACGGCGCTGTGCTTCGGCATGCACTGCGTGGCCACCGCCGTGCTGTCGGCCAAGCACACCGACCGGCAGCGGAGCGAGTTCCTCGACGCGATCGTGGCCGGTGAGCACCTCACCACCCTGGCCCTGTCCGAGCCGGGCACCGGAGCCCAGTTCTGGTTGCCGCAGACCCGGATGACCCGGGACGGCGAGGGCCTGCTGGTCGCGGGGGAGAAGTCGTTCGTGACCAACGGGGGCAGGGCCGACTCCTACGTCGTGAGCACCGTGGCGGCCGACCCCGGGGCCCCGGTGGGCGAGTTCTCCTGCGTCCTGGTGCCGGCGGACGCCGAGGGCGTGGCCTGGGGGCACGAGTGGACCGGCATCGGGATGCGCGGCAACTCCTCCCGGGGCATGCGGCTCGACGACGTCCGGCTGGCCCCCCAGCACCTGCTCGGCACCGAGGGCGACCAGATCTGGTACGTCTTCGAGGTCGTGGCGCCGTACTTCCTGATGGCCATGGCGGGCACCTACGTCGGCGTGGCCCAGGCGTCGCTCGACGAGGCCACCGCGCACCTGTCCCGCCGGGCGCACGCGCACACCGGCCGCCGGCTGGCGGGCGAGCCGCTGCTGCAGCACCGGCTCGGCGTCCTCTGGGCGCAGGTGGAGCGCACCCGCCGGCTGGTCCACTGGGCGGCCGAGGAGGCCGACGCCGGCGGACCCGCGGCGCTGCCGGGCCTGACGTCGGCGAAGGCCGAGGTGGCCCGGTGCGCCGTCGACGTGACCAACGAGGCCATGACCCTGGTCGGTGGCATCGGCTAC
The DNA here is from genome assembly GCF_054051015.1 of Blastococcus sp. SYSU DS0616. NCBI lineage: Bacteria > Bacillati > Actinomycetota > Actinomycetes > Geodermatophilales > Geodermatophilaceae > Blastococcus > Blastococcus sp. SYSU DS0616. Next base: position 90,839 of record NZ_JBJHAJ010000007.1, read on the forward strand.
CGGGACCGGTCCCCGCTGGAGCGTCACCTGCGCGACGCCCGGGCGGCCGACGTGATGAGCCCGACGACCGACATCCTGCGCACCTGGACCGGCCGGGCGGCGCTCGGCCTGCCGCTGCTGGGCGAGTGACCGGCCCCCCGGACGGCGCGGGCCGCTGGGTCCTGGTCGAGCCCTCCACCACCGACGTCGAGCTGCTCCGGGCGCTGCCCGGCATGGACCACGTCGCCCCCGGGGAGCTGGAGGTCCGCCTCGTCGACCCGCCCGAACCGGTCGACCTGGTGGTGATCGGCTCGCTGGCCGCCGCTCCGGTGGCGCTGGTGCAGCGCGCGCACCGGCTGGCGCCCGGGGCGGCCGTGGCCGTGCTGTCGACCACCCCGACGACGCTGCGGCGCGAGACGTCGTACGCCCCGGGGGTGCCGCTCGAGCTGCTGGTCGCTTCGCCCGGCGAGCCGGACCTGCCCGAGCGCCTGCGCGCCATCCGCCGGGCGGCCGTCGACCGGCGCCGGCACAGCGCCGTGCTGGCCGCAGTGGCCCGCCGGGCGGCCGGTGCGATCGAGGACGCCCCGCGCGGCCCGGCGGAGGTGGGCGGGGTGCTCGAGCACGCCCCCATCGCGGTGCTCGTCGTGGACCCCGCCGGGGCGCTGGTGGGCTGGAACCGCCGTGCCGAGGTCCTGTTCGAGCTCGTCCGCACGCCCACCGGCCGGCCGGTGGACACCGTGCTCCCGGGCGCCGCCGCCTTCCTGGCGCCGGTCCTCGCCGGGGCAACCTCGGGCAGCGAGCTCCCGGAGGCGACCCCGACGGCGGCCCACGTCCTCGTCGGCGGCCGCGTGGACGTGGAGCTGACCGCGGTCCGCAGCCAGACCGACGACGGCCGGCCCGTGGCGCTCCTCCTGGCGGTCGACGTGACCGCCCGTCGGGAGGCGGAGCGGGAGCGGGACCGGCTCGCCGGTCAGGTCAGCCTGCTCGCGCGGGTCTCGGAGTCGCTCGCCGGCTCCCTGGACGTCTCCGAATCGATCGCCCGGCTGGCCGAGGCGGTGGTCCCCGCGATGGCGGACTGGGCGAGCGTCCAGGTGCGCGAGGAGCACGACCGGCTCGCCGCCCACGTCGTCCGGCAGCGCGACCCGGCGCTGGCGCCCGTGGCCCGCCGGATCGAGGCGCTCGTGGCCGCGCGGGGTACGGGGAGCGGGCTCGGCCGGCGGGCGGCGGCCGGGGAGGCGGTCCTGCTGCCGGTCGTCGACGCCGGCACCCTGGTCGAGGAAGTGCCCGACGTCGAGCTGCGCGGTCTCGTGGAGCGCCTGGGTACGGCGAGCGCGCTGGCGGTGCCGGTGCCCGGGCGGTCCGGCATCCTGGGCTCGCTGCTGCTGGCCCGCGGGGCCGGTGCCGCGCCCTTCGGGGAGCGCGACCTGTCCCTGGCGAGGGAGATCGGCCGGCGGGCGGGCATCGCGCTCGACAACGCCCGGCTCTACGCCGGCCAGCGGCACCTGGCCACCGAGCTGCAGAACAGCCTGCTCACCGCCCCGCCGGACCTGCCCTTCGCCCGCGTCGCGGTGCGCTACGTCGCCGCGGCGCGGGAGGCCCAGGTGGGTGGCGACTGGTACGACGCCTTCCGCCGGCGCACCGGCGACCTGACGGTGGTCATCGGCGACGTCGTGGGACACGACACGCGGGCAGCGGCGGCCATGGGCCAGCTGCGGTCGCTCGTGCGCGGCATCGCCTACACCACCGCGGGCGCGCCCGACCAGGTGCTGACCGCGGTCGACGAGGCCGCCGAGGGGCTGGAGCTCGCGACGATGGCGACGGCGATCCTCGCCGAGCTGTCGCCGACGGGTGCCGGTGGCGGGGGCGGCGCACGGCTGCGCTGGTCCAACGCCGGGCACCCCCCACCGGTCCTCCTCGAACCCGACGGCACCGCCCGGCTGCTCACGTACCGCGCCGGGCGACCCGATCTGCTGCTGGGCGTCGACCCGGCCGCGCACCGGCGCACCGAGGAGACGACCCTGCCGCCCGGGTCGACACTCCTGCTGTTCACCGACGGTCTCGTCGAGGACCGCGGGCACACGCTCGACGACGGACTGGAGCTGCTGCTCGCGACCGTCGGCCACCACGCCGGGGAGGAGCTGGAGGACCTGTGCGATGCCGTCCTCGCGCGGATGGTGCCCCGCGGTGGTCAGGACGACGTGGCCATCGTCGCCGTCCAGCCGGGCCCCTGAGCAGCGCCGCATCCCTGCCGGGCGTGTCGTGTCGTCGGCGTGTCGGGGGCGGGCGCGCCACCTGCGCCGGGAGCCGCCCCGGCGAAACCAGACCGTCCGGATACCGGGGCTGACCAGGCATGATCACACCGAGTGACCCAATGGGCGGCTATCGTGCGGACCCGGGGTCGTACGGCTCCGCGACCGCCCTGCTCGTTCGTGCGTGACCAGCGGATTTGCCGGGAACCAACGCGACGGTGAGGCTCGCAGCGGGGGCGCGGTGCGTCCCCGCGAACCGAACGACCGCCGGCCGGAGCACGGTCGACGAACGAGACGATTGGGTTGCACCATGCCCCTGCCTGACCTGTCCCCGGAACAGCGGGCCGCCGCTCTCGAGAAGGCGGCCGCCGCCCGCAAGGCGCGCGCCGAGCTGCGCGAGCGACTCAAGAGCAAGGGCGCCACGGTCGGCGACGTCCTCAAGCAGGGCGAGACCGACGAAGTGATCGGCAAGATGCGGGTCTCCGCCGTCCTGGAATCCCTGCCCGGGGTCGGCAAGGCCCGGGCTGCGAAGATCATGGAACGCCTGGAGATCTCCCCCACGCGACGCGTGCGGGGGCTGGGCGCCAACCAGCGGCGGGCGCTGGAGGCCGAGTTCGGCGGCGAGAAGGTCGACGCCGAGCAGGTTCCCGCTGACGGCTCCGTCTGAGGAGGGGCCGCCGGCACCGCCGACGACCCCGGGCGAGGACGACGAGTGGCTGCAGCGACACCGGCACGGCTGACCGTGCTCTCCGGACCCTCCGGGGTCGGCAAGGGCACCGTGATAGCCGAGGTCCGGCGGCGGCACCCCGACGTGTGGGTGTCGGTGTCGGCCACCACTCGTCGTCCCCGGCCGGGTGAGGTCGACGGCGTGCACTACCACTTCGTCTCCGACGCGGAGTTCGACCGGCTGATCGCCGAGGACGGGCTGCTGGAGTGGGCCGAGTACGCGGGCAACCGCTACGGCACCCCGGTGGCGCCGGTCCGGGCCCAGCTGGCCACCGGGCGGCCGGCGTTGCTGGAGATCGAGCTGCAGGGTGCCCGGCAGGTGCGGGCGCGGGCGCCGGAGGCGCAGCTGGTCTTCCTGGCCCCGCCGTCCTGGGCCGAGCTGGTCAGCCGGCTGGCCGGCCGGGGGTCGGAGCCGGTCGCCGTGCAGGAGCGGCGGCTGGCGATCGCGCAGGCCGAGCTCGACTCGTCCGGGGAGTTCGACGTGGTGGTCGTCAACGACGACGTGTCCCGCGCCGCGGACGAGTTGGTAGGCTTGCTGACTGCGCCGTCACCCGGTCTCGTTCCGGGCAGCGGCGCCCACGAGTGAGCCCGCCGGTCAGCCGGCCCGCCCGCTCCCACGAAAACGATCGAGGAGACCCGTCCGACCGTGTCCGGAGTCGCACCCGCCCCCGAGGGCATCACCAACCCGCCGATCGACGAGCTGCTCGAGCGCACCAGCAGCAAGTACGGCCTGGTCATCTTCGCCGCCAAGCGCGCGCGCCAGATCAACGCCTACTACAGCCAGCTCTCCGAGGGCCTGCTGGAGTACGTCGGCCCGCTGGTCGACACCGCGCCGCAGGAGAAGCCGCTGTCGATCGCCCTCCGCGAGATCAACGAGGGGCTCCTGGCGCACACCGCCGGCGAGAACTGAGGCAGGATCTCGCCCGCCCGCCTGGGTGGGCACCCCAGAACTGATGAGAACGCACCCGGCAGGCGCTGCCGGGTGCGTTCTCGTGTCGGGAGGATGACCGCGTGAGTCGGATCGTGCTGGGTGTCAGCGGTGGCGTCGCCGCCTACAAGTCCGCGCTGCTGCTGCGCGCCCTCACCGAGGCCGGGCACGACGTGCGCGTCGTCCCCACCCCCGGCGCGCTGCACTTCGTCGGCGCCGCCACGTTCGAGGCGCTGTCGGGCAACCCGGTCACCACCGACGTCTGGTCCGACGTCCCCGAGGTGGCGCACGTGCGGATCGGGCAGACCGCCGACCTCGTCGTCGTCGCCCCGGCCACCGCCGACCTGCTGGCCCGCGCCGCGGCGGGGCGGGCGGACGACCTCCTGACCGCGACCCTGCTCACCGCGCACTGCCCGGTGGTGTTCGTCCCGGCCATGCACACCGAGATGTGGCTGCACCCCGCCACGCAGGACAACGTGGCCACGCTGCGCCGCCGCGGCGCGGTGGTCCTGCCGCCCGCCGTCGGCCGGCTCACCGGACCCGACTCCGGCCCCGGCCGGCTGCCCGAGCCCGCCGACATCGCCGCGCTGGCCGCGGTCGTGCTCGACGGGGGCGCCGACGCGCTGCCGCAGGACCTCGCCGGCCGCCGGGTCGTCATCAGCGCCGGCGGCACCCGCGAGCCCCTGGACCCGGTGCGCTACCTGGGCAACCGGTCGTCGGGCAAGCAGGGCTGGGCCCTGGCGCGGGTCGCCGCGGCCCGCGGCGCGGAGGTCGTCCTGGTGGCCGCCAACGTGGAGCTGCCCGCCCCCTTCGGCGTCCGCGTGGTGCCGGTCGGGACGGCCGAGGAGCTACGGACGGCGATGCACGCCGAGGCTGCGGATGCCGACGTGGTCGTGATGAGCGCCGCGGTCGCCGACTTCCGGCCGGCCGGCGTCGCCGCCACCAAGCTCAAGAAGGACGCGGCCAGCGAGCCGAGCGCCGTCGAGCTCGTCCGGAACCCCGACGTCCTGGCCGAGCTGGTCGCCGAACGCGCGCCGGGCCGGCTCGTGGTCGGCTTCGCCGCCGAGACCGGTGACGACGACGGCGACGTGCTCACCCACGCCCGCGCGAAGCTCGCCCGCAAGGGCTGCGACCTGCTCGTGGTCAACGACGTGTCGGCCGGCCAGGTCTTCGGCCGGTCCGAGAACGCCGTCGTGGTGCTCGCGGCCGACGGTTCCGCGACCGAGGTGCCGCGGGGCAGCAAGGACGCCGTGGCCGCCGGCATCTGGACCGTGGCGGCAGCCCGGCTGACGGGCCGCTGACCCGTCCGGTGGGCCCAGCACGGCCCGGAGCTCGCCCTGGGGGCCCATCGCGGCCCGGCGACGAGGCTCAGCCCACGAACCAGGGAGCGGCCCCCAGGGCGAGGTAGCAGACCGGGACCAGCGCTGTCGGCACGAGCGCGTTCCAGCGACGCCGGACCTGCTGCGCCCCGTCGCCCGCAGCGGGGGGCAGCGGTGAGGTGACCAGGTCGTCGGTCGCCAGCTCCCGGTACTCGAGCCAGGCCAGGACCACGACCACGCCGAACAACCCGACGGCCACCACGGCCGCCGGCACGGGCAGGACCGACGACGTCACGAACCGGCCGGACACCGCCGAGCCCAGCGAGGCCAGCACGACGAGGGCAACCACGGCGGGGCCGACCACCCACGTGTGGGTGATCAGCGGACGGACCAGTCGGGGGACGGCCAGCACCACGAGCAGGACCAGGGCGAGGCAGCCGACCTGGACGCCGTTCCAGGTCAGGACGCCACCCTCGGCCCAGGTCCGCGTGGCTGCCGTGCCCACGATCAGGGCGACGGCCTGCGCCGCGCCCAGCGCCGCGACCGTCCAGACCCCGGACACCCGCTCGGGCGAGCTCTCCGTGTCGATCTGCCGGGCGTAGGACGTCGGATCGCCGAACGCTTCGGCTGGCGTCTCGCCGCTCTCCGCGCAGTGCCGCTCCACCTCCGCCAGGCGTTCCCCGATCACCGGACCGGGGACGTCGCGCAGCCGCAGCTCGAGCACGAACGCGCCGCACCACTCCTGCTGAGCGAGGACGAAGGGACGCTGCCAGACCTCCTGGTGCGGCTCCTGGACGCGCGGGGTCTCGTTCACGATCTGCTCCTCGGGGTGATGGCGTCGGCGGCCGACAGGTGGTCGGTGACCCGGGCGGAGAAGCTCTGCCACCGGTCCTGGCCGTGCTCGAGCTCGCGGCGCCCGGCGTCGGTGAGCGTGAAGTACTTGCGTTCCGGCCCCCCGTCTCCCGTCCGCCAGGCCACGGTGACCAGCGAGTTCTTCTCCAGCCGGGCCAGCAGTGGGTACAGCGTGCCGCCCTTGACGTCCCCGAAACCGGCGGCCGCCAGCTCGCTGGCGATGGCGTAGCCGTAGGTCGGTCCGTCGGCCATGACGCGCAGCACGCACAGTTCCAGGACCCCGCGCAGCCACTCACTGGGCTGGGCGGGGCCGGTCATGACTCGATAGTGCCTCTACTCAGACGCTCTGTCTAGACACCGTGCCGGGCGCGTTCTCCCGCCACCGCGCGTTCCCGTGCCCGACCCCACCCGTCCACGGGCGGGGCCGTCGGCACGTACGGTCGGGTCCAGGTCCTCCGCCCACTCGCCATGAGCGGCGGGCCCAGGCCCCGCCCCCGGTGGTTTCACGCGACCGGGGCGGGGCCGCCTCCTCGGCGGGGTCCGGCGCGGACCGGGTCGGGCTCCCGCACGGACGCGGGCGCACTGCGGCGCGGAGGCGCCGGCGCCGAGGCCCTGGCACGGGTCCACCCGCGCCGAGGGGCGCCCGGTCTCGCCCGGGTAACGTCCCTCCACGAGTCGTGGCACCGAGCGGCTCGCCGAATCGTGTCCCGCGACCCAGGAGTACCGACATGCCACGCCGTCTCTTCACGTCCGAGTCGGTGACCGAGGGCCACCCGGACAAGATCGCCGACCAGATCAGCGACTCGATCCTGGACGCGATGCTGGCGCAGGACCCGCGCAGCAGGGTCGCCGTCGAGACCCTCATCACCACCGGCCAGGTGCACATCGCCGGTGAGGTCACCACCGCCGGCTACGTCGACATCCCGGCCATCGTCCGCGAGACGGTCCTCCGCATCGGCTACGACTCCTCCCGCAAGGGCTTCGACGGCGCGTCGTGCGGCGTCAGCGTGTCGATCGGCGCCCAGTCGCCGGACATCGCCCAGGGTGTCGACACCGGGTACGAGTCGCGCACGGGTGGCAGCTCCGAGGACGACGCGATCGAGCGCCAGGGCGCCGGTGACCAGGGCCTGATGTTCGGCTACGCCACCGACGAGACCCCCGAGCTGATGCCGCTGCCGATCGCGCTGGCCCACCGGCTCTCCCGTCGGCTGTCCGCGGTGCGCAAGGACGGCTCGGTGCCCTACCTGCGGCCCGACGGCAAGACCCAGGTCACCGTCGTCTACGAGGACGACCGGCCGGTGGCGGTCGACACCGTGGTCGTCTCCTCGCAGCACGCCGAGGACATCTCGATCGAGACGCTGCTGACCCCCGACATCGAGGAGCTCGTCGTCGAGCCGGAGCTGGCCGCCCTCGGCCTGCCCACCACCGGCCACCGGCTGCTGGTGAACCCGACCGGCAAGTTCGTCATCGGCGGCCCGATGGGCGACGCCGGCCTGACCGGCCGCAAGATCATCGTCGACACCTACGGCGGCATGGCCCGCCACGGCGGCGGCGCCTTCTCCGGCAAGGACCCGTCGAAGGTGGACCGCTCGGCGGCCTACGCGATGCGCTGGGTGGCGAAGAACGTCGTCGCCGCCGGGCTCGCCCGCCGCTGCGAGGTGCAGGTCGCCTACGCCATCGGCGCCGCGCACCCGGTCGGCCTGTTCGTCGACACGCACGGCACCGGCACGGTCGCCGACGAGGTGCTGGAGAAGGCGATCACCTCGGTGTTCGATCTGCGCCCCGGCGCCATCGTCCGCGACCTGGACCTGCTGCGCCCCATCTACGGGCCGACCGCCGCCTACGGCCACTTCGGCCGCACCGACCTGGACCTGCCGTGGGAGCGGCTGGACCGCGTCGAGGCGCTGCGCTCGGCCGTGGGGGCCTGAGGCCCGAGCCCGCCCCCCGGCCCCGCCCGCCCGCCGCGGGGCCGGGGGAGGAGCGCGGTCCTGTCGGTGGGGCCGGGGACACTGGTCCGGTGCAGGTCGCCCGGGTCGTCGTCGACGTCCCGCTGGCCCACCTGGACCGGCCGTTCGACTACGCGGTCCCGGAGAAGTACGCCGACACGGTGCGGCCCGGCTGCCGGGTGCGGGTCCGGTTCCACGGCCGGCTGGTCGACGGCGTGGTGTGGGAGCTGGCGGGCACCACCGAGTTCGCGGGTCGGTTGCAGCCGCTGTCGCACGTGCCCTCCGGGGAGCCGGTGCTCACCCCGCAGGTCGCCCGCCTGGTCCGCGCCGTCGCCGACCGGTACGCGGGCACCGCCAGCGACGTGCTGCGCCTGGCCCTGCCGCCGCGCCGGGGGGCCGCCGAGAAGCGCCCCTCGCCCACCCCCGAGGAGCTGCCCGCCCCGCCGGATGCGGTCGGCTTCGCCCGGTACCAGGCCGGCCCCGCGCTGCTGGGTGCCCTGGCCGAGGGGCGCCCGGCGCGCGCCGTCTGGACGGCGCTGCCCGGTGAGGACTGGCCCACCCGGATGGTCGAGCTCTGCCGCGCCGCGCTGTCGGGCCGACGCGGCGCCCTGGTCGTCGTGCCCGACGGCAAGGACCTGGACCGGCTGACGGCGGCGGCGGAGCGGCTGCTGCCGGAGCACTCGTTCACGGTGCTGCGGGCCGACGACGCGCCGGAGAAGCGCTACCGCCGCTTCCTCGCGGCCTCCCGCGGCGCCGCCCAGGTGGTGCTGGGCACCCGGGCGGCGATGTTCGCCCCCGTCCGCGACCTCGGTCTGGTGGTCGTGTGGGACGACGGCGACGACCTGCACTCCGAGGAGCGTGCCCCCTACCCGCACGCCCGCGACGTGCTGGTGCAGCGGGCCTGGCTGGACTCCTGCGCCGCGGTCGTCGCGGGGACCTCGCGCACCGCCGAGGCCGCGCTGCTGGTGGAGTCCGGCTGGGCGCACGAGCTGGTCGCCGACCGCGCGGTGCTGCGCGCCGCGGCTCCCCGGGTGCAGGCGCTCGGGGACGACTTCGAGCTGGCGCGCGACGCAGCGGCCCGCACCGCCCGGCTGCCCTCGCTGGCCTACGACGCGGCGCGCAGGGCGCTGGCCGCCGGCGCCCCGGTGCTGGTGCAGGTGCCCCGCCGCGGCTACGTCCCGTCGCTGTCCTGCGCGCGCTGCCGGGCGCCGGCACGGTGCGCCCACTGCGCCGGTCCGCTGGGCATCTCCCCGCGGCCGGGCCCCGGCGGCACCCGGATCCCGGCCTGCCGCTGGTGCGCCCGCCCGGCCGCCACCTTCGACTGCCCGCACTGCCACGGCACGAAGCTGCGGGCCGCGGTGGTGGGGGAGTCGCGCACCGCCGAGGAGCTCGCGCGGGCGTTCGCGGGCACGACCGTGCGCACCTCCGGCAGCACCTCGGGCGTGCTCGCCACGGTGCCGGCCGGTCCGGCGCTGGTCGTGGCCACGCCCGGCGCCGAACCGGTGGCCCAGGACGGCTACGGCGCCGCGCTGCTGCTGGACTCGTGGGCGTTGCTCGGCCGGGCCGATCTGCGGGCGGGGGAGGAGACGCTGCGCCGCTGGATGAACGCCGCGGCGCTGGTGCGCCCGGCGCCGGCGGGCGGGCAGGTCGTCGTCGCCGCCGACGCCGCCCATCCGGTCGTGCAGGCGCTGGTGCGCTGGGACCCGGCGTGGCTGGCCGAACGCGAGCTCGCCGACCGCCGCGAGCTGGGCTTCCCCCCGGTGACCCGCATGGCATCGCTGTCCGCCTCGCCCGCGGCCCTCGCCGAGTTCCTCGCGGCGCTGCGGCTGCCCGAGGACGCCGACCTGCTGGGGCCCGTCCCCGAACGTCCCCGGCCCGGGCAGGAGGGCGAGCGGGAGCGCTACCTGGTGCGGGTGCCCCGCAGCTCCGGGGCGGCGCTGGCCTCCGCGCTGGCCGAGGTGCAGGGCGTCCGCAGCGCGAAGAAGGTGCCCGAGCACGTCCGCGTCCACCTGGACCCGCTCGACCTGGTGTGAGGTGCTGGGGACCGTCCTGGAGTAGTCCGGCGGCCCTACGACGTCGCCGTGCCCACCTTCCCGACGACGGCGCTGCACGTGGCCGCCGCCGTCCGGGCCGCGCTGGCCGAGGACCGTGCCGGGCTCCCGCCTACGATCGTCGGGTGAGCGTCACCCCCATCCGGTTGTTCGGCGACCCGGTGCTGCACCGGCCGGCCGCGCCGGTCGTCGACTTCGACGCCGAGCTCCGGCAGCTCGTCACCGACCTGACCGAGACCATGCAGGCGGCCGGGGGTGCCGGGCTCGCGGCGCCGCAGATCGGCGTCGGGCTGCGCGTGTTCACCTGGTACGTCGACGGCGAGGTGGGTCACCTGGTCAACCCGGACGTCGCTGCCGTGGGCGAGGAGGTGCAGGACGGCCCCGAGGGCTGCCTGTCCATCCCCGACCTGCGCTACGACTGCCGCCGGCACCTGCACGTGGTCGCCTCCGGCTGGAACATGCACGGCGACCCGGTGCGCGTCGAGGGCTCGGAGCTGCTGGCCCGGGCCATCCAGCACGAGACCGACCACCTCGACGGCGTCCTGTTCGTCGACCGGCTGTCCGAGGTCGACCGCGCCGCCGCGCTCGCCGAGATCCAGGCCGCCGAGTGGGCCGGCTACGGCAGCTACCTCCCCGTCGTGAAGGTGAGTCCGCACTGAAGCTCCTGTTCGCCGGCACCCCGGCACCCGCCGTCCCGTCCCTGGAGGCGCTGCTCGCCTCCGACCACGAGGTCGTCGCCGTCCTCACCCGCCCGGACGCCCGCTCGGGGCGAGGCCGCAAGGTCAGCCGCTCGCCGGTCGCCGAGCGGGCCGATGCCGCCGGCGTCCCGGTGCTCCAGCCACGGACCCCCCGGGACCCGGAGTTCCTCGAGCAGCTCGTGGAGCTCGGCGTCGACTGTGTGCCCGTCGTCGCCTACGGCGCCCTCGTGCCCCAGGCGGCGCTCGACGTGCCGCGGCACGGCTGGGTCAACCTGCACTTCTCGCTGCTCCCCGCGTGGCGGGGCGCCGCGCCGGTGCAGCACGCGATCATGGCCGGCGACGAGGTGACCGGGGCATCGACGTTCCTCCTGGAGGCGGGGCTGGACACCGGCCCGGTGTACGGCACCCTCACCGAGACGATCAGGCCGCGGGACACCGCCGGTGACCTGCTCGAGCGCCTGGCGGTCAGCGGCGCGGAGCTGCTCCTGGCGACCCTCGACGGCATCGCCGCCGGAGCACTGGAGGCCCGTCCGCAGCCGGCCGACGGCGTCAGCCTGGCCCCGAAGGTCGAGACCGCGGACGCCCGGGTCGACTGGGCGCTGCCCGCGCACGTGGTGGACCGGCGGATCCGGGGGGTGACGCCGGCGCCCGGTGCCTGGACGACGTGGCGCGGCGAGCGGCTGCGGCTCGGGCCCGTCACGCCGCTGCCCGACGGAGCCGCACTGGATCCCGGCGAGGTGCATGCCGAGGGCCGGGAGGTGCTCGTGGGTACCGGGAGCGGCCCGGTGCGGCTGGGCGACGTGCAGCCGGCGGGCAAGCGGATGTTCCCGGCGGCCGACTGGGCCCGCGGCGCCCGGCCGGCCCCCGGCGAGCGGCTGGGCGGCGAGTGACCCGCCCGGCGCGCGGCGGCGGTCAGGGGCGACGGCGGCACCCGGCCACCCGCCGCCCGGTGCTGGACGGCGCCCGGCTGACCGCCTACGACGTCCTGGACGCCGTCTCCTCGCGGAAGGCGTTCGCCAACCTGCTGCTGCCGCAGCTGCTGCGCGAGCGGCAGCTCGACCCGCGGGACGCCGGCTTCGCCACCCAGCTGGCCTACGGGACGCTGCGCGCGCAGGGGACGCTCGATGCGATCCTCTCCGGCCTCGTCTCCCGCCCGCTGGGCGAGCTGGACCCGCGGGTGCTGGACCTGCTCCGGCTGGGCGCCTACCAGCTGGTCGACCTCCGGGTGCCCTCGCACGCGGCCGTGGACACCACCGTCGACCTCACCCGGGCGATCGTGGGCGCGGGCGCCTCCGGGCTGGTCAACGCCGTGCTGCGGAAGGTCGCCGCGGGCGGTGATCGGGCCGCGTGGTTGGCGAGGCTGGCCCCCGAGGGCGACGAGCGACTGGCGCTGACGACCGACCACCCGCGGTGGATCGTCGACGCCTGGCGGGACGCGCTCGGCGACGAGGCGGAGCTGGAGCAGGCGCTGCTGGCCGACGACGCCGCCCCGGAGGTGCACCTGGTCGCCCGGCGCATGGCGCGGGAGGACCTCGCCGAGGAGTCCGGCGGCGAGCCGGGGCCGTGGTCGCCGTACGCGGTACGGCTGGGCGGGGGAGACCCCGGCCGCCTGGCGTCGGTGCGCTCGGGCCGCGCCGCGGTGCAGGACGAGGGCAGCCAGCTGGCCGCGCTGCTGCTCACCCGGGCACCGAGCGAGGGGCCGGAGAGCGCCTGGCTGGACATGTGCGCCGGGCCGGGCGGCAAGGCCGGGCTGCTCGCCGTCACCCGGCCGGAGGGCGTGCGGCTCACCGCGGCCGACCGCGCCCCGCACCGGGCCGAGCTGGTGCGCCAGGCGCTCTCCGGCGAGGACGACGTCGAGGTGGTGGCCGCCGACGGCCGCGAGCCGCCGTGGGCGCCGGGGAGCTTCGACCGGGTGCTGCTGGACGCGCCCTGCACCGGGCTCGGCGCGCTGCGCCGCCGGCCGGAGGTCCGCTGGCGGCGGACACCGGAGGACGTCCCGTCGCTGGTGGAGCTGCAGACCGAGTTGCTCGCCGCCGCGCTGGCGTCGGTGCGCCCGGGCGGCGTGCTGGCCTACGTGACGTGCTCGCCGCACACCGAGGAGACGGTGGCCGTCGTCGACACCGCCGCCGCCCGGGACGACGTCGAGGTGCTGCCGGTGGCGCCGCTGTTCCCCGAGATCCCCGGCATCGCACGCGGCGACTACGCGCAGCTGTGGCCGCACCGGCACGGCACGGACGCCATGTTCATGGCGCTGCTCCGCCGGACGCGCTGACGCCGGTGGCGCTAGGTTCCGGCGCGTGCCCTGGTTGCCGGAGACCTTCACCCACCCCCTGCGTGCCGAGCTGCCCACGGGGGAGCACCTGCGCCCGATGGGGGCGGCGGACACCGAGATCGACCACCCGGCGGTCATGGGATCGCGGGAGCGGCTGTGGTCGATCTACGGCGAGGCGTGGGGCTGGCCCCCGGCGCACATGACGGTCGAGGCCGATCGCGAGGACCTCGCGCACCACGAGCGCGAGATCGCCGCGCACGAGAGCTTTCTCTACGGGGTCTTCCCCGAGGACGAGGCCGAGCTGCTCGGCTGTGTCTACATCGACCCGCCCACCAAGACCGGCGACGTCGGGGCCGAGGTGTCGTGGTGGGTCGTCGACCGGCTCGTGGGCAGCGACGTCGAGCGCGCGCTGGACGAGTTCGTGCCCCGGTGGCTGGCCGAGGAGTGGCCGCTGCCCGCCCCTGCCCGGCTCGTCGGCCGGGACCTCACCTGGGCGGAGTGGAACGCGCTCCCTGCCCGCGACTGACGGCGGCCGGCGCCCGCGGCGGGGCCTCAGAAGGGTGGTGGGTCCTCCGCCGGTGGTGGCGGTGGTGGTTGCGGTGGTGCGGTGAGGACGCGATAGCCGGGTGGTCGGCTGGTGCGGCTGACCCCGGTGGGGGTGATGACGGTGAGGACGCCGTCGTCGCTGAGCGTGTGGGTCCAGCCGGGGGCGAAGGTCTTGAGCCGGTGGTGGTGGCGGCACAGGCAGCACAGGTTCTCGCAGGCCGTGGCGCCGCCGTCGGCGTGCGGGATGACGTGGTCGAGGTCGGCCCAGCCGGCGGGCACGGTGCAGCCGGGGTGCCGGCAGGTGCGATCCCGCGTTGCGAGGAAGCGTTGCTGGGCGGCCGAGGGCCGGTAGCGGTCGATCGGCCCGGGAACGCCGAGCAGCGGGCAGCCGCAGGACCGGTCGGGGTCTTTGGGGTCGGCGGGGTGGTCGGCGCAGCCGCGGGTGGCCAGCTTCTCCAGCTCGGCGCGGCCGGTGACCGCCCGCAGCTTGCCGGTGGCGTCGGTGAGCGCGATCTGCAGGCTGCCGGCGGGTGGGGCCTGCACGCCTGCGGCATCCAGGGCGGCGAGTAGTTCGCGCAGGTGGGCGGCGGTGATCGGCTCCCCGTCCACCTCCCCCACCGGCGCGGGCGTGCCGGGCCGGGTGAACGCGGCCGGCAGTGATGCACCAGAGGCGAGGAAACCCGCCGGGGTCAGCGCGGACAGCGGCGCCACCACCGTCAGGTGCGCGGTCACCGATGGCTGCTGCTGCCAGGGGCGCAGCAGCAGATCGGTGAGGGCTCCGGTGCGCAGCATGCCGATCGGCCGAGCATCGCCGGCGTCCTTCGCCGCCCGGGCGTGGGCATCGACCGCCTGGCGGCAGGCCCGGGCCTCGGGATGGGGCAGCAGGGCGCGCAGCTCGCTCATCCCGTCCCCGACCGGGCGCACCGTCACATCCGCTGCCCGCTGCCGGGCCCGTCGGCGGCGGTCGGCCGCGGCGGCGTCGCGGGCGATCAGCTCGGCGCGCACCGCCTCCCGCAGCTTCCCCACCCCCAACTCGGTGGCGGTGGGCAGGACGGCGGTCTCCATGGCGGCGATCACGCCCGGGTCGGTGTCCCGCCCGGTCGCAGCGACCTCGGCGGCCATCGCCCGGGCACGGGGCCAGTCCAACCGCCCCAGCCGCAGCCGTGTGTACGTCGCGGGCAGCAGCGTGGTGAGCACCTCGGCGTGCTCCAGCTGCGTCACCGCCGCCGTGCGGCTGCAGTTCTGCACCGCGGCCAGCTCATCGGGCACGAACTCACTGACCTCTGGCGGCCCCACGGTGCCAGCGCGCTCGCCGCCGGGCAGCGGATCGGCCGGAGCCGGGCGCGCCGCGGCCAGATCCATCACCAGCTCCACCCGCAACGCCGCCAACTGCGCCTCCGCGGCCACGATCTGACCCAGCAGCTCCGCCGCCTCCGCCGCACCCCGCCGGGCCGGCAACCACGCGCTCAACGGTTCACCCAACCGCGGCAACGGATCAGGGTCGGCCAGCTCCCACTCCGACGGCGAGCTCACCGGCATCACGGTCACCCCGACCGCGAACCCGACCACCGACATACCCGCAGGTTAGGACGGGGGTACGACAGTTTCAGCAGGTCGACGCCGCGCGCGGGTCGACCGGTCAGCCCGGCGACCAGCCCCGCCAGCAGCCCGATCACCGGGCCGTTCGGTTGTGGCGCCGGGTGGCCCCACGGGGAGGCCACCCGGCCGACCGTCAGAAGGGGAACTGCCGCCGGGTGTGCTGGACGCTGATCCAGTGGTCGGTGGTGAACTCCTCGATCGCCCACTCACCGCCGAACCGGCCGAGCCCCGAGTCCTTCTCGCCGCCGAACGCGGTGTTGTTCTCGTCGTTGAGCGGGGAGTCGTTGACGTGGGTCATGCCCGCCTCCACCTGCAGCGCGAAGTTGACGCCGCGCAGGGTGTCCCGGGTGAAGACGGCGCTGGAGAGCCCGTACTCGGTGTCGTTGGCGATCGCCAGCGCGTCGGCCTCGTCGCGGGCGCGGATGATCGTCGCGACCGGGCCGAAGACCTCCTGCCGGGCGGTGGCGACGTCGTTCGTCCCCAGCAGCACGTGCGGCGGCAGCACCGAGCCGATCGGCCCGGTCGGGTCGCCGCCGAGCAGCTGGTCGGCGCCGTCCTCGCGCGCCTGGGCGACCTTCTCCTGGATCCCCTCGAGCTGCTTGCCGTTGATGATCGGGCCGATCACGGTGTCGCCCTCGCGGGGGTCGCCGGCCTTGAGCCCGCGCACCCGCTCCACGTAGCGGTCGACGAACTCGTCGTGCACCGCGGCGTCCACCACGATCCGGTTGGTGATCATGCACACCTGGCCCTGGTGGAAGAACTTGCCGAACACGGCGGCGTCGACGGCGTATTCCAGGTCGGCGTCGTCGAGCACCACCAGCGGGCCGTTGCCGCCCAGCTCGAGCGAGAGCTTCTTCAACCCCGCCTTCTCGGCGATGCCCTTGCCCACCGGGGTGGACCCGGTGAAGGAGACGACGCGCGGCGTGGGGTGGCTGACGATCGCGTCCCCGATGTCGCGCCCGGCGCCGATGACGACCGACAGCAGCCCCGGCGGCAGCCCGGCCTCCTCGTAGACCTTGGCCAGCAGGAGGCCGCCGGTCACCGGGGTGTCGCCGGCCGGCTTGAGGACGACGGCGTTCCCGAGCGCCAGGGCGGGCGCGACCGAGCGGTTGGACAGGTGCATCGGGACGTTCCAGGGGCTGATCACGGCCACCACGCCCACCGGGCGGCGGTAGACCCGGCTCTCCTTGCCCTCGATGTCGGCCGGCAGGATCCGGCCCTCCATCCGGTACGGGTAGGACGACGCCTCGTGGAAGTCCCGCAGGGTGATCGCGAACTCGAACTCGGCGGCCGGTGCCGCGGCCCCGCTCTCGCGGATGTGCCAGTCGACGATCTCGTCCTTGCGCGCCTCCATGATCCGGGCGGCGCGGCGCATCACGTCGGCGCGGTCGCTGGGCAGCCGGGCCGCCCACTCGCGCTGCGCCTGCTTGGCGGTCGCGTACGCCTCGTCGAGATCCTCGGCGTTCGCCAGCGGGATCTCGGTCAGCGTCTCGCCGGTGTAGGGATCGGTGTCGGTGGCGGTCTTCCCGGCGCGCCCGGCGCGCCAGGTGCCGCCGATCGGCATGCGGTCGAAGCCGTCGTAGCGCTCGGGGGCGGTGGTGTCGGAAGCCATGGATCTGGCCCTACCCGGTCGTGTGCGACGGACACGTGGCGGTGGGCCGGCCGGTCAGCTGCGGGCAGGTCCGGGCGGGTCGGCGAGCCAGCGACGGCCGGCCCGGGCCTGGGTGGTGCTGTCCACCAGGAGGACCACGCCCGCGATCGTCACCAGGACGGCGCCCGGGACCGTGGTCCCGAGCTCATCCCAGTCGCCCAGGACCACGTGGATGCCGATGATGGCCGGGACGCCTACCCGGGCGAAGAACCGCTGGCGCGCCATCCGGTCCGCCACGTGGTCGGCTCGCGCTCGCCGGCCCGGCCCCGGGTCCCTGTGGTGGACGACGGCGTATTCGGCCAGCAGGCGCTCCTGCTGCCGTTGCCGGCCGCGCTCGGTCCCCAGGAGACCCCATCCCAGGAGCGCCAGGACGAGGGCACCAGCGGCTACGGCGGTCCACGTGCCCGTGGACCAGCTCGCCGGCTCCAGCCGCAGCAGAGCGAAGCCGACCGCGAAGGGCGGCAGGCCACCCGCGAGCATGCGGAGCTCGTGCCGGGCCCGCTCGCGCACCGCCGCGGCGGCATCCTCGGCCGGCAGGGGCCGGGTCCGCGCGGTGGACGCGCCGGACCGGCTGGTCCCGGTCGCCTGCGCCGGACCGTGGAACGGTTGCCCGGTCACCGCCCGGTCACCGCCCGGCGACGGGGCCGGCGAGCAGCACCGGCACGGGGGAGTGGTGGGTGACGTGCTCGGCGACGCTGCCGAGCATGCGGTGGGACAGGCCGCGGCCCCGCCGGCCCACGACGACGACGTCGGCGTCCTCCTGGCCGGCCACCTCCAGCAGCGCCGAGCCCGGCCGGCCGCTCACCAGCTCGACGACCGGCCTGGCCCCGGAGAACCAGGTGGTCCGCTCCTCCAGCAGGCCGCGGCACCGGTCCCGCTCGGTGCGGTCGGCGAACTCGACGACGTCGGGATCGACCGCCATCACGAGCACCACCCGGGTGCCGTCGCCGGAGAAGAGCTGTGCCGCGTCCCGCAGCGACCGGTCGGACTCCGCGGACCCGTCGACGCCCACGACGACCGTCACCGCGCCGTCGGCCCGCGCGGACTCGGCGTCCGCGAGCGGTGTCCGCTCGACCACCCGGTGCTCGCGCCGCCCGCGCTCGATCGCCACCGGCACGAACAGCGGCCCGAGGACGGCGCCGAGGAAGTACCACTGGGGATCGCGGTAACCCCGGCGGCCGAGGAAGAGGGCGGCACCACAACCCACGGCTATCCAGACGACGAGGACGAGGACGACGAGGGCGGGTGTCGGCATGGTGCTCCTCCCGTGCAAGCGGGCCACGGCGTTCGCGCCCCTACGTGGCTGACGACCGGCGGAGGGATCGGGTTCCGGCACGTGGCCGCCACCTAGACTCGGCGGACGTGCCCCGGCAACCGTTGATCGCGCCCAGCCTGCTGTCCGCGGACTTCGCCCGCCTGGCCGACGAGGTGGCGCGCGTGGCCGACGCGGACTGGCTGCACGTCGACGTCATGGACGCGCACTTCGTGCCGAACCTGACCCTGGGGCTCCCGGTCGTCCAGGCGATCGAGCGGGTCAGCCCCGTGCCCCTGGACTGCCACCTCATGATCGAGCACCCCGAGCGCTGGGCGCCGGGGTACGCCGAGGCCGGGGCGCGCAACGTCACCGTGCACGCGGAGGCCTGCACCGATCCGCGGGCGGTGGCCCGGGACCTGCGCGCCGCGGGCGCGCTGGCCGGGCTGGCGATCAAGCCGGGCACGCCCCTGGAGGACTACCTCGACGTCCTCGCCGACTTCGACACCCTGCTGGTCATGAGCGTGGAGCCCGGCTTCGGCGGGCAGTCGTTCATCGCCGACGTGCTGCCCAAGGTGCGGCGGGCCCGGGAGCTCGTGGACGCCGGCGAGCTGACCCTCCTCGTGGAGATCGACGGCGGCATCAACGCCGACACCATCGAGCAGGCCGCCGAGGCAGGGGTGGACATGTTCGTCGCCGGGTCGGCGGTCTACGGCGCCGACGACCCCGGGAAGGCGATCGCCGCGCTGCGCGCGCAGGCCGCCGCGGCGATGCCCGGGTGAGCGCCTCCCTGGCCGAACTGCGCGGGATGGCCCGCGCCCGGGAGCTCGGCGTCGCGGTCCTCGGCACGACGAGCCCCAACCCCGCGGTGGGCGCGGTGGTCCTGGCCGCCGACGGCAGCGTCGTGGGGGAGGGGGCCACCGCCCCGCCCGGCGGTCCGCACGCCGAGGTGCGCGCCCTGGCCCAGGCCGGTGAGCGGGCCCGCGGCGGCACCGCCGTCGTCACGCTGGAGCCGTGCGCGCACACCGGGCGCACCGGTCCGTGCGCCGATGCGCTGCTGGCCGCCGGCATCGCGCGGGTCGTCGTCGCCGTGCCCGAGCCGACCGAGCTGGCCGGTGGGGGCGCGGAACGGCTGCGCGCCGCCGGGGTCGAGGTGGTCGTCGGTGTCGAGCGGGACGCGGCCGAGCGCGGGGCGCTCGCCGGGTGGCTGACCGGGGTCCGCGAACAGCGGCCGTACGTGATCTGGAAGGTGGCGGCCACGCTGGACGGTCGCGTCGCCGCGGCCGACGGCAGCAGCCGCTGGATCACCGGGCCCGAGGCGCGGGCCGAGGTGCACCGGCTGCGGGCCGGCTGCGACGCCGTCGTCGTCGGTTCCGGCACCGCCCTCACCGACGACCCGCAGCTCACCGTGCGCGACGAGGACGGCCGGGACGCCGACCGGCAACCGCTCCGGGTGGTCGTCGACCGCCGGGACCGGCTGCCGGCCTCGGCCCGGGTGCTCGACGACGCCGCGCCCACGCTGGTCAGTCGCGCCGGGAGCCCGGCCGAGCTGCTCGCCGAGCTGTTCGCCCGCGACGTCCGCCGGGTGCTGCTCGAGGGCGGCCCGACGCTCGCTGCCGCGTTCCTGCGGGCGGGCCTGGTCGACGAGGCCGTCGTGCACCTCGCGCCGAAGCTGCTGGGCGCCGGTCCCTCGCTCGTCGGCGACCTGGGAATCACCGGGATCGGCGCGGCGCTGTCCTACTCGGTCGCCGACGTCCTCCCGTTGGGTGGGGACGTGCAGATCCGGCTGTACCCCACCGGGCACACTGAGGGCGGCACCCGCACCGGCGGGACCGGCACGGACGGAGGGAGCTGAGGTGTTCACCGGCATCGTCGAGGAGGTGGGCACCCTGGCCCGGCGCGAGGACCAGGGCGACTCCGCCGTCCTCAGCATCCGCGCCCGCACCGTCCTGACCGACGTCTCGCTGGGCGACTCCATCGCCGTCAACGGCGTCTGCCTCACCGTCACCGGCGTCCAGCCGAGCGTGGACGGCGCCGGTGTGTGGACCACCGACGTGATGGCCGAGACGCTGCGCCGAAGCAGCCTGGACGCCGTCGCCGAGGGCGCACCGGTCAACCTGGAGCGCGCCGTCGCGCCGCACACCCGCCTGGGCGGGCACATCGTGCAGGGCCACGTCGACGGCGTGGGCCAGATCCTGTCCCGCACGCCGGCGGAGCACTGGGAGGTCGTGCGCATCGGCCTGCCCACCGGGCTCGCCCGCTACGTCGTCGAGAAGGGCTCCATCGCCGTCGACGGCGTCTCGCTGACCGTCAGCGCGGTCAGCGCAGCGACCGACGCCGAACCCTGGTTCGAGGTCAGCCTCATCCCCACCACTCTCCGCGAGACCACGCTCGGCGCGCGCGCCCCGGGGGAGCCCGTCAACCTGGAGGTCGACGTGATCGCCAAGTACGTGGAACGTCTGCTGGGGGCCCGCGCATGAACGAGCCCCGCACCCGGCTGGACTCCATCGAGTCGGCCATCGCCGCCATCAAGGACGGCCGGCCCGTGGTCGTCGTCGACGACGAGGACCGCGAGAACGAGGGCGACCTCATCTTCGCCGCGGAGCTCGCCACCCCGGAGCTGGTGGCGTTCATGGTCCGCTACACCTCCGGCTACATCTGCGTGGCCGTGACCGAGGCCGACGCCGACCGGCTGGACCTGCCGCCCATGCACCGGGTGAACCAGGACCGCCTCGGTACCGCCTACACGGTCACCGTCGACGCCCGGGAGGGCGTCACCACCGGCATCTCCGCCGCCGACCGCGCGCACACCATCCGCACCCTCGCCGCCGCGGAGACCACCTCGGCCGACCTCGCCCGGCCCGGCCACGTCGTGCCGCTGCGGGCCCGCGACGGTGGTGTGCTGCGGCGCCCCGGGCACACCGAGGCCGCCGTCGACCTCGCGCTGCTGGCCGGGCTGCGCCCGTCCGGCGTGCTCTGCGAGATCGTCAGCGAGAAGGACCCGATCGGCATGGCCCGCAGCGAGGAGCTGCGGCTGTTCGCCGACGAGCACGACCTGTGCATGATCTCGATCGCCGACCTGATCGCCTACCGCAAGCGGTTCGACAAGCTGGTCGAGCGGGTGGCCGAGGCGATCGTGCCGCTGGCCCCCGGCACGTTCACCGCCGTCGGCTACTCGAGCTCCTACGACGAGCGCGAGCACGTGGCCTTCGTCTACGGGGACATCGGCGACGGCGAGGACGTGCTGGTGCGGGTGCACTCCGAGTGCCTCACCGGCGACGTCTTCGGCTCGCTGCGCTGCGACTGCGGGCCCCAGCTGCAGGCCGCGCTCGCCGCCGTCGCCCAGGAGGGCCGCGGCATCGTGCTCTACATCCGCGGGCACGAGGGCCGGGGAATCGGCCTGCTGCACAAGCTGCAGGCCTACCAGCTGCAGGACATGGGGGTCGACACCGTCGACGCCAACCTCGACCTCGGGCTGCCCGCCGACGCGCGCGACTACGGCACCGGCGCGCAGATCCTCGTCGACCTGGGCGTGCACACCATGCGGTTGCTGACCAACAACCCGGCGAAGCGCGCCGGCCTGGAGGGCTACGGCCTGCGGGTGCTCGGCCGGGTGCCGCTGCCCAGCCACGTCACCGCGGAGAACCTCGGGTACCTGCGCACCAAGCGCGACCGGATGGGCCACCTGCTCGACATCATCGAGCCCGAGACCGAGTCCGGTCCGGCCGACGCCCCGGGCGCCACGACGGTGCCGGGCACCGACGTGCCCCTCGGCCAGGACGAGCAGCCGGCATGAGCGGCAGCGGAGCGCCGCAGGCGACCCCGGTCGACGCGGCCGGGCTGACGCTGGGCATCGTCGCCACCACGTGGCACGCCGAGATCACCGGGACGCTCCTGGACCGTGCCGTCGCCGCCGCCGAGGCCTGCGGGGTTCCCGCGCCGACCGTCGTCCGCGTGCCGGGCGCGGTGGAGCTGCCCGTCGTGGCGCAGGCCCTGGCCGAGCGCCACGACGCCGTCGTCGCGCTCGGCGTCGTCGTGCGCGGGGGGACGCCCCACTTCGAGTACGTCTGCGATGCCGTGACCGCGGGGCTCACCCGCGTCGCCCTCGACGCCGGCAAGCCGGTGGGCAACGGCGTCCTCACCACCAACGACGAGCAGCAGGCCCGCGACCGGTCCGGCCTGCCCGGCTCGGCCGAGGACAAGGGCTGGGAGGCCACCCTCGCCGCGCTGCAGACCGCGCTCGTGCTCCGCGAGCTGCGGACGCCGCAGCGGCAGACCGGGTTCTCCGCGACCCCCGCCCGTCAGGAGGCACGGTCGTGAAGACCTTCGACAGCCTGTTCGCCGAGCTCTCCGCCAAGGTGGCCGCCGGGGATGCTGCCTCCGGCACCGTCGCCGCGGTGCGGGACGGCGTGCACGCAGCCGGCAAGAAGGTCGTGGAGGAGGCCGCCGAGTCCTGGATGGCGGCCGAGCACGAGGGTGCCGACCGCACCGCCGAGGAGATCAGCCAGCTGCTCTACCGGGTGCAGGTGCTCATGCTGGCGCGGGGCCTCACGCTCGACGACGTCTACACCCACCTCTGATCCACCCCGAGACACAGGAGATCGAAAGTGCTGCGCGTCGCCGTGCCGAACAAGGGTGTGCTGAGCGAGCCGGCGGCGGAGATGCTCGCCGAGAGCGGCTACCGCCAGCGGCGCAGCACCAAGGACCTCGCCGTCTACGACCCCGACAGCGACACCGAGTTCTTCTACCTGCGCCCGCGCGACATCGCGGTGTACGTGGCCGCCGGCACGCTCGACGTGGGCATCACGGGCCGGGACATGCTGCTGGAGACCGCCCCGGCCGATGGTGAGGGCCCGAGCGCGGTGGAGGACATGCCGCTGGGCTTCGGCCGCTCCTCGTTCCGGTTCGCGACCCCCGTGGAGTCGGCGATCCAGCAGGTCGAGCAGCTGGCCGGCAAGCGGATCGCCACCGCCTACCCGGTGCTCCTGCGGCGCTACCTGGACGAGCAGGGGCTCAAGGCCGACGTGGTGAAGCTCGACGGCGCGGTGGAGACCGCCTGCCGGCTGGGCGTCGCGGACGCGGTCTGCGACGTGGTGGAGACCGGGACGACGCTGCGCGCCGCCGGGCTGCACATCATCGGGGAGCCCGTGCTCAGCAGCGAGGCCATCCTCGTGCGCCGTGAAGGGTCCGAGGAGATCCCCGCGGTGGCGCAGCTGCGCCGTCGGCTCCGCGGCGTGCTGGTCGCGCGGCAGTACGTGATGCTCGACTACGACTGCCCCAACGAGCTGCTCGACCGCGCCACCGCGGTCACCCCGGGCATCGAGGGGCCGACGGTCAGCCCGCTGCAGACCCCGGGCTGGTCGGCGGTGCGGGCCATGATCGCCCGCACCGAGACCAACCGGGTGATGGACGAGCTGTGGGAGCTCGGTGCCCGGGCGATCCTCGTCACCAGCATCCACGCCTCCCGGATCTGACGGACCCGCCGCTCGGGGCCTCCTGGCGAGCAGCCGGGCGCCGGCTGCGGTGGAACCCGAGGGCGGCGTCGCTCGTCTGCACCGGCATGCGACGCCTGCTGCTGCTCGCCCTCCTCGCCTCCGCGCTCGTGCTCGGCGCCTGCGCCACGGGGCGGGGCGACGGGGACGCGTCGTCGACCGGTGACGGGCGCGACGCGACCGGCGGTGGCCCGTCGGGCATCGCGCAGGCGGCGAACGACCTGCGGATCGTGGTCGACCGCGGGGACGGGACGCCGCCGGAGACCTGGACGCTGACCTGCGCCGGCGTCGCGGAGGGCACCCACCCGCGGGCGGAGGAGGCCTGCGCCCGTCTCGAGGACATGGCCGAGCCGTTCGCGCCGCTGCCGGACGACCGGGTCTGCACCGAGCAGTACGGCGGTCCGCAGACGGCCCGCATCACCGGGCGCTGGAACGGCGCGCCGGTCGACCTGGAGCTGTCCCGCGTCGACGGCTGCCGCATCGCGCAGTGGGACGCCCTGGGTCCCGTCCTGCCCGTACCGGTGGGGGAGGCGGCGACGCCGCTCGGCTGACGCCGGTCAGCGGACGCGCGCGGTGCGATCCACCAGGTCGATGGCGGTGCACAGACCCAGTGCCATGGCCCGGCCGCTGGTGGCCCCGGTGGCCAGCAGGCGGCCGATCGCCGGCCCGAGCGGGCGCTCGCCGACCAGCCCGCGGAGCACGGCGGCGTACTCACCGCTGACCTGCCCCGCTGCCGCGTGCCGCAGGAGCGCGCGGGACAGCTCGGTGGTGCGGCCACCGGCCAGCGAGCACACGCCCGCGGCGAAGCGCTCCGCTGCCGGGTGCCCGAGGAGCACCAGGCCCGCGATCGTCCCGGCCACGACGTCGTCACCGGCCGGCGTCAGCCCGGGGCCGAGGCCGATGAGCCGGGTGGCGGTGCGCAGCGCGGCCTCGAGGTCGGCGCGACGCACCGCGCCGCGCAGGGCGGCCAGCGGGCCGCCGGGCCCCGTGGGCAGCCCGGGCAGGGTGAAGGCGCTGTGCGGGACGCCCTCGCCGTAGAGGGCGGTGCGCAGCTGCCGGACCCCCTCGGGCAGGAGCGCGGGCCGTCCACCGGGCAGCCGCGGCCGCGGGTCCCACCAGGCCGACGCGCTGACCGCGAGGTCCCCGACGACGATCCGCCCGGCCCCCACCTCGGCGGGGGCGCCCGCCGGGAGCCCGGTCAGCGGGCGCCCGTTGCTCGGGCGGAAGAGGACGCAGCCCAGCGGCAGCCGGGCCGCATCGCTGGTCAGGACGCCGACGACCTCACCGAGGCCGCGCTCACCGGCCACCTGCACGTAGAGGGCGGCGGGGAGGCTCAGCAGCACGCGCGCCGGGCGGACGGGGCCGCGCAGCACGTCGGCGACGGCGGTGCTCGCCGCGGCGGGCACCGCCGACGGCGCCGCCGTCGGCAGGGTGCGGGCGGCTCGCGCCGACTCCCGGGGCAGGGGGATCGTCGGGACGCCGGCGCGACCCCGCCCGGCGAGGTGTCCGCTCGAGCCGCTCCGGACCTCGGTGTCGTCGATCGCGCGCATGGGCCGCCCTCCACCCCTCGGGACGACGGAGGCCGGTGGATCGGCGCTCCGCCCCTCGGTCCACCGGCCGCGAGGAGGGTGCACACGCCCCTGCACGGAGCGCCTACGATCCAGCGAGCAGGTGGAACGAGGTCGAACCTAAGCGGCGCGTCGCACGCCCTCTTATGGCGGATGTCGCCAAGAATGGATGGCGGCGTCCGGGGACACCTGACAGGCCGCTGCCGTGTGGCACCCTGGACGACGACTGGAAGGGGATGCCTTGTGACACAGAGTGATTCGTCACTCCTGGCGTCTACTCGCGGTAGTGGAACCACCCCGTTCCGTCGCAACTGGTCGGTCGACGAGTCGCCCCGGGCCGAGCGGCGCGGCGAGCGCGCGAGCTGGCAGCAGCGGATGGGCCTGACCGTGGAGGAGGCGCTGGACCTCCCCGTCCTCGCGGGGAGCACCGTGACCAGCGGCTCGGCCGGGCTCGGCCGGGTGATCCGCCACATGGTCGTCGACGACCCTGCGGAGCCGCTGGCCGCCGCGGGCCCCGACGTGCTCGTCGTCCTCGGCGCCCGCCTCCCTCCCGCCGACCCGGCCAGCTGCCGGGCGCTGGTCGAGCGGCTCGAGGCCGCCGGCACCGCGGCGCTGGCCTACCGGCGCGTCGACGGGCCACCGCCGCTGCCCGCCGAGGTCCTGGCCGAGTCGGAGCGCCGCGGTCTCCCGGTGCTCGCGCTGCCGCCGACGGCACGGCTCGACGAGGTCGTCTCCGGCGTGCTGGGCGCCGTCGTCGCCAAGCAGGGGCAGGCCCTCGCCCTGTCCTCGCGCATGGACGACGAGTTCACCGAGGTGGCGCTCACCGGTGGCGGCCTGGCCGAGGTGACCCAGCGCCTCGCCGTGATGCTCGAGGGCGCCGCGGTGCTGGGCCTCGGCCCGGACCGGGAGGTCGTCACCAGCGCCGGCCCCGCCGACGACGTCGCCGAGATCAGCGACTGGCTGTGGCTCCTCGACGCCGCCGCCGACGACGAGCTGGCCGCCATGGCGCCGTCGCTGCGGCTCTCCGGGGTCCGCGCGGACCAGACGGTGGTCACGCCGGCCGACCTGAACGCGGACCTCTCACCCGCCGACGGCATCCTGCTCGTGCCCGGGCACCACGAGCTGCCCGGCGGGATCGGCGAGTACGCGGTGGCGCCGATCATGGCGGGCGACCAGCGGCACGGCTGGCTCGTCGCCGTCCACCGGACCGGCGCGATGATGCTGGGCGCCGGCGGCGTGCTGGAGCGGGCCGCGGTCATCGCCGCGCTGTCGGTGATCCGGCTGCAGGCGGTCCACTCGGTGGAGCTGCGTTTCCAGGGGGACCTGGTCCGCCGGCTGGTGGGGGGCGCGGTGGGCCACACCGAGCGGACGCTGGCCTACACCCGCTCGTTCGGCTGGCGGCTGGACGGACCGGTCGCGGTGCTGGTGACCGCCACCGAGACCGTGGCCGACGCGGCGGCCGACCCCACCCGCGCCCTCGACGTCCTGGACCGGCTGGCCGACGGCTGGCGCGCCGCGTTGGAGTCGGAGGTGGCCGGCGCGGCCGTCGCGGGGCTGGCCACGGAGATCGTGACGCTGCTGCCCCTGGACGGGCGCACGCCGGAGGAGCTGTCGGCACTGGTCTCCGCCGTGACCTCTCGGGTCAACGGGCGGCTGCGCCGGGTGGGCCGGTTGCTGGGCACCGGCATCGGCCGGCCGGCCGGATCGCTCTCGGAGCTGGCCGAGGTGCACCGGCAGGCGCAGCGCGCGCTCGGTGTCGGGCAGGAGATCCACGGCGCGTCGTCGGTCGTCCACTTCGACCAGCTCGGGGTGTTCCGGCTGCTGTCGCTGATCCCCGACAGCACCGAGCTGCGTTCCTACGTCGACGAGGTGCTCGGCCCGCTGGCCGACGCCGTCGACGCCGATGCCGCCGACCTCCGGGAGACCCTGCGGGTGCTGCTGGAGACGAACCTGAACGTCGCGGAGTCCGCCCGGCGGCTGCACTTCCACTACAACACGATGCGCTACCGGATCGGGAAGCTGGAACGGATGCTCGGGCCGTTCACCACCGACCCGACGCTGCGGCTGAACCTCCTGCTGGCGCTGCACGCCGCCCGCATGCGCGGCCTGGACCAGCCGGCGCGCCCGCCGCTGGACGGCGGCCTCGGCCCGCTCGACGACGGGTTCGACGCCCTCCTCTGAGGACCGCGCTGCGCGGCCGACGTGCGCCGCCGGGTGCTGCGTGGGAAGGATGTCCGCATGACCCAGGTCGATCGTCCCCTCGCCGGCACGGTGGCCCTCGTGACGGGGGCGTCCTCGGGGATCGGCGAGGCCACGGCGGTCGCCCTGGCCGGGGCCGGGGCTGCCGTCGCCCTCGGAGCGCGGCGGAGCGACCGGGTCGAGGCGCTCGCCGGTCGGCTGCGCGGCGGCGGGACGGCGGTGCTGCCGCTGGCCCTGGACGTCACCGACGAGCGGGCGTGCGCCGATGCCGTCGCGCGCACCCGGTCGGAACTGGGCGGCCTCGACGTCCTGGTGAACAACGCCGGCGTCATGCTCCTGGGCACGATCGCCGGGGCCGACACCGAGGACTGGCGCCGGATGATCGACACCAACGTCATGGGCGTGCTCTACATGACCCACGCGGCCCTCGACGGGATGCTCGAGCAGGGGTCGGGCGACATCGTGAACATCTCCAGCGTCGCCGGGCGGCAGGCCCGCAAGGGCGCCGGGGTGTACAACGCCAGCAAGTGGGCGGTGAACGCCTTCAGCGAGTCGCTGCGCCAGGAGGTCACCGGCCGCGGGGTGCGGATCGGCTGGTCGAGCCCGGCGCGGTCAGCACCGAGCTCACCGACCACATCACCCAGCCCGCGGCGAAGGCCGCCTCGGTGCAGATGTACTCGAGCATGCGGGCGCTGCACGCCGAGGACATCGCCCGCGCCGTCCTCTACCTGGTGACCCAGCCGCCGCACGTCGCGGTCAACGAAGTGCTCGTCCGCCCCACCGACCAGGAGAGGTGAGAAAGGACCCCGTCCTCCCCACCGCTCGCAGGCTCGCGGCGGTGCCCTGGACGGGGCCGTTAGTCGCGGAAGACCTCGATGTCGGCGCCCATCTCGACCAGCCGCTCGTAGAGCTGCTCGTACCCACGGGCGATGATGTCGACGTTGCGCAGCACCGACGTGCCCTTGGCCGCCAGCATCGCCAGCAGTATGCAGACCGCCGGGCGCAGCGCGGGCGGGCAGACGACCTCCGCGGCCCGCCAGCGGGTCGGGCCGGTGACCAGCACCCGGTGCGGGTCCAGCAGGCGGACGTCGGCGCCCAGCCGGGTGAGGTCGGAGAGGTGGATCGCCCGGTTGTCGTAGACCCAGTCGTGGATCAGCGTCGACCCCTGCGCCTGGGCGGCGATCACCGCGAAGAACGGCAGGTTGTCGATGTTGAGCCCCGGGAACGGCATCGGGTGCACCTTGTCCAGCGGCGCCCGCAGCTCCGACGGGTGGATGGTGATGTCGGCCAGCCGGGTGTGCCCGTTGTCGGCGAGGTACTCGGCGGAGAGCTCGTAGCGCAGCCCCATCTCGGCGAGCACCGCGAGCTCCACCTCGAGGAAGTCCACCGGGGCCCGGGTGACGGTCAGCTCCGAGCCCGTGACGATCCCGGCGGTCAGCAGGCTCATCGCCTCCACCGGGTCCTCGCTGATCGTGTAGTCGACGTCGGCGTCGAGCACGGGGCGTCCGCGCACCACCAGCGTCGTCGTCCCCAGGCCCGTCACCTCGACGCCGAGCAGCTGCAGGTACAGGCACAGGTCCTGGACCATGTAGTTGGAGCTCGCGTTGCGGATGGTGGTGGTGCCGTCGGTGCGGGCCGCGGCCAGGAGCGCGTTCTCGGTGACGGTGTCCCCCCGCTCGGTGAGCACGATCGTCCGATCCGCGGCGGCCGGTCCCTCCACCGTGGCCTGGTACTCACCGGCGTGCGCCTCGACGGCCAGCCCGAACGGCCGGAGGGCGATCATGTGCGGCTGCACGGTCCGCGTCCCCAGGTCGCAGCCGCCGGCGTAGGGCAGCCGGAACGCGCCGGCCCGGTGCAGCAGCGGGCCCAGGAACATGATGATGCTGCGGGTCCGCCGGGCCGCGTCGGCGTCGATGCCGTCGAGGTCGAGCTCGTCGGGGACGACGAGGGTGAGGTCGTGCCCCTGCTCGTCCCAGGTCGCGGAGACGCCGATGGACCGCAGCACGTCGAGGATGCGCTCGACCTCCACGATGCGGGACACGTTGCGCAGGGTCGTGCGCCCCCGGTTCAGCAGCGCCGCGCAGAGCAGGGCGACGGCGGCGTTCTTGGAGGACTTCACCGCCACCCGGCCGCGGAGGGGGCGCCCACCGGTCACCCGCAGGTGTGCCGGCCCGGCGGGACCCAGCCGGATGAGCTCGCTGTCGAGCGCGGCGGAGAGGCGGCCCAGGAACTCCAGCGTGAGGTTCTGGCTGCCCTGCTCGATGCGGGCGACCGCGCTCTGGCTGGTGCCCAGCCGTTCGGCCAGCTGTTGCTGGGTGAGGCCCCGGTGGCGGCGGGCGTCGCGGACGAGCGCCCCGATGCGCCGCATCGCTTCGTCGGCAGGCAGGTCGGTGAGCGTCACCGGGACACGATATCTCGTATCTGAGATGTCGGCCGCTCCGTGCGCAGACGTGGCGCCTCCGGGGAGACTGCACCCGTGGACGTACTGGTCACCGGCGGCACGGGCCGCCTGGGGCGGCACCTGGTGCCGCAGCTGCGGGACGCCGGGCACCAGGTGCGGCAGATGTCGCGCCGGGGCGCCGGCCCGGGAGGGGTGCGGGGTGACCTCGCCACCGGGCGGGACCTGGCGCACGCGGTGGCGCGGGCGGAGGTGGTGGTGCACGCGGCGAGCGCCCCCCGGGGCGACCCCTGGGAGGTCGACGTCGCCGGCACCCGACGGCTGGTCGAGGCGGTCGACCGGTCCCGGCCGCCGCACCTCGTGTACGTCTCCATCGTCGGGGTGGACCGGGTTCCCCTGAGCTACTACCGGGCCAAGTACGCCGCCGAACAGGTGCTGCTGGCCTCGGGCCTGCCGGTCACGCTGGTCCGCATCACCCAGTTCCACGGCTTCGTCGACGAACTGCTGGGCACGGCGCGCCGCGGGCCGCTGCTGCCGGTGCCCATGGGCTGGCGGGTGCAGCCGGTGGACGTCACCGACGCCGCGGCGCACCTGGTGGAGCGTGTGAGCGCCCCGCCGTCCGGCGGCGTGGTGGAGCTCGGCGGACCCGAGGAGCACTCGGTGGCCGACCTCGCGCGGACCTGGGCAGAGGTGCGCGCTCCGGGGGCGCGGGTCATCGCGACCCCCGTTCCGGGCCGGCTCGGCACGGCGCTGCGCGACGGCGCGGCGCTGCCCACCCGCGGTGCGCGTGGCCGGCGCACGTGGGCCGAGCACCTGCGGGGCTGAGGACCGCAGCGTTCCTGCCGGTTCCCGGCGGCCGGGTGCCAGTCACGTGCCGCGGCCGGAAACCGCCGGACCGGGTCGGCAGCCGGCCCTAGGTTCTGCGGACGTGACCACTCCCGCTGCTCCGGACGGGCGAACGCTGCTCGCCGTCGTCGTCACCGTGCTCGCCTGGGCATCGGCCTTCGTGGGCATCCGCGCGGTCGGCCAGGACCTGTCGCCCGGCGCGCTGGCCCTCGGCCGGCTGCTGATCGGCGGGATCGTGCTGGGCCTGCTCGTCGCCCGCCGCGGCTGGGTGCGCCCCACGCCCGGTGAGTGGCGGTTGCTGGCCGTCTGCGGGATCGGCTGGTTCGCCGTCTACAACCTGGCGCTGAACGCCGCGGAGCGGCACCTGGACGCTGGCACGACGGCGATGCTGGTCAACATCGGGCCGATCCTCATCGCCGTGCTCGCCGGCTTCTGGCTCGGGGAGGGCTTCCCGCGCTGGCTGGTCGTCGGCATCACCGTCGCCTTCGGTGGCGTGGTGCTGATCGGCGTCGGGACCCGCGGCGCGGACGCCGATCTGGTCGGCGTCGCGCTGTGCGTGGTCGCGGCGGTCACCTACGCGGTGGGCGTGGTGGCCCAGAAGCCGCTGCTGCGGCGGCTGCCCGGGCTGCAGGTCACGTTCACGGCGTGCGCGATCGGCGCGGTCGCCTGCCTGCCCTGGGCCGGCGCCCTGGTGACCGATGTCGGCCGCGCGCCCGCGGGCTCGGTCGCCGGGATGGTGTACCTCGGTGTCGTCCCGACGGCGCTGGCCTTCAGCACCTGGGCCTACGCGCTGGCGCGGATGGACGCCGGTCGCCTCGGGGTCACCACGTACCTGGTGCCCCCGCTGGTCGTCCTGCTCAGCTGGCTGCTGCTGGGGGAGGCGCCCCCGCTGCTGGCGGTGGCCGGCGGTGCGGTGTGCCTGGCCGGCGTGGCGGTGTCCCGGCGGCGGACCCGGCCCGCGCTGGTCCCCGCGGCCGGCGCTCCTCCGGCACCGGCCGGAGCGGCCGGTCAGCGGTAGGCGGACCGATCGACGACCGGGTGTGCGGACGGCTGCGGCCATGGGGTTGGCACGCACCGGGGCCACCGCCGGTGGTCCTCCGTGGAGACCGGCCGGGGGTTCGTGGTGGAGGAGCAGGACTAGGCGCAGGTGGTGGCGGCTGCCACGCGGGCGCCGTCGATCCACAACACGCAGCCGTGGCGGTTCGTCTGGTTCGAGCCGGCCGGCTGAACCCCGGCCGCTCAGCCGCGCCGGTGGGGAGGCGCCCACGGGTCCTCCGGGTCGGCGTCCTCCCCGTCGCCGGACGTCTCCCCGTCGGCGCCGCTCGTCGCGCCGGTCCGCTGGTCGCGGCCGGCGGCGGCCTCCAGGGCCTCGTCGCGTGCCCGCGCCTGCTCCGCCCGCCGCGCCTGCTCCTGCGCCCGTGCCGCATGCAGGGACGACTCCGCGGGCGCGACGTCGCCGCGCCGGCCGAGCCAGCACAGCCCCAGCCCGGTGAGGGCCAGGGCGATCGGCAGCGGGTACGCCGCGGCGCGCTCGACGCCCCCTTCCCCGAGGTACCGGGTGACGCCGGTCAGGAAGAAGGCGGTCGCGGCGGTGGCCAGGATGCCCAGCAGCACCACGGTCGTGCCGAGTGCCTCCGACAGGGGGCGCACGGCGTAGGCCAGGGCGATCAGCCCGAGGGCGCCGCCGACCAGGTGCAGGACCGCCCCGAGCGCGTGCAGCGTGCCGTTGCCGTCGGTGGGGAAGACGCCCACGAGCAGCACACCGGCGGCGGAGGCGCCGAGCAGCACGGCCATCGCACGGGCGGCCCCGCCACGCAGCGCGGGAAGCAGCAGCAGGGCCCCGCCCAGGATGAGGGCGGCCTGCACGACGAACGAGGCGTTCATCAGCTGCCGGCCGGCGGAGTCGGCGGCGCCCAGGGCGCTGATCACGTCCTCCGTGCGGGAGTAGGGCCCGGCGTAGCGGGCCTGGGTCACCGCCTCCGCCACGAAGAACTGCAGGGTCAGCACCCACGCGAGGGCACCCCAGCGGAGGCGGTGGGCAGTCACGGCAGCCATGATCCCAGCTGGTCGCGGGGAATCCGGTCGAGGACGGCGGACAGCTGCGCGCTCGACAGCCACGACGGGTTGCTGCCGGCCGGCATGCGCAGCACCTCGGCGTCCGCGAAGGCCGGATCGACCCGCAGCCCGGCGCGGTCCACCGGCGTGTCGAGGCGGAGCAGGCGGACCGGCAGCACCGGCCCGTCCGCGGTCTCGTGGACCGGGGCGGTGACCCGGCCGACGGCGTGGACGCCGGCCGCGGCGCGCCCGCTCACCCACAGGACCACCGGCTGCCCGGCCGCGACGAGGTCGAGGCGGTAGCTCCGGCGCACGCAGCGCGCCAGGTCGCGGGTGGTACCGGGCAGCCAGGCCGCGTCGACGGACGCCGGCGGCCGGGTGCTCTTGAGCAGCCAGCAGGCGACGTCGCCGGCGCGCAGCCGCGCCGGCGTCGCCGGCCGGGCCGACCGCTCGGTCAGTCGGTGGCCGAGTGGACGTCGGCGCCCGCGGGGTCGGCGTCGTCGGAGCCGACGGCCTGCCGCTCCTTCTCGGTGCGGTACTCCAGCACCTCGTCGGCCGGGTGCGGGTCCTTCGCGTGTTGCGTGCGGTCCCGGGTCGGGTGCTCCTCCGGCGTGATGACGTCGTCGAGGGTGGGGCGGTCATGGGGATCGGTCATCGTGACGTCCTCCGGTCTGTCGGGATGCGGTCGGCAGGAGCCATAGCCCCCACCCGCGCCCGCTAACCGGGACGGAGCTCACCGCGGCTCGAGTCGGGCGGCCGGCAGCCACGCCTCGACCAGTGCGGGCCCGTGCGGACCGGCAACGGCGTAGGTCACCCGGCCGTGCCAGCCGCCGCCACGCTGCTGCCACTCCACCAGCAGCCCGGGCCACGTGCCGGGCGCCTCCGGGGGGTCGTGCACCCAGCAGTGCCGGCCGGCCTCCGCCTGCCCGTCCAGCCGGGGGGCGCCCGCACGGGCGGGCCGAGGTGCCGCGGCCCCCTGGGCCAGTGCACCGGAACGGGCCGCCCGGTCGCTGAGCGAACGCCCGGAGCGGCCTGGGTGCATGCCGCCGGCCATGGCAGCAGTCTCGCACGTCGGTCGAACATGCGTTCGACGGGCCGCGCCGGGTGGTGCCGGCGATTCCGGGTGAACAGTTCGTGCCAGTGGGGAGTGGCGAGCGTCACCGGATCCGGTGGTGGTCCGACCTGTCCCGGAGGGCGTATGCGACCTCGGTCGTGGCGCCCATCCCATTGCAGTGCGCATATCTCCGATGACGCCGGGTAGTTACGGCGCCCGGGGGGTGGATCGCGTCGGCGCCGACGTCACCCGTTCGTCACCGAGTGGTCACAACCGCTTCCTACGGTTCCGGCGTCCACCCGCACTCTGGAAGGAACCTGCGTGCCTGATCCAGCCGGCACTCCACCGCAGCGACGCACCGCCGGTGCGATCGCCCGCCGTGCCTGCCTCGGTACCGCCGCCGCGTCCGTCGCGGTCGTCGGCATGCCCGCCGTCGCCCACGCGGCGCCCACGGCCCCCGTCATCTCCGAGATCCACTACGACAACGACGGCGCTGACACCGGCGAGTTCGTCGAGGTCCACCTGCCTCCCGGCGGGAGCTCCGCGGACCTCTCGGTCGTGCTCTACAACGGCAACGACCGCGCCCCGTACGGGACCATCGACCTCGGGGACGTGACCGCGCCCGCGGACGCCCCCGCCGTGGTGGCCGTCGACGCGCCGGGGCTGCAGAACGGCGCGCCGGACGGCCTGGCCCTCCTCGACGGGAGCACCGTCGTCGAGTTCCTCTCCTACGAGGGGAGCTTCGTCGCCACCTCCGGTCCGGCCGCCGGGATGGTGAGCAGCGACATCGGAGTGGCGGAGGGCAGCAGCACGCCGGCCGGGTGGTCGCTCTCCCGGAACCTCGACACGGACGAGTGGACGGGCCCGTCCCCGTCCACCCGCGGGGTCGTCAACGGTGCCGGGCCGGAGGAGCCCGAGGAGCCTGGCGACGCCTGCGGGGTCACGCCCACGCACGAGATCGGCGCCGTGCAGGGCGAGGGGGACGCCACCCCGCTCGCCGGCCAGCAGGTCACCGTGCGGGGCGTCGTCGTCGGCGACCTGCCGGGCATGTCCGGCTTCTTCCTGCAGGACGCCGACGGGGACGGGGACGACGCCACGTCCGACGGCATCTTCGTGTTCAGCCCGCTGGAGGTCGACCTCGGCGACACCGTCGCCGTGACCGGCCCGGCGGAGGAGTACTTCGCGCAGACCCAGATCGGCGACGGCAACACCGCCGAGGTGT
Organism: Blastococcus sp. SYSU DS0616; assembly: GCF_054051015.1. NCBI lineage: Bacteria > Bacillati > Actinomycetota > Actinomycetes > Geodermatophilales > Geodermatophilaceae > Blastococcus > Blastococcus sp. SYSU DS0616. The sequence continues at coordinate 125,741 of NZ_JBJHAJ010000007.1, forward strand.
GTGCCGAGGGGACCGCCGCGGACCTGCCGCCGGCGGCGCCGCTCGACCTGCCCGCCGACGAGGCCGCCCGCGAGCGCCTCGAGGGGATGCTCGTCGAGCCGGTCGACCAGCTCACGGTCAGCGAGGTCTACGACCTCACCCGCTTCGGTGACCTGACCCTGTCCGAGGGCGGTCTGCTGGTGCAGCCGACGGAGCTCGCGCGCCCCGGTGAGGCGGCCGAGGCGATCGCCGAGGAGAACGCGCTGCGCCGCATCGTGCTCGACGACGCCGTCGGCGGGCGGGTCACGCCCGAGACGGCGCCCTACCTGACGCCGGAGACCCCCGTGCGGGTGGGCGACCCGGTCCAGTTCACCGAGCCGCTGGTCCTGGGCTACGGCTTCGACTACTGGCGGCTGTTCCCGGCCGACGGAACGGCCGAAGGGGTCTTCGCCCCGCAGAACACCCGGCCGGAGTCGCCCGACGAGGTCGGCGGTGACATCCAGGTCGGCGCCTTCAACGTGCTGAACTACTTCCTGACCTTCGGCGACAGCAGCACCGCTCGCGGCGCCGAGACCGCCGAGGCCTTCGAGCTGCAGGCCGCCAAGATCGTCGCCGCCATCAACGAGATGGACGCGGACGTCCTGGCCCTCATGGAGATCGAGGACACCGCCTCCACCGGCTACGGCGACGGCACGCCGGACCAGGCGGTCGCCGACCTGGTGTCCCGGCTGAACGAGGACGCCGGCACCGACAAGTGGGCGTTCACGGCGTTCCCGGACGAGCTCCTGGCCGTCGATCGCGACGTCATCCGCAACGCGATCATCTACCAGCCCGCCTCCGTGTCGCCGGTGGGCGAGCCGGTCGGGCTGGTCGACGAGGAGAACTTCGACAACGCCCGCGAGCCCCTCGCGCAGACGTTCGAGGCCGAGGGCGACGCGTTCACCGTCATCGCCAACCACTTCAAGTCCAAGGGCAGCGGGGAGGGGGCCAATGCGGACCAGGGCGACGGGCAGGGTGCCTCGAACCCGGACCGCATCGGCCAGGCGGAGGCGCTGGCCGGCTTCGTCGAGAGCCTGCGGGAGACCACCGGCGACGACGACGTGATGGTGCTCGGTGACCTCAACGCCTACTCCCAGGAGGACCCGATCCAGGTGCTCCGGGAGGCCGGGCTGACCGACCTGGGCACCCAGTTCGACGAGGGCCGCTACAGCTACGTCTTCGACGACATGTCCGGCTCGCTGGACCACGCCATGGCCACCGACAGCCTGACGGCCAAGGTGACCGACGTCGCTCACTGGAACATCAACTCGGTGGAGTCGTTCGCCTACCAGTACGACGGCGCGCCTGCGCTCTACGCGGCGGACGAGTTCCGGTCCAGCGACCACGACCCGATCCTGGTCGGGCTCGACCTGGGCGGTCCGGGCGAGCCCGGACCGGGGGTCGGCGACCCGACCGGGGAGGCCAGTGGCAACAGCTGGGTGCACCCGCAGGACCAGGTCGCCTACATCGCCGGTCACTTCCGGAACACCGACAGCGTGCCGGTGCAGGCGCGGCTGCTCACCGACTACGGCCAGTCGGAGGCGCAGACGGTGGCTCCCGGCGCCGCGGCGTACTTCACCGTGAACACACAGCTGGCCGAGCTGCCGGCGGGCACCGCCACGATCCGCGTCTACAAGAACGTGGACGGGCAGGGCTACCAGTCGCTGTTCCCGATTTCCTACCCGGGGCAGACCGCCGGGGGTGGCGACGAGGACGGCGTCACGGAGCTGCAGCTGCTGGGGATCAACGACTTCCACGGCCGGCTGGGCGAGGCGGTCGCTCTCGCGGGCACGATCGAGGAGCAGCGGGCCCGGGAGGACGTCGACGCGACGCTGCTGCTGTCCTCCGGTGACAACATCGGCGCCTCGCCGTTCGTCTCCTCCGTCCAGCAGGACGTGCCGACCCTCGAGGTGCTGAACGAGATGGGGCTGCAGGCCTCGGCGGTCGGCAACCACGAGTTCGACCGCGGGTTCGACGACCTGACCGGCCGGGTCGGCGTCGACGGGGAGAGCGGCCTGGCTGGCTTCCCCTACCTCGGCGCCAACGTCTACGGCGAGGACGGGGCCCCGGCGCTGCCGGAGTACGCGCTGCTCGACGCCGACGGCGTGACGGTCGGTGTGATCGGTGTCGTCACCGAGGAGACCCGCTCGCTGGTCTCGCCGGCGGGTATTGAGGGCATCACCTTCGGTGACCCGGTCGAGGCGACCAACCGCGTCGTCGAGGAGCTCACCGACGGGTCCGGGGACGAGGCGGACGTGCTCGTCCTGGTGGCCCACGAGGGCGCTCCGGGCAGCGACTCCCTGGAGGAGCAGCTCGCCGCCGACACCGCGTTCGCCGCGATCGTCACCGGCGTCGACGCCGAGGTGGACGCGATCTTCACCGGTCACACCCACCAGAGCTACGCGTGGGAGGCGCCGGTCCCCGGCGGCGAGGGCACCCGACCGGTGATCCAGACCGGGTCCTACGGGGACGCGCTCGGGCGCATCGCGCTGACCTACGAGGAGTCGACCGACGAGGTCACCGCCTTCACGGTCGAGAACCTGCCGCTCACCGAGCGGCCGGCCGAGGAGCTCGTCGCCGCGTACCCGAGCGTCGCCGAGGTCGCCGAGATCGTGGCGGCGGCGGAGGCATACGCCGACGAGGTGGGTAGCCAGGTGGTCGGGCAGGTGACGGGCGACATCACCCGGGCCTTCACCGACGACGGGACCGAGGACCGCGGGTCGTACTCGGCCCTCGGCGGGCTGGTGGCCGATACCTACGTCTACGGGACCGAGCTCAGCGCGATCGAGCCGGCCGACCTCGGCCTGGTGAACCCGGGTGGCCTGCGGGCCGACCTGCTGTACGAGGAGGACGGTGAGATCACCCTGGCCGAGGCCAACGCGGTCACGCCGTTCGCCAACGACCTGGTCGTCGTCTCGCTGACCGGTGCCCAGCTGGTGCAGGTACTCGAGCAGCAGTGGCAGCCCGCCGGTGCCTCCCGGCCGTTCCTGGCGCTGGGCACGTCGGAGGAGCTCACCTGGTCCTACGACCCGGAGGCGCCCGCTGGTGCGCGGATCATCGTCGACAGCATCCACATCTCCGGTGAGCCGATCGACCTCGGCGCGACCTACCGGGTGGCGACGAACAGCTTCCTGGCCTCCGGCGGTGACAACTTCACCGTCTTCGCCGAGGGCGTCACGGAGGGGACGGGTCTGATCGACTTCGACTCCTTCCAGGCGTACCTGGAGGACAACTCGCCGCTGAGCCCGGAGGACTACACCGGCCGGGTCAGCCTCGGTGAGGCGGAGGAGCCGGGTGCGCCCGCCGCAGAGGTGACCGTGTCGGACACCACCGTCACCGCACGTGACCGGGTCACGGTGTCGATCACCGGCTTCGCGGCGCACGAGCGGGTCGTCCTGTCCCTGGGTGGTGCCCGCCTGGGCGCCCTGCGGACCGACGCCGACGGGGCGGGCGCGGCGCTGGTGCGCATCCCGCAGCGGGTTCCGGCCGGTGCGGGCGAGATCGTCGCGACGGCCCCCAGGTCGGGCGTGACCGCCACGGTGCAGGTCGAGGTGACCGAGCTGGTCCGCAGCCGCGCCGGCGGCTGAGCCCGGGGCCGGCCGGCCGCCGAGGTCGGCCGGCCCCGTTCCTGCACGACGGCTGGAGGCCGGCCCCCATGAGGGGCCGGCCTCCGGCTGTCGGTGCCCCGGGCCTGGTGGCTCAGTCCGCGTGGGCGGGCGCCACACCGGCTCGCAGGGTCCGGGCGACCGTCTGCAGCAGGGGGTGGCCCGGCAGGTCCTCGACGAGCACGGGCAGCGGCAGCGACCAGTTGGGACGGTCGTCGGCGCCGGGCATGTTCGGCCGGCGCTGCTCCCCGACGGCGTCGTCCAGCGTCGAGGACAGCAGCAACGACGGCGCCGTCGCCAGCAGTGCGTGCGCCTGCTCCACCGCCTGCTCGACCGTGGCGTCGTCGGAGAGCCCCGGGAGGTGCGCCAGCAGCGACTGCCGGCCGCGCTCCAGCTCCTCCTCGGTGCCCGTGCCGTGCTCCCGCTGCTCGTCGACGTCGGCCTCGGTCCACAGCCCCGCCACGGTGGGCAGGTCGTGGGTGGTGATCGCCGCCATGGCCTCGGCCGGCCATTCCGCGGGGGCGTCGTCCTCGAACCACAGCAGCCGGTAGGACAGCACCCCGTGCTCGGCCATCGCCTCGCGGACCCCGTCCTCGACGGTGCCGAGGTCCTCACCCACCACCAGCGCCTGGGCGCGGTGGCTCTCGAGGGCGACGATGTTCAGCAGGTCCTCGGCCGGATAGCGGACGTAGGCGCCGTCCGCCGCGCTCCCGTCGGCCGGCACCCACCACAGCCGGAACAGGCCCATGACGTGGTCGATCCGCAGGCCACCGGCACCGGCCATGGTGGCCCGGATCGACTGGATGAACGGTTCGTAGTCGGCGTCGCGGAGCCGCCAGGGGATCAGCGGCGGGGAGCCCCAGTCCTGGCCGGCCGAGTTGAACGCGTCCGGCGGCGCGCCGACGCTGACCCCGTCGGCCAGCACCTCCTGCCACGTCCATGCGTCCGCGCCGCCGCCGGCGAAGCCGATCGGCAGGTCCTGGATGACGGTCATGCCCTCGGCGGCGGCGGTGAACTGCAGCTCCAGCGCCCACTGCAGCCAGGCGTGGAAGGCCACGACGGCGCCGTGCCGCTCGGCGTAGGCCGCGACGGCCGGGCCGTCCGGGCGCCGCAGCTCCTCGGGCCAGGCGTGCCAGTCGGCGCCGTGCTCCTCGGTGATCGCCGCCCACGTCGCCCAGTCCTGCAGCGTCCGCCCGCGCTCCTCCCGCCAGCGGGCGAAGGCCTCCCCGCCGCCGTGGGCGAAGAAGATCCGCATGAGCACCTCGCGCTTGCGCGCCCAGATCGCGTCGCGGTCGATCAGCGGCCCCTCGGACAGCGCGCGGCCGGCGTCGGCCTCGAGGTCGACCGCGTCGGCCCCGGGCACCTCGTCCACCCGCAGGTAGATCGGGTTGCGGAACCGGCGGGTGGCCGGCAGGTAGGGGCTGGCCTCCTGCTGCGCGATGGGGGCGACGGCGTGCAGCGGGTTGATCAGCAGGAACCCTGCCCCCTGCTCGTCGGCCATCTGCCGGAGGGCCCGCAGGTCGCCGAGGTCGCCGATGCCCCAGCTGTCCCGGCCGCGGGCGGCGTACAGCTGCACCGCCCAGCCCCACGCGCGGTCCTCGGGCAGCCAGCAGCGTCCGGGCGACACGATCAGCCGGCGCCGGCGGCCCTCCGGGGACTGCAGCCAGTGGTAGCCCAGCGGGAAGTCCTCCGGCAGCTCGCCGTCGATGTGCCGGACCTCGCCGTCCTCGCAGACGACGTCGGCCTCGTCCACCTCGAGCGCATCCCCGGGCCGGGCGACGATCGGCGCCCGGTCCTCCAGGTCGGCCGGCGGCTCGCCGATGACGGCGCGCAGCTGCTCGATCGTCTCCTGGGCTACCTGGTGCTCCTCGTCCAGCGCGTCCAGCCAGCTCGCATCGATGCCCCAGTCGTCTGTGGTCGGCTTCGTCGTCACCCCGCGATCCTCGCCGGGTGCGCCCCGGCTCGCAGTCCGGACCGGCGTGGCGCCGCTCTCGTCCGGCGCCGGCTCGTGATCGACCCCGACGCGTCCCACGTGGCCGCGCCGTCGGGACTCGGGTAGGCATCGGGCCATGCCGGTGATCGGGTTCCACAACTCCCACGAGCAGGTGCACCCCGCCGCGTTGCTGGACGCCGTCCGGCACGCCGAGGAGGTCGGGTTCACCGCCGCGATGTGCTCGGACCACCTCACCCCCTGGAACCCGCGGCAGGGCGAGTCGGGGTTCGCGTGGTCGTGGCTGGGGGCGGCGATGGCGACGACGTCGCTGCCGTTCGGCGCCGTGAACGCGCCCGGGCAGCGCTACCACCCGGTGATCGTGGCCCAGGCGATCGCCACCCTGGGCGCGATGTTCCCGGGGCGCTTCTGGGTCGCCCTGGGCAGCGGCGAGGCGATGAACGAGCACGTCACCGGCGACGCCTGGCCGCGCAAGTCGGTGCGGGACGCCCGGCTGCTGGAGTGCGTGGCGGTCATCCGGGCGCTGCTCGCGGGGGAGGAGGTCAGCCACGACGGGCTGGTCACCGTCGACCGGGCCAGGATCCACACGCTGCCCGAGCAGTCTCCGGCGCTGATCGCCCCGGCCGTCAGCGTGGCCACCGCACGCAACGGCGCGGCATGGGCCGATGGGCTGGTGACCATCAACCAGCCGCACGACAAGCTCCGCGAGGTGGTGGCCGCCTACCGCGACGCCGGCGGGCGCGGCACGCTGGCCCTGCAGGTGCACCTGTCCTGGGACCCCGACCCCGACCGGGCCCTGGCGATCGCGCACGACCAGTGGCGCAGCAACGTCTTCCCGCCGCCGCTGTGCTGGGACCTCGACAGCCCGGAGGCCTTCGAGCAGGCCAGCGCGCACGTGCGGCCGGGCGACGTCATCGGACCGGTCCGGGTATCGGCCGACCTGGGGCAGCACACCGCCTGGCTGCAGGAGTACCTGGAGCTCGGTTTCGACGCGGTGTACCTGCACCACGTCGGCAAGGAGCAGCGGCCGTTCCTGGATGCGTTCGGCGAGCACGTGCTGCCGCAGCTCGGGGTCACCGCCCCCGGCCCCGTCGAGGCGGTGCAGGCGTGAGGATCACCGACACCAGCGACCTGTGGTGGAAGAACGCCGTCGTCTACTGCCTCGACGTCGAGACCTACCTGGACTGGGACGGCGACGGCTGCGGCGACTTCGCGGGCCTCGCCCAGCGGATCGACCACCTGGCCGACCTCGGCGTCACCTGCCTGTGGCTGATGCCCTTCTACCCCACCGCCGAGCGCGACGACGGCTACGACATCACCGACTTCTACGGCGTCGACCCGCGGCTGGGCACCCACGGCGACCTGGTCGAGGTGATCCGGACGGCGAACGACCGCGGCATCCGGGTGATCGCCGACCTGGTGGTGAACCACACCTCCATCCACCACCCGTGGTTCGAGTCGGCGCGCCGGAGCACCGACGCCCCGTTCCGCGACTTCTACGTGTGGCGCGCGGACGAGCCACCGGACACCAGCGACCAGGTGGTCTTCCCCGACCAGGAGGACAGCATCTGGACGCTCTCGGAGGAGACGGGGGAGTGGTACCTGCACCGCTTCTACAAGGAGCAGCCCGACCTGGACGTGACCAACCCGCGGGTCCGGGACGAGATCGCCAAGATCATGGGCTTCTGGCTCCAGCTGGGGCTCTCGGGGTTCCGCGTGGACGCGGTGCCGTACTTCCTGGAGACCCAGCACGCCGCCGCCGACGACCTGCCGCAGCCGCACGAGTACCTGCGGGCGCTGCGCCGGTTCCTCACCCGGCGGTCGGGGCCGGCGATCCTGCTCGGCGAGGTGAACCTGCCCTACGAGGAGCAGGTGACGTTCTTCGGCGGCCCGGACGGCGACGAGCTGACCATGCAGTTCGACTTCGTCGGCATGCAGGCGATGTACCTGTCCCTGGCGCGCTGTGACGCCGGCCCGCTCACCGAGGCCCTCCGGTCGCGGCCGTCGATCGCCTCGGACACCCAGTGGGCCACGTTCGTGCGCAACCACGACGAGCTGACCCTCGACAAGCTCTCCGAGGACGAGCGCGCGGAGGTCTTCGCCGCCTTCGGCCCGGACCCGCGGATGCAGCTCTACGGCCGCGGGCTGCGCCGGCGGCTGCCGCCGATGCTGGCCGGTGACCCGCGCCGGATCCGGCTGGTCTACAGCCTCATGTTCGCCCTGCCCGGCACCCCGGTGCTCTTCTACGGGGAGGAGATCGGCATGGGGGAGGAGCTCTCCGCCGACGGGCGGCAGTCGGTGCGGACGCCGATGCAGTGGGACGACGGGGTCAACGGCGGCTTCTCGACGGCCGGGCCCGACCGGCTGCCCGGACCCGTGGTCCGCGGCGGGTTCGCTCCCGAGTTCGTCAACGTCGCCGACCAGCGGCGCGACCCGGATTCGCTGCTGTCGTTCATGAAGCTGCTGATCCGCCGGTACCGGGAGTCGCCGGAGCTGGGCTGGGGGAGCTTCGAGCTGCTGGACCAGCCGCACGCGGCCGTGCTGGCGCACCGCTGCGCCTGGGACGACGGGGCGCTGATCGCCGTCCACAACCTGGGCGCCGAGCCGTGCACGGTCCCGCTGCGGTTGCCCGACCTCGGCGGTGCGGGGCTGCACGACCTGTTGCAGGAGGGTGCCACCCCGGTGGCCGACGACGGCGCGGTGGAGCTGGCGCTGGACGGCTACGGGCACCGCTGGCTGCGGGTGGCGCGGCAGGGGAGCCGCCGGCTGCTCTGAGCGCGGCGGTGGCCGACTGCACCCGGCCGGTCACGCGCTGACCTGCGTTCCCGTGCCCGGGGAGGGTGAGGGATGACCCACGCCGCGGCGGCGGGGTGTCCTGCGGCGTTCGCGGTGCACCTGTGCCTAGCGTGGCCCGTGAGGTGAGTGCGATGAGCGAACGAGACCAGACCATGTCCCTGCCCGAGCCGAGCGCCGACGGCGCCGGCGCCGGTGCCACCGCAGCGGGAGCCGCCGGGCCCGTCCCGCCGCTGCCCGACCCGACACCGGTCGACGACCCGGGAGGCACGCCCACGGTCGGGCACGCCACCGCACCGGTGAGCGTGCGACCGGCCCCCCGCAAGCCACGGCGCGGCCCGATGACCGTCATGGGCCCCTGGGCCCCGGTCGCCGGCGGCCTGCTCGGACTGTTCCTCGGCCTGGTCGTCGTGCTGCTGCTCGCCGGCTCGGCGGACGCCTTCGACGACCGGCTGGCGCTGGCGTTCGCCGTCGTCGGCCTCGGCCTGCTCGGCGCCGCCGGCGTCCTGCTCGCCGACGAGGTGCGGATCGTGCGCCAGCGCTCCCGGGAGGCCGGGGTGCGGCCGCAGTGGGTGGAGGCGACGGCGGGGCTGGTGAACGGGCTGACGCCCGCCCGGCTGCTGCTGCTGGTCAGCGCGTTCGTGCTGTTCCTCTCGGCCTACGTCGCCGGCTGACCGAGCCGGCGGGCGCCGGTCGTGGTCATGGCGCGGCCTGACCACGACCGGGCTGCACCCGCCGGGCGCGGGGCTCGTTCAGAGGTAGGCCTGGACGCCCAGGTGGACGGCGAGCCCCAGGCCGGCCAACGCGATGAGCCGGCGCAGCAGCGTCTGCGGTGCCCGGCGCACGACGCGCGGCCCCAGGCGCCCGCCGGCGAACAGCCCGAGGGCCAGCGGCAGCGCCGCGGTCCAGGCGACCGGGGCCAGCACCACGAACGCGACGGCGGCCACCGCGTTGGCCATGCCGAGCATGACGTTCTTCAGCGCGTTGCTGCGGGCCAGCCCCTCGCCGGTGCCGAGGAGGAACAGCGCGAGCAGCATGACGCCGGCGGCGGCGCCGAAGTACCCGCCGTACACGGCGACGGCGAAGGTGGCCACGGGCAGCCACCGCGGGTCGGGGGTCGCCGCCTGCGCGGCCATCCCCTCGACGGCGAGCTCGCGCGGCGAGCGCTGCAGGAGGAGGACGAGGGACGCCCCGGCGACCAGCCAGGGGACGATCCGCTCGAACGCCGCGGACGGGGTGAGCAGGAGCAGCGTGGCGCCGGCGGCGCCGCCCAGCACCGCCCCCACGGCCAGCCGCCCCACCCGTCGTCCCTGGCCGCGCAGCTCCGGCCCGGAGGCGCTGACCGACCCGGCGCTGTTCAGCACGAGCGCCACGGTGTTGGTGACATTGGCGGCGACCGGAGAGAGGCCGGTGGCCAGCAGCGCGGGGTAGCTCACCAGCGAGGCGAGCCCGGCGATGCTGCCGGTCAGCCCGGCCCCCACGCCGGCGGCCACGAGGAAGAGGAATTCGAGGACGCTCACCGGGAGACGAGCACCCCGATCGCCACCACGCCCAGGACGACGATCGCCGTCCGCAGCACCGGCTCGGGCAGTCGCCGTCCGTAGCGGGCGCCGACGTGCCCGCCGGCCAGCGAGCCGACGGCCAGCAGCCCGGCCGCCGACCAGACCACCCGGTCGGTGGCGACCACCACGTAGGCGCCGGCCGCCACCGAGTTCACCGTCAGGGTCAGCACGTTCTTGATCGCGTTGAGCCGCTGCAGGGGCTCCCGCAGCAGAAGGCCGAAGACGCCGATCTGGATCACGCCCTGGCTGGCGGCGAAGTAGCCGCCGTAGGTGCCGGTCAGGTAGGCGGTGCCGACGAGGGCCGCGTGCCGTCCCGGGCCGATGCGGGGAGTGCGTCGCTCGTCCGCCCCCCGCCGGGCCAGCCGGCGCCGGACCAGCGGGTGCGCGGCCACCAGGACGACGGCGAGCGCGATCAGCACCGGCACCACCGCCTCGAACGTCGCGGCGGGCAGGTGCAGCAGGAGGAAGGCGCCGGTGAGCCCGCCGAGGACGGAGGCGGGGATCAGCCGCAGCAGCAGGGGCCACTGCCCGCGCAGCTCACGCCGGTAGCCGATCGAGCCGGTCAGGTTGCCGGCGATCAGGCCCAGCGAGTTGCTGATCGTGGCCGGGACCGGGGGGATGCCCACCCCGACGAGCACCGGGAAGGAGACCAGCGTCCCGGAACCGATGACGGCGTTGATGCCACCGGCCGCGACGCCCGCCACCGCGACGGCCACCATCTCCCACGCGGTCATGCGGTCATCGCCGACGAGCCTGGCACGCCAGGACCCCGCCCGGGCGGGCAGGTGGGTGTGATCGTCGCCGCGCCGCGCCGCGCCGCGCCGCGCTACCGGTGCCCGTCGGCTCCTGAGGGGCAGGACCCCGGCCGGGGCCGGTAGACAGGGGCCATGGACACCACCGCCGATCTCGGCGAGCTCGCCCGGGCGGGTGATCTGCGCGCGCTGCACGAGGTGCTCGCCGAGCTGGACGTCCCCAGCACGGTCGACGAGCTGGAACGGGTCGATCCCACGACGCGGGCGGTGGTGTTCCGCCTGTTGCCCAAGGACCGCTCCCTGGCGGTGTTCGAGGACCTCGACCCCGCGCTCCAGCGGGAACTGCTGGACACGCTGCGGGAGGAGTCGACCCGGGAGCTGATCACGGGGCTGGACCCCGACGACCGGGCGAACCTCTTCGACGAGCTGCCGGCCACCGTCGCCGCGCGGCTGCTCTCCGGGCTCGATGCCCGGGAGAGCGCCATGACCACGGAGCTGCTCGGGTACCCACAGGAGTCCGCGGGCCGGCGCATGACCCCCGAGGTGGTCTCCGTCCCGGTGGGCAGCACGGTCGCCGATGCGCTGGCGATCGCCCGCAGCGAGGAGCCGCACGCCGAGACGATCTACACCCTGCCGGTGATCGGGGCGGGACGGTGCGTCGTCGGGGTGGTGTCCCTGCGCCGGCTGTTCGTCAGCGACCCCGACGCGCGGGTCGACGACGTGATGAGCGAGCCCGTGGTGGTGCGCACCGAGGACGACCAGGAGGTGGCCGCGCGGGTGCTGCGCGACCACGGGCTGGTCGCGGTGCCGGTGGTCGACCGGGAGGGCCGGCTGGTCGGGCTCTTCACCGTCGACGACGCCATGCGCGTGCTCGAGGCGGAGGAGAGCGAGGACATCGCCCGTGCCGGCGGTGCCGAACCGCTCGACCGGCCCTACCTCACGGCGGGCGTCGTGGGCCTGGCGCGCAGCCGGGTGGGCTGGCTGCTGGTGCTCATCGCCGCGGCCACGCTGACGGTCAACGTGCTCGACTACTTCGAGGACGTCCTCGCCGAGGTGGTGGCGCTGGCGCTGTTCGTCCCGCTGCTGATCGGCACCGGGGGGAACACCGGTGCCCAGGCGGCGACCACGGTCATCCGGGCCATGGCCGTCGGCGACGTGCGGTTCGGCGACCTGCCGCGCGTGGTGGGTCGCGAGATGGCCACCGGCGCGCTGCTGGGGGCGCTGCTCGGGCTCGTGGGCTTCGCGCCGGCCGCCTGGCTGGTGGGGGTGGAGATCGCCGTGGTGCTGTGCTCCGCGCTGCTGGTGGTCTGCACGCTCGCCACCACCGCCGGGGCCCTGACGCCGATGCTCGCCCGGCGGGTGGGGGTGGACCCGGCAGTCGTCAGCGCGCCGTTCATCACCACGTTCGTGGACGCGACCGGCCTGATCGTCTACTTCCTCATCGCCCGCGCGGTCCTCGGGATCTGACGGTCGCGGAGCGGCTCACGGCTTGACGGCGAGGACCGGACGGTCGGCGTCGAGGAGGATCCGCTGCGCGCTGCTGCCCATGAGCAGCTTGCCGACGGGGGAGCGCTTGCGCAGCCCGATCACGATCACCGACGCGTCCACCTCCCGCGCCACGCGCAGCACCTCGTCGGCCGCCTCGCCGTCGCGCATCCCCTGCCGGAGCTCGAGTGCGACACCGGCGCGTTCGGCCCGCTCGGTGATGTCGCGGACGGTGTCCTCGTCGGCGACCTCCACGCTGACCGGAGCGCCGCCGCGCGCGGAGTTGAGCACCAGCACTCCCTCGCCGCGGCGGGCCGCCTCGGCGATCCCTGCGTCGAGCGCAGCGCGCCCCTCCGGGGTGGGGACGAATCCGACGAGGACGGTCATGCGGGCTCCTTGGCGGGACGGGCGGGGGACGAGGAGCAGTGTCCCCGAGAGCCCGGGTGAGGAAACCGTGGAGAGCCCCGGCGACGGCGTCCTCCATTCCAGTGCTGCAGAGAAGCCCCGAGGATCGATACCTTGCGTGCATGGGCTTCACGTTGGAGCAGCTCCGCGGCTTCGTGGCCGTCGCTGACGAGCTGCACTTCGGCCGGGCCGCGGCCCGGCTCGCGATGACGCAGCCTCCGCTGAGCCGGCAGATCCAGAAGCTCGAGCGCGCGGTCGGCGCACAGCTGCTGGAGCGCGACAACCGGCGAGTCGCCCTGACGGCGGCGGGGCAGGTGTTCCTGACCGAGGCGCGGCGCCTGCTGGCGCTGGCGGACTCGGCGCCCGAGCTGGCCCGCCGGGTGTCGTCGGGGTCCAGCGGCGTCGTCCGGATCGGGTTCACGGCCGCCTCGACCTACGGCGTCCTGGGCGGTCTGCTCAACGAACTGGCGCGCGAGCTGCCCGACGTCGACGTCGACCTGGCCGAGATGGTGACGCGCGAGCAGGTGGCCGCGCTGCTCGACGAGGAGATCGATCTCGGCCTGGCCCGCCCGCCGTTCGACGCCGAGACCTTCCAGTCCCGCCTGCTGCACCGCGAGCCGATGCTCGTGGCCGCCCCCGCCGGACACCGGCTGCTGGAGCTCGGACGGCCGGCCACCGCCGCCGACCTCGCCACCGAGCCGGTGGTCATGCACTCGCCGACCCGGGCCCGGTACTTCTACGACCTCGTGGTGGGCGTCGTCCCGGTTGCCTCGGAGAACGCCGTGCACGTGGTGGGTCAGGTGCTCACGATGCTGTGGCTCGTGGCGGCCCGTCGCGGCATCGCCTTCGTCCCCGGCTCGGCCGCCCGGTTGCCTATCGACGGCGTCGGGTTCGTGCGGCTGGAGACGGCGGTGCCCGAGCCGGTGGAGCTGCACCTGCTGTGGGCGAAGCAGGCCAAGAACCCGGCGCTCCGGCGGGTGCTGGAGGTCCTCGAACGGCGAACCACCGGGTGACGGTGTCGGCCTGACCATGCCCTGAGGGCATCGAGCGATACGCAATCGCTCTTGGACACGCATCCATCCGCCTTCCTACCGTGATGCCGACCGCCGCCACCCGGTGCGCCGTAGCGCCCCCGGAGCGGACCCGCCGGACCCGAGGACCCACCCGTGACGCTGCTTGCCCCGGATGCTCTCGCCGACCGGCTGAAGTCCGGCCTGCTCTCCTTCCCGGTGACCCACTTCGACGCCGACCTGCAGTTCGACGAGCCCCGGTACCGGAAGCACCTGGCCTGGCAGGCGAACTTCGACGTGGCCGGCCTGTTCGCGGCCGGCGGCACCGGCGAGGGCTTCTCGCTGACCTCCGCGGAGCTGGACCGGGTCGTGCGTGTCGCCGTCGACGAGGTCGCCGGGCGGGTCCCCGTCATCGCCCCGGCGACCGGCGGGACGGCGGTGTCCGCGGCGCAGGCACGCGCGGCCGAGGCAGCCGGGGCATCCGGGCTGCTGCTGTTCCCGCCCTATCTGACCGAGGCCAGCCAGCGTGGCCTGGTCGAGCACATCAGCGCGGTGTGCCGGTCCACCGACCTGGGCGTCATCGTCTACAGCCGGGCCAACGCGGTGCTCAGCGACACCACGGTGGCCGAGGTGGCCGAACGCAACCCCAACCTGATCGGGCTCAAGGACGGCGTCGGGGACATCGAGCAGATGACGCGCACCTACGCGCGCGTCGGTGACCGGCTGATCTACATCGGCGGGCTGCCCACCGCCGAGACGTTCGCGCTGCCGCTCCTCCAGCTGGGCGTGACCACGTACTCCTCGGCGCTCTACAACTTCCTCCCGGAGTTCGCGCTCAGGTTCTACGCCGCCGTGTGCGCGCAGGACAGGGGCGCCGTGTACGGCATGCTCAACGACTTCGTGCTGCCCTACACCGAGATCCGCGACCGGGCCAAGGGCTATGCGGTCTCGATCGTGAAGGCCGGGCTGACCGCCGTCGGCCGGGACGGCGGCCGGGTGCGCCCGCCCCTGACCGACCTGACCGAGGCGGAGCTGGCCGAGCTGACGGCCCTGGTCTCCAAGGTCTCCTGAGCCCGCACCTGCCTCGACGCGCCCCGCTGAACCCCGCACCCCCGAGGAGCACCCCATGGACGTCGTCAGCATCGACCCCCGAACCGGCGAGGCCGCCGAGGTCGTCGCCCAGGAGACCACCACCGAGGAGGTCGACCGCCTCTGCGCCGCGGCGCTGGCCGCCGCGCCCGCCCTCGACGAGCTCGGCCGGGCAGGCCGTGCCGCCCTGCTGCGCGCCCTCGCCGACGCCCTGGAGGGGCGCCGGGAGGGCGTCGTGGCCGTCGCCGACCGCGAGACGGCGCTGGGCACCACCCGGCTGAACGGCGAGCTGACCCGGACCTGCTACCAGCTCCGGCTGTTCGCCGAGGTGCTCGAGGAGGGCAGCTACCTCGAGGCGGCCATCGACCACGCGGGTGACACCCCGATGGGCCCGCGGCCGGACCTCCGCCGGATGCTCGTGCCGATCGGTCCGGTGGCCGTGTTCGGCGCGAGCAACTTCCCGCTCGCCTTCTCGGTGCCCGGCGGTGACACCGCGTCGGCGCTGGCCGCCGGCTGCCCCGTCGTCGTCAAGGCGCACGGCTCCCACCCGGCGACGTCGCAGCTGGTGTTCGAGGTGCTCGCCGAGGCCGCCGGCAAGGCCGGAGCGCCCGAGGGCACCCTCGGCATCGTGCACGGGCTGCAGGCCGGGGCCGACCTCGTCGCCCACCCGGCGATCCGCGCGGTCGGCTTCACCGGCTCGGTCAACGGCGGGCGCGCGCTGCTGGAGATCATCGAGCGGCGTCCCGACCCGGTGCCGTTCTTCGGCGAGCTGTCCAGCCTCAACCCGCTGGTCGTCACCCCGCAGGCCGCCGTCGAGCGCGGCGAGACCATCGGCCGCGAGCTGGTCGGCTCCTTCACGCTCGGCGGCGGCCAGTTCTGCACCAAGCCCGGGCTGGCCTTCGTGCCGGCCGGCCCCGAGGGCGACCGGGTCGTCGACGCGATGGCCGAGGCGGTCCGCTCGGCGCCGGCACCGGTGCTGCTCAACGAGGGCATCGCCGCCGCATACGGCCGCATCTCCGACGGCCTGGCCGCCGCACCGGGCGTCGAGGAGGTGGCCCGGGGCGAGCAGGCCCCGGACGAGGGTTTCCGCGCCGTCCCCCGGCTGCTCACCACCGCCGCCGCCGACCTGCCGGAGGAGGTCACCGAGGAGTGCTTCGGACCGGTGAGCGTCGTCGCCCGCTACGACGGCGAGGACGAGCTGTTCGCCGCCTTCGCCGCTCTTCCCTCGTCCCTGACCGCCACGGTGCTGCGCGGTGACGGCGAGACCGAACTGCCGCTCGCCGTCTCGCAGCAGCTGCGCACGCTGGCCGGCCGGATCGTCTACGACGCCTACCCGACCGGCGTCGCCGTCTCCTGGGCCCAGCACCACGGCGGGCCGTGGCCGTCGACCAACTCCCAGCACACCTCGGTGGGGACGACGGCGATCCGCCGGTTCCTGCGGCCGGTCACCTGGCAGGGCGCCCCCGCCGAGGTGCTGCCGGAGGAGCTGACCGACGGCTACCAGGGCATCCCGCGGCGGGTCGACGGGAAGCTGCAGCTGCCCCGGGGCTGAGCGGGTCGCCGCCGATCAGTCGTGCGCGGTGACGCAGATCCACCGCTTCAGTCCTTGCGGCCGGCGTCCACGAGCCGGATGACGGCTGCGCCCTCCTCGTCGGAGGCCGCGAGGTCGACCTCGACGTCGAAGCCCCAGTCGTGGTTGCCCTCGGGGTCGTCGACGATCTGCCGCACGTGCCAGACGTCCGGGCGCTTGTCCCAGATCAGCAGCGCGGGACCGCGGGCGTCCGCGCCGGTGTTCACCTCGCCGTGCTCGGCGAAGTAGGCCTGCACCACCTCGCCCCAGCGCTCGGCGTCCCAGCCCGAGCCGGCGTCCAGCTCGCCCAGGTCGTACCAGCGGCGGCGGGCCCACAGCTCGACGCGGCGGAACAGCGCGTTGCGGACCATCGCGGTGAACGCCCGCTCGTTGCCGGTCAGCGGGCGCGGCCGGGCGGGGACGGCGACCTCCGCCACCGGCCCCTGGTCGGCATCGGTGAGCGCCTCCCACTCGTCCAGCAGCGAGGAGTCGACCTGGCGCACCAGCTCGCCGAGCCACTCGACGAGGTCGGTGACCTCCTCGGTGCGCGCCGCGGCCGGCACCCCCGAGCGCAGCGCCTTGAACGCGTCGGAGAGGTAGCGCAGCACCGCCCCCTCGGCGCGGGTCAGCCCGTAGGTGTTCACGAACTCCCGGAAGGTGAACGCCCGCTCCCACATCTCCCGGACCACCGACTTCGGCGACAGCGCACCGTCGGCGGCCCACGGGTTGGACTGCCGGTAGACCTCGAAGGCGTGCCCGAGCAGCTCCTCCAGCGGCTTGGGATAGCTGATCTCCTCGAGCAGCTCCATCCGCTCGTCGTACTCGATGCCCTCGGCCTTCATCTGCGCGACCGCCTCGCCCTTGGCCTTGTTGAGCTGGGCGGCGAGGATCTGGCGCGGGTCGTCGAGCGTGGCCTCGATGACGCTGACGACGTCGAGCGCGTAGGAGTCCGAGTCGGGGTCGAGCAGGTCGATGGCGGCCAGCGCGAATGTGGACAGCGGCTGGTTGAGCGCGAAGTCCGGCGGCAGGTCCAGCGTCAGGTCGTAGCGGCGGCCGTCGGGCTCCGGCTCGGGCAGCCGCTCCAGGACGCCGGCCTGCAGCAGGGAGCGGGCGATGCCGATCGCGTCGCGGATCAGCTTCAGCTGCTTCTTGCGCGGCTCGTGGTTCTCGGTGAGCAGCCGGCGCATCGCGGTGAACGGGTCACCCGGCCGGTCGACGACGTCGAGGATCATCGCCGTCGTCACCCGCATGTGGCTGGTCAGCTTCTCGGGTTCCCCCTCGACCAGCCGGTTCATCGTCGACTCGCTCCACGGCACCATGCCGTCGGGGACCTTCTTGCGCACCAGCTTGCGGCGCTTCTTCGGGTCGTCGGCCACCTTGGCGAACTGCTTGAGGTTCTCCACCTCGTGCTCGGGCGCCTGGACGACGACGGTGCCCGCGGTGTCGTAGCCCGCGCGGCCGGCCCGGCCGGCGATCTGGTGGAACTCGCGCACCTGCAGCAGCCGGGTGCGGGTGCCGTCGTACTTCGACAGCGCGCTGAAGACGACGGTGCGGATCGGCACGTTGATGCCGACGCCCAGGGTGTCGGTGCCGCAGATGACCTTGAGCAGCCCGGCCTGGGCGAGCTGCTCGACCAGCCGCCGGTACTTGGGCAGCATCCCGGCGTGGTGGACGCCGATGCCGTGGCGGACCAGCCGCGACAGCGTCGTCCCGAAGGCCGACGAGAACCGGAAGCCGCCGATCATCTCGGCGATCGCCGCCTTCTCCTCCTTGCTGCAGACGTTGACGCTCATGAGCGCCTGTGCGCGCTCCAGCGCCGAGGCCTGGGTGAAGTGGACGACGTAGACCGGCGCCTGCTGGGTGTCGAGCAGCTCCTGGATCGTCTCGTGCATCGGCGTCGTCGCGTAGTAGTGGTGCAGCGGCACCGGGCGCACGGCGTTGGCCACCAGCGCGGTCGGTCGGCCGGTGCGCCGCGTCAGGTCCTCGCGCAGGAAGGTGACGTCGCCCAGGGTGGCGCTCATCAGGAGGAACTGCGCCTTCGGCAGCTCCAGCAGGGGGACCTGCCAGGCCCAGCCGCGGTCGGGGTCGCCGTAGAAGTGGAACTCGTCCATGACCACCAGGCCGATGTCCGCCTCCGCGCCCTCGCGCAGCGCGATGTTGGCCAGGACCTCGGCGGTGCAGGCGATGATCGGGGCATCCCGGTTGACCGCCGCGTCGCCGGTGAGCATGCCGACGTTCTGCGCGCCGAAGATGCCGCAGAGCGCGAAGAACTTCTCGCTGACCAGCGCCTTGATCGGTGCGGTGTAGTAGCTGCGCCGGCCGGCGGCCAGCGCGGCGTACTGCGCGCCGGTGGCGACCAGCGACTTGCCGGAGCCGGTCGGGGTGGCGAGGACGACGTTGGCGCCGCTCACCAGCTCGATCAGCGCCTCCTCCTGGGCCGGGTACAGCGGCGTGCCGCCGGCCTCGGCCCAGGCGGCGAAGGCCGCGAACAGCTCGTCGGGATCGCCGCCCCTCGCGCGCAGCGCGGAGAGGTCGGCGGGGTCGTCGAGCAGCGGGGGAGCGGCGGTCGTGGTCATCAGGGCTACCAGCGTGCCCGACGACCTGCTGCTTCCGCTGAGCCAGGTCCGGTAGGGCGTTCGTGCCCGAGAGACGGTAACGATCCGGTAACGACGAGTGTGGCGATGTGTGGGGTGCGTCGTAATCGGAGAGGAAGGTGAACAACAGGTAAACGGAAGGTGGCTGGGACCATGCGTGAACGTTTCTGCCCGGAGTGCCGGTGGACCGTGGTGACCGACCCCGCGGGCCGGCGTCGGCTCGAGATGCGCTGGGTGCCGCTCGGCGCCACGGCCAACCAGGCCCCGGTGGCGCGCGCGGCGTGACGGAGGGCCGCGTCCTCCCCGGGACGTGGCGGAGCGAGACACCCGACCCGGGCGGTAGGAGGGGTGCACAACGACGTGCGCCTCTCCCACCGCCCGGGTCGTGTGCTGTGCAGCCGACACCCGCCGGTTCCGCGGGGTTCCGCCGGGGTAGCGCGCGGAGCAGGAGGTGCGGGCCGCAGGGGCCCGCGCCCGCTGCCAGTCGCTCCGGAGGACCGTCATGTCATCACCCCGTCCCGAGACCCAGCCCGCCCAGCAGCAGAGCGTTCCGGGCACGCTCGGGGAGATGGACCCGAAGCCGGACCACGGCGAGGAGAGCTACCACGGTTCCGGAAGGCTCACCGGCAAGGCCGCGGTCATCACCGGTGGGGACAGCGGCATCGGCCGCGCCGTCGCCATCGCCTTCGCCCGCGAGGGCGCCGACGTCCTGATCTCCTACCTCAACGAGCACGAGGACGCGCAGGACACCGCGAAGTACGTGGAGCAGGCCGGCCGGAAGTGCGTGCTCGTGCCCGGCGACATCTCCGACCGGGCGCACTGCAAGACGATCATCCCGAAGGCCGTCGAGGAGTTCGGCCGGGTCGACATCCTGGTCAACAACGCCGCCTTCCAGATGAGCCACGACTCGCTGGAGGAGATCTCCGACGAGGAGTGGGACTTCACCGTCGCCACGAACCTCTCGGCGATGTTCACCCTGACCAAGGACGCCATCCCGCACATGCAGCCGGGTGCCTCGATCATCAACTCGTCGTCGGTGAACTCGGACAACCCGAGCCCCAACCTCATCGCCTACGCCATGACCAAGGCCGGCATCGCGAACTTCACCGCCAGCCTCGCGCAGCTGTACGCAGAGAAGGGCATCCGGGCCAACAGCGTCGCCCCCGGCCCGGTCTGGACGCCGCTGATCCCCTCGACGATGCCCGAGGAGAAGGTCGACAGCTTCGGCCAGCAGGTGCCGCTGGGCCGCCCCGCGCAGCCGGCCGAGCTGGCGCCCGTCTACGTGATGCTGGCCAGCGACGAGGCCTCCTACGTCTCCGGCGCGCGGATCGCCGTCACCGGCGGCAAGCCCATCCTCTGAGAAAGGCCCCCGGTGCCCCCACCGCTCGTAGGCTCGCGGCGGGACCTTGCACCGGGGCCGCTCCGTCACGTCGTCGCGGCGGCGATCCGTTCGATGTCGGCCGGGCGGACGCGGCAGCAGCCGCCGACCAGCCGGGCGCCCGCGGCCTGCCACTCCGCGAGGGCATGCCCGGGGATCCCCGGCGTCCCGGTCCACGACCGGGACGCCGGGTCCCAGCTCTCACCGCTGTTCGGGTAGGCGACCAGTGGCTTGCCGGCCGGCGCCGCGGCGCGCAGGGCCGCTGGCAGCGCCGACGGCGCGGTGCAGTTGACGCCGACGGCGACCACCTCGTCGACGCTCGCGGCCATCGCGTACACGTCGGCCGCCCGCTCGCCGCGGCGGGTGCGGGCGACGCCATCGTCGTCCACCACGGTGGTCAGCGACAGCCACATCGGCACACCCAGCGCCTGCGCCTCCAGCAGCAGGGCCTCCACCTCGGCGGCGGCCGGCACCGTCTCGCAGGCCAGCACGTCCGCGCCCGCGTCGGCCAGCAGCGCCATCCGCGGCCGGTGGAACTCCCGCAGCCGCTCGACACCCACCTCGGAGACGTAACCGCCGGTGTACTCGGAGCCGTCGGCGAGCATCGCCCCGTACGGGCCGACCGAGCCGGCCACCCACCCCGGCCCCTGGCCCTCCCGGGCCAGCGCCACCGACGACGCGATCAGCCGGCGCGCCTCGGTCGCGCCCACGCCGGCGGCGGCGAATCCCGCCACGGTGGCCTGGTAGCTGGCCGTCGTGGCCACCTGGGCACCCGCGGCCGCGAACGCCGCGTGCGCGGCCACGATCGCCGCCGGGTCGTCGCGCAGCAGCCGCGCCGACCACAGCGCCGAGGAGACGTCGTGACCGCGCGCCTCCAGCTCGGTGGACAGGCCCCCGTCGAGGACGACGGGTCCGGCGGCGAGCGCATCGGCCAACGGAGGCATGCCGTCGATCATCCCGCGGTACAGGGCTGTCCATGGTGTTCATCTGGAGCAGCGGCTGGGGTCCTCGTCGGCGGCGTCCCCGGTACGGGGGCGGTTACCGCGGGCACTACGCGGGCCACTACCGCCGCGGGTACGGACCGCCGCCCGGCTACGGCTACGGCCGGCGCAACGACTCGTGCCTGCGCGATCTCCTGTTCCTCAACACCGGCTGCTGCCTGGCCAACGCCGTCGGGTGCGGCATGGACCTGCTGCTGGTCGCACCGCGTTCGCTGCCGGCGATCCGGGAGGGCCGGCAGGGCAGCGGCGCGGCGGCCCACCTGATCGCCGCCGTCCGCTACTACCAGCGGGAAATCAGCCCGAAGCGCCGGCCGTGCTGCCACTTCACCCCGACGTGCTCGGCCTACGCGATCGCGGCGCTCGAGACCCACGGCGCGCTGCGCGGCTCCTGGCTGACCCTCCGCCGCCTCGTGCGCTGCCGCCCCGGTGCGGCTGCCGGTGCCGATCCGGTGCCCGCCTGACCCCTCGCCGGGGTCAGCCCCAGGGGTGATCGCCTACGGTGCGGCGGTGACCCCCGGGGACGGCGCGACGGCGGGTTCCGCGACGTGGCGCGACGCCGCGTGGCGGGCCGCCGCCCTGGACTGGGCTGCGGCTCGGCTGGTACGCGCGGGGCTCGAGCCGGACGGCCCGCCGGAGCAGCCGCACGTGCGGGCCTGGTCCACGGCCTTCCGCATCCCGGTGCGGGGCGGGGACGCGGTGTGGCTGAAGGCGGTCGGGCCCGGGTCCGCCCAGGAGCCGGTGCTGGCCGAAGCGCTCGGGCGCTGGGCGCCGCAGTGGGTGCTGCCGCCGATCGCGGTGGATCGGGAACGACGGCTGGTGCTCCTGCCCGACGGCGGGCCGACGCTCCGCGGGACGGGCTCGACCGAGCCCGCCGCGTGGGCGGCGATGCTCGCCGACCACGGCCGCCTGCAGGTCGAGGTCGCGGAGCACGCCGAGGAGCTGGTGGGCCTGGGCGTGCCCGACCACCGGCCGGAACGCCTGCCCGAGCTGGTGGAGGACCTGCTGGCCGACGACGAGGCGCAGCGGCCCGGCCGCCCCGACGGCCTCGCCGCCGACGCCCGCGCCCGCGTGCTGGCCCGCCTCGGCGAGTACGCGGGCGCGTGCCGGGAGCTCGCCGACGGCGGCCTCCCGGCCACCGTGCAGCACGACGACCTGCACGACGGGAACGTGTTCGTCCGCGACGGCCGCCACCGCTTCTTCGACTGGGGCGACGCCTCGGTGGCCCACCCGTTCCTCGTCCTGCTGGTCGCCCTGCGGTTCGCCGGCCGCGTGCTCCGGTTGCCCGATGGCGACCCGGCGCTGCGCCGGCTGCGCGACGCCTACCTCGACCAGTGGCTCGACTTCGGCGCGGCCGAGGACCTGCGGCGGCAGTGCGATCTGGCGCTCCACGTCGCCCCGCTGCAGCGCGCGCTCACCTGGCGCCGGATCCTGCGCGGCGTGCACCCGGCCGAACGCGCCGAGTGGGCCGGCCAGGTGGCCGGCTGGACCGCCGAGCAGCTGGAGCGGGGACCGCTGCCGCCCGGTCGCTGACCCCGTCGGCCAGACTGGTGCGGTGCCCCTGACCGACGACCCCTCCGGTGACCTCGCCGTCACCGGGTCCCTCGTCGTGCCCGCGGCCGCCCTGTCGTGGCGGTTCTCCCGGTCATCGGGCCCCGGCGGACAGGGCGTGAACACCGCCGACTCGCGGGTGGAGCTCTCGGTCTCGCCCCTGGACCTCCCGGGCCTCAGCGACCACCAGCGGGCACGGCTGGCGTCACGGCTCGGGACCCGGCTGGTCGACGGCGTGCTGACGGTCGTCGCCAGCGAGCACCGGCAGCAGCTGCGCAACCGGCAGGCCGCCCGCGAGCGCCTGGCGGCCGTCCTGCGTGCCGCACTGGCCCCGCCGGCTCCGGCCCGGCGGCGCACCAAGCCCACCCGTGGCTCGAAGGAGCGGCGGATCGAGGCGAAGAAGCAGCGCGGCCAGCTGAAGAAGCAGCGCCGCAACTGGGACTGACGGTCGGACGTTCCCGCGGGAACGTCCCCGCACCGGCCGGTCAGCTCAGCCGCTGCTGCAGGTGCACCGTGACCTCCTCGCCCGCCTGGCTCTTGCCGATGGCCGAGCAGATCGCCGCGCGCAGGGGCAGCCAGTGCGGGCCGGTGCCCGACGGCATGAGGGTGGCCGCGAAGGCGTACCCGTCGGCGGTGCCGGTCACCTTCACCGCCCGACGGGTGCCCAGGAGCTCCGCGGAGTCCGGCACGACCAGGTACGTCGGGAAGGCGCCGTCCTTCTCGATGGGCGCGGTGAAGGTGAGGTCCAGCGTGGTGGAAGGGTTCATGCCTCCGTAGACCGGAGCGGAACCGGTAACTCATCGCGGCGCCGCAGCAGGTACGCCCGCTCGCGGTCGTTCCGGACCAGCCGGAGGGCGGCGTCGTAGGTGACCCGCGCGTCGGCGGTGCGGCCGAGGCGGCGCAGGAGCTCGGCGCGGACGGCGGGCAGGAGGTGGTCGTGGGGGAGCTCCAGCCGGTCCACCAGCGCCAGCCCGGCGGCCGGCCCCTCGACCTCGGCGACGACGACGGCGCGGTTCAGCGCGACGACCGGGCCCGGCGCGAACGCCAGCAACTGGTCGTACAGCGTCAGGACCTGCCGCCAGTCGGTGTCGGACGCCGTCGGCGCGTCGCTGTGGACGGCGGCGATCGCGGCCTGCAGCTGGTACGGGCCCGGGCGATCGCGCCGCAGGCACTGCCGCACCAGCGTCTGGCCCTCGCCGATCAGCTGCCGGTCCCACCGCGACCGGTCCTGCTCGGCCAGCGGCACGAGGTCGCCGTCGGCCGTGCTGCGGGCAGGTCGCCGCGACTCGGTGAGCAGCATCAGCGCCAGCAGGCCGGTGACCTCGGGCTCGTCCGGCATCAGCTCGGCCAGGAGGCGGCCGAGCCGGATCGCCTCCGCGCACAGGTCCGGGCGCACGAGCCGGTCCCCGGACGTGGCGGTGTGCCCCTCGGTGAAGACCAGGTGGACGACGGCGAGCACGGCCGGCAGCCGATCGGGCAGCTCCGCCTCCCGCGGCACCCGGTACGGGATCCGGGCCGTGCGGATCTTGGCCTTCGCGCGCACGAGGCGCTGGGCCATGGTGGCCTCGGGCACGAGGAACGCCGCCGCGATCTCGGTGGTGGTGAGGCCGCCGAGCAGCCGGAGGGTGAGCGCCACCCGGGCCGGTGTGGCCAGCGCCGGGTGGCAGCAGGTGAAGATCAGGCGCAGCCGGTCGTCGTGCACGGGTCCCTCCTCGACGGGCTCCGGGGCGCCGCCGAGCAGCGCGGCCTGCAAGTACCGGTCGGTGCGCACGGATTCCCGCCGCCAGCGGTCGATCGCCCGGCGGCGGGCGGTCGTGACGATCCAGCCGGCCGGGCTCGGCGGGATCCCCTCGACCGGCCACCGGGCGAGGGCGGTGAGGAAGGCCTCCTGGACCGCCTCCTCGGCGGCGTCGACGTCGCCGAGGAGGCGGATCAGGACGGCGACCGCCCGGCCGTGGTGCGCGCGGAACACCCGCTCGACCTCGGCGACGGCGTCGTCCACGGGCGTCAGAAGGTCTGCGCGACGGGCCGGACCTCGACCGGCAGGCCGCCGAGGACACGGGCCAGCTTGCCGGCCCAGCCGAGGGCCTGGTCCAGGTCGTCGGCCTCGATCACGTCGAACCCGCCGATGAACTCCTTGGCCTCGGCGTAGGGGCCGTCGGTGACGAGCACGTCGGCGCCCTCGGCGCGGACGACGGTCGACGCCTCCGGCTGGTGCAGCGCAGCGGCGAAGACCCAGGCGCCTGCCGCCTGCATCTCCGCGTTGAGCGCCGCCAGCTGCTCCATCACCGGCGCCAGCTCCTCCGGCGGGGGGACCTCGCCGACCGGCTGGATGATGCTCAGCAGGTACTGGGCCATGGTTGCCTCCTGGGGTTCGGCGCCGGTCCGGTGCCGGTCGCTCACCCCCTGTACGAGCGGGGACCGGCCGGATCGACACCTTCGCGCGGAAATCTCCGCACGGCCAGGACCGGCGCCGCGCCCGCCGCGTCAGCCGGCGAGGACGGCGGCCATCACCCGCCGGGCCCGTCGGCCCTCAGGCACCGGCAGCAGCGGGTGCACGTGCACCAGGCCCTCCTCCTCGTGGTGGTCGACCGGCACTCCGGCCGCGCGGGCGCGGTCGACCAGCAGCCGGGTGTCCGGGCTGGTGATGTCGCGGGTACCGCTGAAGACGGTCAGCGGACCGAGCCCGGCCAGCTCCCCGAACAGCGGGCTGACCAGCGGATCGGTGAGCGGGAGGTCGCCGCGCCAGAGCTCGATCGCCGCCCGGGTGCCGGGGCGGGCCAGCCAGGGGTCCTGCGGCTCGACGAGGTCGATCTCGGGGTTGGCCAGGGTCAGGTCCAGCGCGGGGGAGACGAGCACGGTCCGGTGCAGCGGTGGCACGCCTCGGTCGCGCAGGAGCTGGGCGGCGGACAGTGCGATCTGACCGCCGGCCGAATCGCCCACCGCGGTGACCTGCCCGGCGCCGTACCGGTCGACCAGCGCGCCGACGAGGTCGGCCACCTGGGGCACCACCGTCGCCGCCGTCCCCACCGGCGCCAGCGGGTAGACGGGCACGGTGATCGCGGCGCCGCTGCGGGCGGCGAGCCGGGCGACCAGGCGCCAGTGCAACGGGTGGATCTGGTTCACCCAGGCACCGCCGTGCACGTAGACGGCGGCACGGTCCGGCATCCGGGTGCGGGGGAGGACGCGGTAGACCGGCCAGCCGGTCGCGTGGCCGACGTCCACCGCGATCTCGACCGGGCCGAGCCCCCGTGGCGGTCCGTACGGCGCCGGGCGCAGCATGCGCTCCTGGACGCCGCGCAGCATGAGCTCCGGGCGCTCGAACTCCCGCCGGAAGCGGAGCAGGCGGAGCAGCGGGGGGAGCAGGCGGCTGGCAGGGCTGGGCACGGGGCCTCCGGGGTCGGCAGGTCGGGGGCGTCCGGGCTCCGGACGGCGGTCAGCTCAGCGAGAGCGGCTCGCGGACGAGGACCCACAACGGCAGCTCGTCGTCGGTGGTGCGGGTGGTCTCGGTGACCTGGAAGCCGAACCCGCGGAAGAACCGCACGTTCGCCCACCCGAACACCGCGGCCGCGGCGGGCGTCCGCTCGGCGTCGCAGCGCACCAGCACCGGCGCCAGCACGGCAGCGGCCAGGCCGCGCCGGCGGGCGGAGGGCCGGACACCGAGGTGCCGCAGCCGCCAGTGCGGCCGGTCGGGCAGCGCGGCGGTCACCAGGGCCTCGGTCTCGGCGACCACCCGGGCGCGGTCCCCGGAGAGGTAGGGGAGCTCACGCGCCAGGGCGGCGCGCACGTCGTCCGGCAGGGGCCGGGTGCCGGGCGCGCCGGCCGGCGGCTCCCAGACGGCGACGGCGTCGCGGTCCTCGGTGACCCAGGCGGTGCCGGCGGCGACGCCGCGGTGGGCGGCGTCGAGCTCGTGCAGCCGGGTGAGCCGCTGCATGCGGCCGTCGTCGGGCAGGGCCCAGCGGGTCCAGCGGGAGTCGGCCAGGGCGACGGTGAGGGTGGCGGCGATCGCCGGGACGTCGCGCTGCTCGGCCACCCGGACGTCGGGCCCCGGTTCGTCGGGGTCGTCGATCCGCCGGACGATCGGGCCAGAGGGCGTCACCCCCGAATCCCACCACGAGCCCGGCACGCGCACGGGGCCGCCCCGGTGGGACGGCCCCCGCTCGTGGCCCCCTGCAGGGTCCCGCCGCGAGCCTGCGAGTGGCGGGGGGCAGGGGGCCCTCTCAGAAGCCGGCGCGGTCGACCTTGCGGTGGTAGCGCTCGCCGAGCTTGCCGCCGAGGACGGCACCGACGAGGGTCAGCACCAGGACCGCGATCAGGGCGATGATGCCGCCGGTCGTGGCGGTGCCCTCGTCGATGGGGATGCGCGGCAGGTTCAGCTGCTGGAGCACGTTGTACTCGGAGCCGAAGAGCAATCCGGCCACGGCCAGCGCGAGGACGACGAGCAGGCCGATGACCCACACGGCGATGCCCTGGCGGGCCCCGTCGAAGCGCGCCATCCGGCCGGCGACGTAGCCGCCGGCCAGGTAGGCGAGGAAGAGGACGACCAGCAGGACGATGCCGCCGACGATGCCGATCGTGCTCGCCTGCTCGGTGGCCTCCTCGACCGACGGGACGCCCTCGGTGAGGCCGACGGCGACACCGGCGGCGCTGATCAGCGCGATCAGCAGGACGGCCAGCCCGTTGGCGGAGAGCCAGCCGAAGAAGGCAGCGCCCCACTTGATGCCGCCGTAGCGGGAGTGCTGGGCGTCCACGGCGTCACGGCCGGCACCCCGGGTGGGGTGCGCTCCGTCCGGGCGGATGCCGGCGTCGTCGCCGTGCGCGGAAGCTGGGGTGGACATGCAGGGGACTCCTCGGACGAGGGAACGGCGGGCGGGATCGCCGGCCGGTGGTGCGGGGTCCGGCGGCGACGGCGGGCTCGGGGCCGCGCCGACGCCGCCGGACTGCGGGCCGGGGTCAGCGGCGGGGGCCGTCGGTGTCCTCGACGTCCAGCTCCACCTGCTCCTTGCGGACCTCTCCGGTGACCGTCTCCTGCTCGGTGACGGTCTGGGTGTCCAGGCGCACGCGCTCGACCGGCACGGCCTCCTTCGCCACGACCGGGCGCTCGGCGTGCAGCACGACCTCGTGCTCCTCCTCGGAGATGGTCGGGCCGTCGAGGGCGTCGCCGACGTTGGCGTCGGTGATGGGCTCGCGCTCGACGCGGATCTCCTCGCGCGACACCGGCACGGTCTGCGAGACGTTCTCCGAGACGACGTACTTGCGCAGCCGGGCGGAACCGGCCTCCACCCGCTGGGTCCCGACGTGCAGCCGCTCCTCCGAGCGGGTCATCGCGTCGTCGGTCGTGGGCCCGGAGGTGTCGTGACCGACGGCCCCGCGGGCGGTGTCGGTGTCGGTGCCGGTGGTGTCGGCGCGGGTGGTGTCGGTCCCGGCGGTGGCCAGGCCGTAGTACCGGTACAGCTCGGTCTCCTCCGCGGGGGACAGGTGCCCGTCGGCGTCGACGTTCGGGGCGTTCTTCACCTTGTCCTTGGCGTAGGGCACGCGCAGCTCCGTGCCGGAGATGTCGGCGTCGGCCAAGGGCACGAAGGTCTCCTTGGTGCCGAACATCCCGGTGCGGACGGTGGCCCACTCCGGGCGGCCGGTCTCGTCGTCGAGGTAGACCTCGCCGACGGTGCCCAGCTCGCCGTCGGGGCCGACGGCGGTGCTGCCGATGACGTCGCTGAGCTGGTGCTCGGTGATCATGCGCGGAACTCCTGGGGGGACGAGGGGGAGGGATGCCCCGGCCCGCCGCATCTCGCGCAGACGGGGACAGCCCCTCCGGTGCCCGTGCATTTACGACGTAAACGCATCTCGCGGCGCGGCGCGCGGTGCCCCCGGGATCAGGTGCGCGGGTCCCCGCGGCGAGGGGCGCGCCCCTCGGTCAGCACGGTCTCCAGGCGACCGAGCAGGTTCTCCAGCGCCTCTTCGAACTCGGCAGCCGACTCGTCGAGCGACAGCAGGGGCTCGAGGCGGACGACGGTCGGGTAGGCGTCCAGGTCCGTGCCGGCCGCGGCGTCGGGCACCCCCTCGGGCTGGTCCTCCGGGCTGATCTTCACCCCCTGCTGGGACACCTCCAGGAGGAGGTGTCCCAGCAGGAAACTGGAGTACGCCCGGTACGCCGCGACCGCGGCGGCCTCGGTGAAGCCGCTGTCGATCAGGGCGTCGAGGAAGGACTCGACCCAGCGGAGGCTGCGCAGCGGCGGCCGGACCCACGGGGCGGCGGGGGGACGCGTGGCGACCAGGGGGAAGACCTCCGGGTGGGCCAGGGCGATCCGCCGGACCCCGTGCGCCAGCCGCTGCAGGTAGTCCTGCCAGCCGTGGGAGGCGCTCAGGTGCACGTCCGGGTCGCCGTAGAGCTCGTCCACGACCGACTCCACGACCCCGTCGAGCAGCTGCTCGCGGCCGGGCACGTAGCGGTACAGCGCCATGGCTTCCACGCCGAGGTGGGCCCCGAGCCGGCGCATGGTCAGCGCGGCGAGGCCGTTGGCGTCGATGAACTCGATGGCCGCGCCGAGGATGCGGCGCCGGTCGAGCCCGGCGCGGCCGGCGCCGGGTGGAGCGGCCGGCACCGCTGCGGCTGCTCCACCACGGCCTTCGGGGCTGTCGGGGTCGGCGGCCGGGTCCGGCTCGGTCATCGGTCTCTCCCTCGGTCGGTGAGATCTGCCGGTGATCATGCTGGGTGGCGGCCGCACAGCGCCGGGCACCCTGGTGTGAGGCCGACGGAACCCAGCGTTGACGCCGAGGTCCACGAAGGGAAACGCCCGCCCCCGAGGCTGGTTCCCGTGCCCGCCTCCGTGTCTCCCGCCGCCGCGATCGAGGGCATGCGCACCTCCCGTACGACGAACACGCACTGCCCCTACTGCTCCCTGCAGTGCGGCATGGCCGTCACTGCCGGCGACCGCCCGGCCACGCTGGTCCCGCTGGACTTCCCGACGAACCGCGGTGGTCTCTGCTCCAAGGGCTGGTCGTCGACCGAGCTGCTCGACCACCCCGAGCGGCTCACCCGCCCGCTGGTCCGCGCGGTGCCCGGCGACCGCACCAGCCCGCTGGTGGAGTCGAGCTGGGACGAGGCGCTGGAGCGGGTGGTCGCCGCGATCGAGCGCACCCAGGGCGAGCACGGGCGCGACGCCGTCGGCTGCTTCGGCGGGGGATCACTGACCAACGAGCAGGCCTACCAGTTCGGCAAGTTCGCCCGGATCGCGCTGCGCACCAGTGCGATCGACTACAACGGCCGGTTCTGCATGTCCTCGGCGGCGGGCGCGGCCAACCGCGCGTTCGGCATCGACCGCGGGCTGCCCTTCCCGCTGTCGGACATCGCCGAGGCCGACGTCGTCGTCCTCGTGGGCAGCAACCCGGCCGACACCATGCCGCCGGCCATGCAGTGGTTCGACGCCGGCCGCGAGCGGGGCGCGCAGCACGTCGTCGTCGACCCCCGGCGGACGGCCACCGCCCGGAACGCCGCCCTGCACCTGCAGCCCCTGCCCGGCACCGACCTGGCGCTGGCCAACGGGCTGCTGCACATCGCGATCGCCGAGGGGCTGGTCGACGAGGAGTACGTCGCCGCCCGCACCACCGGGTTCGAGGACGTGCGGGCCGGCGTCGGTGCGTACTGGCCCGATCGGGTGGAGCGGCTCACCGGCGTGCCCGTTCCCGACCAGCGGCGCACCGTCTTCGCCCTGGCCCGGGCGGAGAAGGCGATGATCCTCACCGCGCGAGGTGCCGAGCAGCACCGCAACGGCACCGACACCGCGCAGGCGTGGATCAACCTGGCCCTGGCCCTGGGCCTGCCGGGCCGGCCGGGCAGCGGCTGGGGCACCATCACCGGCCAGGGCAACGGGCAGGGCGGCCGCGAGCACGGGCAGAAGGCCGACCAGCTGCCCGGCTACCGCTCGCTCGCCGACCCCGCCGCCCGCGCGCACGTCGCCGCCGTCTGGGGCGTCGACCCCGACGACCTTCCGCAGCCGGGGAGGTCGGCGTTCGAGCTGCTCGACGCGCTCGGCAGCGACGGCGGCGTGCGCACCCTGCTGGTGCTGGCCAGCAACGTCGCGGTCAGCGCGCCCGACGCGCGCCGGGTCATCAGCCGGCTCGGCGACCTGGACTTCCTCGCCGTCAGCGACTTCTTCCTCTCCGAGACCGCGGAGCTGGCCGACGTCGTCCTGCCCAGCGCCATGTGGGCGGAGGAGGCCGGGACGATGACGAACGTCGAGGGCCGGGTCATCCGGCGCCGCCGGGCACTCGACCCGCCCGACGGCGTCCGCGACGACCTCCAGCTGCTCGCCGAGCTGGCCGGCCGCCTCGGGGTCGGCGAGAAGTTCAGCGGCGACCCGGAGACGGTGTTCGAGGAGCTGCGCCGCGCGAGCGCCGGGGGAGCGGCCGACTACGCGGGCATCAGCTACCGGCGCATCGACGAGGAGCGCGGCGTCTTCTGGCCCTGCCCCGCCCCGGAGCACCCCGGCACGCCACGGTTGTTCACCGAGCGGTTCGCCACCCCCGACGGCCGGGCCCGGTTCCTCCGGGTCGAGCACGCCGACGCCCACGAACTCCCCGACGCCGACCACCCCTACGTGCTCACCACCGGCCGGGTCCTGGCCCAGTACCAGTCGGGCACCCAGACCCGCCGCACGCGCAGCCTCCAGCTGGTCGCGCCGAGCCCGCGGGCGGAGCTGCACCCCGACCTCGCCCGCCGGCTCGGCATCGCGCAGGACGACGTCGTGGAGCTCACCACCCGCCGCGGCCGCGCACGGTTCCACGCCCAGGTCACCGACACGATCCGGCCGGACGTCGTCTTCGTGCCGTTCCACTGGGCCGGCGCGAACGCCCTCACCGACGCCGATGCGCTCGACCCGACGTCGAAGATGCCGCCCTTCAAGGTCTGCGCCGTCGCCGTCGCCCGCGTCGCCGGTCCCGAGGAGCAGATCCCGCCCCCGCCCGCGGCCACCCAGCCCCGACCGGCCGGCCACCGGCCCGCCCCCGCGCCCGTTCCGCACCCGCCGTCCCGCTCGACGACGTCCCGCTCCGCGACGATCAGGAGAACCCCCGTGAAGAGCACCCCCCGCTTCCTGCAAGGCGTCTTCCCGATCACCGGCGAGGGGCTGGCCAAGCCCGGCCCCGTCGACCCGGCGCTGCGCTACACCGTGCCCCCCGGATGCAGCGCCCAGACCCTGTACTTCCGCGGCGGGAACGCGACCACCGAGCTGGTCTACGTGCTGCTGGTGCGCGACGGCGAGCCGATGCGCTGGTTCCCGATCGGGGCGAAGGCCGACACCCACGTGCCGCTGCGCGTCGTCGAGGACCTGGTGGGCGGCTCCGTCGTCGAGCTGCACGCGGCGGCCCCCGAGGGCGTCACGGGCGAGATCGTGGTCGACCTGGGACTGGTGGAGGTCTGAGATGACGACGATCCTGGGCGCGCGCCTCACCGCCGCCACGACGCTGCACCTGGACGACGACCCCGATCCCCGCGGCCGGCTGGTCGTGGTGGGCAACGGCATGGCCGGTGCCCGCTTCGTCGAGGAGGTGCTCGAGCGCGGCGGCGGCGAGCAGTTCCGCATCACCGTCTTCGGCGACGAGCCGCACGGCAACTACAACCGGATCATGCTCTCGCCGGTGCTGGCCGGGGAGTCGCACGAGGACGACATCGTCCTCAACTCCCACGACTGGTACGCCGACAACGGCGTCGACCTGCGCGCCGGCGTCCGGGTCGAGCGGATCGACACCGCGGCCAAGCAGGTGCACGCCGCCGACGGCAGCGTCACGCCCTACGACCACCTGGTCCTGGCCACCGGCAGCTACTCCTTCATCCCTCCGATGGCCGGCGTGCGGACCGACGACGGCGCCCTGCTGCCCGGCGTGTACGGCTTCCGCACCATCGACGAGACCCGGGCCATGCTCGAGGCCACCGGCCGCTGCCGGCGCGCCGTGGTCATGGGCGGCGGGCTGCTCGGCCTGGAGGCGGCGCGGGCGCTCCAGGGCCACGGCCTGCAGGTCGAGCTCGTGCACGCCATGCCGTGGCTGATGAACGCCCAGCTCGACGCCGAGGCCGGCGCGATCCTCAAGAAGAGCGTCGAGTCCCTCGGCATCACCGTGCACCTCGACGTCCTGGCCACCGAGGTGCTCGGGAACGGGCACGTGGAGGGGGTGCTGCTGAAGGACGGCCGGCGGCTGGACTGCGACCTGCTCGTGGTCGCCGCGGGCGTGCGGCCGCACGCAGACATCGCGCTGCGCTCCGGGCTGGAGGTGGAGCGCGGCATCGTCGTCGACGACCAGCTGCGCACCGACGACCCCGATGTCTACGCCATCGGTGAGTGCGCCCAGCACCGCGGTGAGGTCTACGGTCTCGTCGCGCCGGCCTGGGAGCACGCGAAGGTGCTGGCCGACGTGCTCACCGGCACGGACCCCGGCGCCGAGTACCACGGCAGCCGGACCGCCACGAAGCTCAAGGTCGCCGGCGTCGACGTCGCCGTGATGGGGATCAGCACCCCCGAGCGGGACGACGACGAGTTCCTGGTCATCTCCGAGCCCAAGCGCGGCGTGCACCTGTCGGTGGTGATCCGCGACGACAAGCTGGTCGGCGCGACGCTGCTGGGTGACACCCGCAAGGTCGCCTTCCTCACCCAGGCGTTCGACCGGGGTGCCCCGCTGCCGGAGGAGCGGATCCGGTTGCTGGTCGACCTCTCCGACGGGGTGGAGGAGGTGGGCGTCGCCGACATGCCGCACGACAGCCAGGTGTGCAACTGCAACGGCGTCACCAAGGGCGACATCTGCGGTGCGGTCAGCGGTGGCTGCGGCAGCGTCGGCGAGGTCATGGACCGCACCCGCGCCGGCAAGGGCTGCGGCTCGTGCAAGTCGCTGGTGAAGCAGATCGTCGAGTGGGCCGCCGACGGCGACCTCGCCGAGGACCCCGCGGCGTCCTGGTACGTGCCGGGCGTCCCCATGCCCAAGCCCGAGCTGATGCGGGCCATCCGGGAGCACGACCTGCGGAGCGTGTCCGCGGTCTTCGCGACGCTCGCGCCCGGCGGGAAGGAGGACGCGAAGTCGAAGATGGGGCTCACCTCGCTGCTGAAGATGATCTGGGGCCACGACTTCGTCCCCGAGAAGGACGGCGAGTTCATCAACGACCGGGTGCACGCCAACATCCAGCGCGACGGCACCTTCTCGGTCGTCCCGCAGATGAAGGGCGGGGTCACCACACCTGCGCAGCTGCGCAAGATCGCCGACGTCGCCGAGAAGTACGAGGTGCCCATGGTCAAGGTGACCGGCGGCCAGCGGATCGACCTGCTCGGTGTCCGCAAGGAGGACCTGCCGGCGATGTGGGCCGACCTGGGCATGCCCAGCGGCTACGCGTACGGCAAGAGCTTCCGCACGGTCAAGACGTGCGTGGGCAGCGACTTCTGCCGCTTCGGGCTCGGCGACTCGACGCAACTGGGGATCGACCTGGAGACGCGATTCCAGGGCATCGAGAGCCCGGCGAAGATGAAGCTCGCCGTCGTCGGGTGCCCGCGGAACTGCGCCGAGGCCTACGTGAAGGACGTCGGGGTCGTGGCCATCGGCAACGGGAAGTGGGAGGTCTACGTCGGCGGCGCCGCCGGGGCCACCATCCGCAAGGGCGACCTGCTGGCCACGGTCGGCTCCCCGGAGGAGGTCATCACCCTGGCCGGGCGCTTCATGCAGTACTACCGGGAGAACGCCAACTGGCTCGAGCGGACCTACGACTTCGTGCCGAGGATCGGGCTGGAGAAGATCAAGGCCGTGCTGCTCGAGGACAGCGAGGGAATCGTCGCCGACCTCGACGCGAACATGCAGAAGTCGGTCGACGCCTACACCGATCCCTGGGGGCAGGACGGCAGGGAACCGGCCACGCCCGGGCAGTTCCGCCCGTCGCTCCCGCTGATCCCGCTGCCGAAGGTGCCGGTCCGATGAGCCTGAGCAGCCCCGCCGCCGCCCGGCTCGACCACACGCGCGAGCCGGCCCGCCCGACCACGCCCGGCACGGAAACCGGCAGCCCTGCCACGGGCGTCAGCACGCCCGGGCCGGCCGCGCCGATCCAGGGTCGCGAGCACGTGGTGGGCCGGGTGGCCGACATCCCGTTCGGCGAAGGCCGGGCGTTCGTCGCCGGCGGTGTGCAGGTGGCGGTCTTCCGGCTGCGCGACGGCTCGCTGCACGCCACCCAGGCGGCCTGCCCGCACGCCGGCGGACCGCTCGCCGACGGGCAGACCGACGTCGACGTGCTGGTCTGCCCGCTGCACCTGTTCGCCTACCGCTGGTACGACGGCGCCTCGACGTCGGGAGCCGCACCGATCCGCGTCCACCCCGTGCGCGAGCAGGACGGCAACGTGGTCGTCACCGTGTGAGCTCAGCGGACGCCGCAGGGCGGGCGCGGACGTGCATGCGTTCGCCCTGGGGGCCGAAGAGGGTGAGCGCCTCGGCCGGCTCGGGGAACGGGTTGGAGAAGGCGTGCGGTACGCGGGTGTCGAACTCGACGACCTCCCCGGGCTCCAGCACGAAGTCGCGGGGGCCGAGCCGCAGCCTGATGCGTCCGGAGAGCACGTAGAGCCACTCGTAGCCGTCGTGCACCTTCTGCTCGGTGTTGTCGGCGTGCCAGCGCGGCGGCATGACCTGCTTGTAGGCCTGCAGCCCACCGGTCTGCCGGGTCAACGGCACCATCGTCGCGCCCGCGTGCTGGATGGGGCGCCCGTGCACCCGCGGATCGGCCGGGGCCGGCACGTCCACCAGGGCGTCGAGGGCCACGCCGTACGCGCGCGCCAGGGGGAGCAGCAGCTCCAGGGTGGGCCGGCGGCCGCCCGACTCCAGCCGCGACAGCGTGCTCACCGAGATGCCGGTGTCCTCGGCGACCTCGGCCAGCGTCCGGCCGTGCTCGCTGCGCAGCGCGCGCAGCCGTGGGCCTACGTTCTGCAGCACGTCGTCGTCCGTCATGGCGTGCAGTTTGCCATCGCAGCAAGCTTCGTTGCCACAGGGACTCACTCCGGTCCAGAGTGGCGGGCATGGACGAGCGATACGACGTGGTGGTCATCGGAGGCGGCGCGGCAGGGCTGAGCGGAGCGCTCACCCTGGCCCGCGCCCGGCGCAGCGTGCTGGTCGTGGACGCGGGGGAGCCCCGTAACGCACCGGCCGGGCACGTGCACAACTACCTCGGCCGGGAGGGCACCCCGCCGGCCGAGCTGTACGCGGTCGGTCGCGGGGAGGTGGAGGGCTACGGCGGGGAGATCGTCTCC
Source organism: Blastococcus sp. SYSU DS0616 (assembly GCF_054051015.1). Lineage (NCBI taxonomy): Bacteria > Bacillati > Actinomycetota > Actinomycetes > Geodermatophilales > Geodermatophilaceae > Blastococcus > Blastococcus sp. SYSU DS0616. Next base: position 161,764 of record NZ_JBJHAJ010000007.1, read on the forward strand.
GGCCGCGTCGTCTCGGTCCGCCGCGAGGACGACCGGTTCGCCCTCGATCTGGAGGGCGGCGCGGGGGCGCGCGCCCGGCGGGTGCTGCTGGCCACCGGGCTGACCGACGACCTGCCGGAGATCCCCGGGGTGGCCGAGCGGTGGGGGAGCACGGTGCTGCACTGCCCCTACTGCCACGGCTGGGAGGTGCGCGACCGCGCGGTCGGCATCCTCAGCACCGGCCCCATGGGCGCCTACGCGGCGAACCTGTGGCGGCAGTGGACAGAAGACGTCACCCTCTTCGTGCACACCGGCGCGGAGCCGACGGACCAAGAGCTCGAGCGGCTGGCGGCCCGCGGCGTCCGGATCGTGCGGGGCGAGGTCGCTGGTCTGGAGGGGGCAGCGGACGTGCGGCTCGCCTCCGGGGAGGTCGTCGAGCGCGACGCCGTCGTCGTCGCGCCGCGCTTCGTCGCCAACGCCGAGCTGGTCGCCGACCTGGGGGCCGTGCCGGTGCCGATGGAGATGCACGGAACGGTGCTGGGCACCCACCTGCCCGCCGACCCGACCGGGCGCACCGACGTGCCCGGCGTGTGGGTGGCGGGCAACGCCGGCGACCTGAGCGCGCAGGTGATCGTCGCGGCGGCGCAGGGGCTGCGGGCCGGCGCGATGATCAACGCGGACCTGATCGAGGAGGACACCGCGGCTGCGGTGGCCGCGAAGCGGAGCGTGGCCGCATGAGCGCCGTCGACCGGGAGTCCTACGACGAGCTGTACCGCTCGGCGCCGGCGGTGTGGAGCGGTCGCCCCAACCGGCAGCTCGTGGTCGAGGCGGCCGGGCTGGCGCCCGGGACCGCGCTGGACGCCGGCAGCGGCGAGGGCGGCGACGCCCTCTGGCTCGCCGAGCGGGGCTGGCGGGTGACGGCGGTCGACTTCTCGCCCGTCGCGCTGGAGCGCGGCGGTAAGGCTGCCCGCGCCCGCGGCCTGGACGGCCGGATCGAGTGGCTGCACGCCGACCTGGACGGGTGGGCACCGCCGGAGCGCCGGTTCGACCTGGTGACGGCGCACTACCTGCACGCGAGCTGGACCGACCGGGAGGGCGTGTTCCGACGCCTCGCGGCCGCCGTCGCGCCGGGCGGCACCCTCCTGGTCGTCGGCCACCTCCATGGTCAGGGGTGGGGTCACGGGCACACCCACACGCACGACCCCGGCGTGCTCTACACGGCCGAGGACGTCGCGGCGGCGCTCGACCCGGTGGAGTGGGCGGACGTCGTCACCGAGACCCGGGACCGGGACCCCGGGGCGGCGGAGCGGACCGGCAACCCCGTTCCGGACACGGTGCTCGTCGCGCGACGGCGAGGCTAGTGCGCTCCCGGTGCCCGTCCGCGGGATGCCGCTCCAGCCGCCGCCACCGCTGCCGGCTGCCGCCGCCGGCGCAGGTCGCCCCCCGCCCGGCGGTGACGCGCCTCCTCGGCCAGCTGGCGCGCGGCGATCAGCGCGGCGCTCTCCGGTCGCTGGTCGTGCTTCCCGGGCATCGCGGCCTCCCTTCCGTCCCTCTGCCCTGTAGACGCGTCAGAGGAGTGGAACGGACCACCGGATCCGGTAACGAATCGGCAACGATGCGCCGCGGTTCAGCTGCGGGGCAGGCCCAGCTCGGCGAGGGCGGCGGCCACGGCTTCCTCGCGCAGCACCTCCAGCACGAGCAGCCGGTGCACCAGCACACCCCGACGGGTCAGCCGCAGGTCGGCCATCCGCAGCCGGGGCAGCGCCGCACCGCCGGGACGCGGCCGGGCGGGCGGCGGGTCGAGGAGGCCGGCGCGCTGCAGGTCGGCCACGTCCTCCCGCGCGCCCCACGCCACCCATCCCCGGGGGTCGTCGTCCAGCGGCGTCATGGGCAGCGGCACCCGATCCCGCCGGCCGACGGCGGCGAGCAGCGCGAGCTGCCGCCAGCCCAGCGTCCCGATCAGCCGCAGCGCGCGGCCGACGAGCTCGGCGTCGATGTCGGGGGAGACGGCGACCTCGGCCAGGAGGTAGCCAAGGTGGCGCACCCGCCGCTCGTCGGTGGACGAGCGGGCGGCGAGCAGGACGGCCTCGGCCAGCTCGTCGGCGACCGGGCGGTTGCCCGGGCGGGCGGTGAAGAAGCCGTCGGTCCGCATCGCCCGGCCGGAGCGGTGCACGGTCACCGCGTGCTCCACCGCGAACGCCAGCGCGGCACCGGCCCGCACCCGTTCCCGCGCTCCGGAGACGCCGGCGGCGTCCTCCGCGGTCGTGCGCAGCACAGCGGCGAACCGGTCGTCCACCTGCACCCGCGCCGCCGCGGGCTCGAAGACGACCGTCGCCGCTGCCCCGCTCATCGACCCGGCGACGGGGCTCCCGGCCTCGATGAGGGCGCGCCCGGTGCTGGTCTCCTCGGCTGCGGTCACCCGGCGATCTTCGTCGCTGCGGCGGTGTCGCTGCACCCCGGGACGGGGCGGGCTCACCCGCTGGGGCCACGGCCCACCGCCGGGCCCGGCCCCGGAGGGCGGACCCGGCGGTGCGCAGGCTCGTTCGTCAGACGCCGGCGCGCTGCATCAGCGTGCCGCGCCGGAGGTAGACGAACCAGGTCACCGCGACGCAGACGACGTAGAAGCCGCAGAAGCTGAGCAGAGCCGTCTCGACGCCGCCGGTGGCGCCGTAGGACTCCGAGACCACCCGGGGGATGAAGACGGCGCCCAGCGCGCCCACCGCGGAGATGATGCCGACCGCGGCGGCGGTGTCGCGCCGGGCGCGGTAGAGGACCTCCGCCGGGCTGTCGCCGGGGTACCCGGCGGCCGCCTCGGCCCGGTAGATGATCGGGATCATCCGGTAGGTCGAGCCGTTGGTCATGCCGACGACGGCGAAGAGCACGAGGAAGCTGGCGAGGAAGCCGCCGAAGCTCCCGGCGCGCAGGAACGCGATCGCCGCGCCGATGGCCACCGCCTGCCCGACGAAGGTGACGACGGTGATCCGCGCCCCGCCCACCCGGTCGGCGAGCCAGCCGCCGAACGGCCGCGACAGCGAGCCGACGAGCGGGCCGAGGAAGGCGTAGCGGTAGGTGTCGGCGGCGAACTCGTTGGCCAGCACCAGGGGGAAGGCGCCGGAGAAGCCGATGAACGAGCCGAACGCGCCGATGTACAGGAACGACATCACCCAGGTCTGCTTCCGGCGTGCGATCGCCGCCTGGTCGGCGACGTTCGCCTTCGCGCCGGACAGGTTGTTCATGCCGAACCACGCGCCGGCGACCGCCAGCAGGATGAACGGCACCCAGATCAGCGCGACGTTCTGCACGTACCGGGCCTCACCGCCGTCGGTCGTCCCGGTGCTGCCGCCCACGACGGCGAGCGCGCCGAGGGTGACCGCCAGCGGGCCCACGAGCTGGATGATCGCGACGCCGATGTTGCCGCCGGCGGCGTTGAGCCCGAGCGCGAAGCCCTTCTCCTTGTCCGGGTAGAAGAAGGAGATGTTCGCCATCGACGAGGCGAAGTTCCCCCCGCCGAAGCCGCAGGTGATGGCCGTGAGCACCCAGAACCAGTACGGCTGCCCGGTGGTCGCGGCGATCGTGAGGAGGGTGACCGGGACGAAGAGCAGGGCGGCGCTGACCACGGTCCAGTTCCGGCCGCCGACCAGCGCCGGCATGAAGGTGTAGGGCACCCGCATGATCGCGCCCACCAGGCCGGCGGTGGCGACCAGCCAGAACAGCTGGTCGCTGGTGAACCCGTAGCCGATCGAGGCCAGCACCGCGGTGGCGACGCTGAACATCTGCCAGACGCTGAACCCGATGTTCTCGGCGAGCACCGACCACGCCAGGTTGCGCCGGGCCACCGGGCGGCCCTGCGGCGAGGCCCAGAAGCGCGGGTCCTCCGGGTCGTAGTCGTCGATCCAGCGGGGGCCGCGCCGGGCCGCGGCGGGAGGGGCGGAGGCCGGTGCGGCCAGCTCGCCGGTGGGGCGGGCGGTGGGGGTGGTGGTCATGGGCGCATCCCTCGGTTCCCCGGCCGCCCGACGGGCGGCTCCTCGTGGCGTCCGACGCTAGGAACCGGCCGTTTCCGCGTGGCCGCGCTCGTGTGACCTCTCGGGAACGACCCCCTCACCGCGCCGATCGCGCGGTGTGAGCACGCGGCCGGCCGGGTGGTCGGTGGGCCGTGCCACCATCGCCGCATGGCGATCGAGGTGCGGCCGGCCGTCCGCTTCGCCGACGTGGCGACGATGGTCGGCCCGAAGCGGCCGGACGCGAACGTGTGCTGGTGCCTGAGCTACCGGCTCCCGACGTCGAAGGAGAACCGCGAGCTGGTCGGGCCCGCGCGCGGCGAGCGGGTGCGGCAGCTGGTGCGGGAGGACCCGCCACCGGGGGTGCTCGCCTACGACGACGGCGAGGTGGTGGGCTGGGCGGCGATCCACCCGCGCTCCGACACGAGCTTCGCCCGCAACCGCAGGATCCCGCGGATCGACGACCTCGACGTCTGGTCGCTGTGGTGCGTCCGGGTGCGCCCCGGCCAGCGGGGGAGGGGGCTGGCCCACCACCTCGTCGCGGGCGCCGTGGAGTTCGCCCGCGCGCACGGGGCCCCTGCGGTCGAGGCGTACCCCGTGGACAACGACGGGCAGCGGGTCGACCTCACCATGGCCTACGTGGGCACGCGCGCGCTGTTCGAGCGCGCCGGGTTCGTAAAGGCCGCCGACACCGGCTCCGTCGTCAACGGCTTCCCGCGCGTGCTGATGCGCCTCGACCTGCGCTGAGCCTGCGCCGGCGTCTCACACCCGCAGGCGGTAGCCGCGCTTGACGACGGTCTCCACCAGCGGCGCGCCGAGCGCCGCGCGCAGCCGGGTCACCGCCATCTCGACCGCGTGCCCGTCCCCGCCGCCGGGGAGCGCGGCCACCAGGTCGGCCCGGGGGAGGACGTGGCCGGGCCGGCGGGTCAGCTCCCGGAGCACCGCCAGGGGTCCCGGCGGCAGCTCGACCAGCTGCCCGTCGACGACGGCGGCGTGCCCGCGGACCTGCAGGGTGTGCGGCCCGACCTGCAGCACCGGGTCCCGCTCGGGGAGCCGGGCCACCACCTCGCGGGCCAGCGCCCCCAGGCGCGCGCGGGCCGGCTGGAAGGACGGGATCCCGGCCGCGTCCAGCGGCGCGGCGGTGACGGGGCCGACGGCGACCGCCTGCACGCGGTCGTTGAAGGCCGCCACCAGCGCTTCCCGGTGGCCGGTCTCGTCGGCCACCTGCAGCAGGCTCGCCGCCGCCGGCGCGCTGGTGAACGTGACGGCGTCGACCGCACCGGCGGCGATGCCGGCGACCAGGCGGCGGACCGGGGTGACGTCCTCGGGCGGCACCCAGCGGTACACCGGGACGGTGAGCACGTCCGCGCCGCTCTCCCGCAGGCCGGCGACCAGATCGGGCAGCGGATCACCGTGCAGCTGGACGGCGATCCGCCGCCCGGCCAGCGGACCCTCGGCCCCGGACAGCAGGTGTGCGAGCACCTCGGCGGACGACTCCGACTCCGGTGACCAGGCGTCGACCAGGCCGCCCCCGCGGATGGCTCCGCGCGCCTTGGGGCCGCGGGCCAGCACGCGCGAGCCCGACAGGTGCGCGACCAGGGGCAGGTCCCAGGCCTCGGCGGCCTCCAGCCAGCCGCGGAAGCCGACCCCGGTGGTCGCGATCACCAGGTCCACCGGGGCCGCCAGCACCCGGCGCGTCGCCGCGACCAGCTCCGTGTCGTCGGAGAGCGGGACGATGCGGATCGCCGGGGCGTAGACGACGCGGGCGCCGCGGCGGTCCAGCAGCGCCCCCAGCTCCTCCTTGCGGCGGGCGGCGGTCACCGCGACGGTGTAGCCGGCCAGCGGCAGCTCGGTCGGCTGTTCCCGGACGGTGTCGGTCACGTGTCCCCCTCGCGTGCGGTCGGTCTCCATGGTCGCCGTCCGGCGTTACCGATGTGTGTCGCGACCCGGCGCGCCCGGTGGGACGTGAGCCGGGTCACCGTCCGCCGTCGACCACCACGTCGGCCCGGGCGCGCGTGCCGTCGGCGGCGTAGTGAGCCGCCTCGGTCAGCTGCCAGCGCCGCCACTCGCCCGTGAGGTGGGCACCGTCGCGGGCCAGGCCCCGGGCCAGCCGGATCGATGGGTCGGCCTCCACCCAGATCCGCAGGCTCGCCCAGGGGTCGACCGGCCGTGACCCGCTGCCGCAGCCCTCGACGACCAGCACCGCCGGCACGGGCACCGGCGTCGGTCCGGTGGCGAAGCGCCCGGCCGCCCAGTCGTAGCGGTGGTAGCTGCCCGGCCGCCCCTCGGCCAGCGGCCGCAGCACGCCGGCGGACAGCCGCGCCGGAGCGCCGGTGAGCGTCCACCCCGCGTACAGGTCGTCCATGTGGACGGTGACGACGACCCCGGGGAGGACGGTGGCCAGCCGAGCGGCGAGGGTGGTCTTGCCCGAGCCGGCCGGGCCGTCCACGCAGACCAGCCGCGTGGCGGCCAGCCGGGGGGCGGTAGCGAGCACCCGGTCGGCCAGGGCGGCCGCGGTCAGCGCGGGCGCAGGGTCCACGTCGGCACCGCACCGCCGTCCCCGACGACCAGGCCCCGGCTGGCCAGCAGCCGCAGGTGGGCGTCGGTCTCGGTCACCGCGAAGATCCGCATCCGTCGCGCGTACTGGTCCCACGGCCGGGACCAGGTCAGGTGGGCGGCCAGGTCCCAGGGGGTGGCCCCGGGGTGCTCGGCGATCGCGGTGAGCAGCTCGGTCAGCCGCCGCTCGTGGTGGTCGGTGAGCGCGTCGGCGCGGTCGGCCAGGCCGCGGAACCGCCACTCGTGACCGGGCAGCACCTCGGACGGGTCGAGCTCCCGCACGGCGGCCAGCGAGCCGAGGTAGTCCCGCAGCGGGTCCGGGGAGCCGCCTCGGGTGCTGGAGATGTTCGGGCTGATGCGCGGCAGGACGTGGTCCCCGGAGAAGAACAGACCGGTGCGCTCCTCGGCGAAGCAGAGGTGGCCGGGGGTGTGACCCGGGGTGTGGACCGCACGCAGCGACCAGCCGGGGAAGGCGGCGCGGTCGCCGTCCTCCAGCAGCCGGTCGGGCACGGCCATGCGGGTGAAGCCGGAGAGGTTCTCCGCGCCTCCGACGTCCCCCACCGCCTCGTCCCGCGGAGCGCCCAGGCGCACGAGGAACTCGACCTCGTCGTCGACGGCCGCCTGCGCGTCGGTGGCGGTCAGCCGGCGGACCGCGTCGGCGTCGGCGGGGTGCATGGCGATCCAGGCGCCGCTGGCCTGCCGGACGCGGGCGGCGAGCCCCAGGTGGTCGAAGTGCAGGTGGGTGACGAGCACGCCCCGCACGTCCTCGATCGAGCCACCGAGGGAGGCGAGCCCCTCGGTCAGCGCCGACCAGCCGGCCTCGCTCTCCCACCCGGTGTCGACCAGACCCAGCCCGCCCCCGTCGAGGGCGAGGACGTAGACGTTCACGTAGCGCAGCGGGTTGTGCGGGATCGGCACCGGGACCGACCACAGGTCCCCGCGCAGCCGCTCGACCGGGGGCATGGCGCGGTCGTCCCACGCCGATCGTTGGGCGGTGCCGGTGATCTCCACGACGTCGCACTCTGCCAGCCGTCGCCGGCACCCGGGCTGACACCATGGGCTGGTGAGCGGTTCCCCGGATCCCCTGCCTGCTGTCTCGGTCGCCCCCCGCCGGCTGCGGCTCCTGCTGACCGCCGTCGCGGGGGTGGTCGTCCTGGTGGCCCTGCTGGTCGCGCTCGGCCTGCCCTCGACCCAGAACACGGTGGTGGACTACGGCCTGGACGACCAGGTGGCCATCGCCGGACTGGGCCTCGTCCTCGGTGCGGGGATCGTGTTCCTGGGCCGGTCGCGGGTCGACGCCGATGCCGCGGGCGTGCGCGTCCGCAACGTCGTCGTCCACCACGAGCTGCCGTGGACGGCGGTGCGGGCGGTCCGGTTCGAGCGGAAGTCGGCGTGGGGAGCGCTCCTCCTGGAGAACGGGGACGAGGTCTCCCTGCTCGCGCTGCAGGCCGCCGACGGGGAGCGGGCAGTCCGCGCTGTCGAGGGGCTGCGCGCCCTGCACGCCGCGGCCCGGGCGCAGGACCCGGTCCGGCCACCCCTCCTCTACGACGACTGAAAGAGGGCCCCGTCCTCCTCACCCCTCGCTCCGCTCGGGGCGAGCCTCGGGACGGGGCCGTTCCAGCACGTCGCCGGCTGGTCCGGCACGTCGCCGTAGGGGGGAATGACCGGGGGGCTCGGGACGCTGTAGCATGGGCGTGCCTCCCCGCTACATCGAGGCGCGCGAACCACCCGGCGGCCCTGCCCAGGGCCGCTGATCCAAGAGGAGCCCGCTCCCACCTGACGCCCTCCAGGCGCCCAGGTCCCGGATCGCGAGCACCGGCCACCGGTCGGTGATCGCGTGCGCACGACCTGCACGGGTCGTGGGCCACCGGCGAGTGGGCCCCGTGAGCAGACGCTCACGGGGCCTTCTGTCCGTCGGCGCCCGGATGGGCCAGCGACTCCTCCCACGCAGCAGCGTAAGGAGAGGCCATCACCGAGCCCCGCATCAACGACCGCATCCGTGTCCCCGAGGTCCGCCTGGTCGGCCCCGAGGGCGAGCAGGTCGGCATCGTGTCGATCGGCGAGGCGCTGCGCCTGGCACAGGACTCCGAGCTCGACCTGGTCGAGGTCGCACCCATGGCCCGGCCGCCCGTCGCCAAGCTCATGGACTACGGGAAGTTCAAGTACGAGTCCGCCCAGAAGGCCCGCGAGGCCCGGCGGAACCAGGCGCTCACCGTCATCAAGGAGATGCGGCTGCGCCTGAAGATCGACCCGCACGACTACGAGACCAAGAAGGGCCACGTCGAGCGCTTCCTCAAGGGCGGCGACAAGGTCAAGATCACCGTGATGTTCCGAGGCCGCGAGCAGTCGCGCCCGGAGATGGGCTACCGCCTGCTGCAGCGGCTGGCCGCCGACGTCAGCGAGCTGGGCGTCGTCGAGTCCAACCCGAAGCAGGACGGCCGGAACATGGTCATGGTGATCGCCCCGCACAAGGGCGCGCAGACGGCGCAGGAGAAGCGCCGACCGAAGGGCGAGCAGGCCGAGGAGCAGGCGCCCAGCGCCTGACCGGCACCAGCACCACCGAAGACGGCCGGTGGCCGCGGCGGCTCCGTGCCGCCGCGCGCACCGACACCAGACGACAGGGACCGAGGACATGCCGAAGCAGAAGACCCACAAGGGCACCGCCAAGCGGGTGCGCATCACGGGCACCGGGAAGCTCATGCGCGAGCAGGCGAACAACCAGCACAAGTTCGAGCACAAGTCCGGGACCCGCAAGCGCCGGCTCGACCAGGACCAGGTCGTCTCCCCGGCCGACGCCAAGAACCTCAAGAAGCTCCTGGGCATCTGAGCGTCCCCTCCACCGACCTTTAGAGAGACAGGAGCACTTCCGTGGCACGCGTGAAGCGGGCGGTCAACGCCCAGAAGAAGCGCCGGACGACCCTCGAGGCGGCCAGCGGCTACCGGGGCCAGCGGTCGCGGCTGTACCGCAAGGCCAAGGAGCAGATCCTCCACTCGGCGACCTACAGCTACCGCGACCGCAAGGCGCGCAAGGGTGACTTCCGCAAGCTGTGGATCACCCGGATCAACGCGGCGGCCCGCCTCAACGACATGACCTACAACCGGTTCATGCAGGGGCTGAAGCTCGCCGGTATCGAGCTGGACCGCCGCGTCCTCGCCGAGCTGGCCGTGAACGAGCCCGCCGCCTTCGCCGCCCTGGTGGAGAGCTCGCGGGCCGCGCTCGCCGCGAACCCCGAGGCGACCGGCACCCAGGCCGCCTGAGAAAGGACCACCCTGCCCCCCACGCCTCGCACGCTCGGCGCGGGACCCTGCAGGATGGCCGTTCCAGCACCTCACCAACCGACGCCGTCGGTGACCGGCCCTCCGCGGCCGGCGCCGGCGGCGTCGTTCTTTGTCCCGGGCGAGATCTGCACACTCGCCCCCATCAGCGCCCCATGAGGGCCACTGTGCAGATCTCGCACGGGGAGGAGACCGCGTGACCGAGCTGCTCACCGAGCGCTCCGCGAGGATCGCCGCCGCGCGCAAGCTGACCCGTCGGGCCGGCCGGGACGCCGCCGGCCTCTTCCTCGCCGAGGGGCGGCAGGCGGTCGCCGAGGCGCTGGCCCATCCGGCCGGCGTGCGGGAGGTGTTCGCCACCGAGGCCGCGGCCGAGGGGCACGCCGAGCTGCTCGCCACCGCGCCGGTCCCGGTGCGGCTGGTCACCGAGAAGGCGGCCGCGGGGCTGTCGGAGACGGTGACGCCGCAGGGGCTGGTGGCGGTCTGCGCGCTGCGCGACGTCCCCGCCGCGGCCCTGACGACGGCGCCGCCGCGACTCGCGGTCGCGCTCGCCGAGCTGGCCGACCCCGGCAACGCCGGCACCGTGCTGCGGACGGCGGACGCCTGCGGGGCGGGCGCGGTGGTCTTCGGCGCGGGCTCGGCCGACCCCTACGGCGGCAAGGCGGTGCGGTCGAGCGCGGGCAGCCTGTTCCACGTCGACGTCGTCCGCGGCGCACCGCTGGGCGAGCTGCTGCCGGCGGTCCGCGGCGCCGGCGTGACCGTGCTGGCGGCCGACGGCGGGGGAGAGGCGGAGCTGCCGGAGCTCGTCGCCGACGGCCGGCTGGGCGGGCCGGTGCTCTGGCTGTTCGGCAACGAGGCCCGCGGCGTGCCCGCCGCGCTCGCGGAACTGGCCGACGCGCGGGTCCGCATCCCCATGCGGGGTCGCGCCGAGAGCCTGAACCTGGCCGCGGCCGCCGCGATCTGCCTCTACACCACGCAGCTCGCGCAGTCGGCCTCGACCGCGGGCGCGTAGGCGGACCTGCCGGCGGAGCCGGGCAACACCGGGTGGACGGAGCCTCGCGGTCGACCGGACGTGCTCGTCCCCCCCGCGGCGCGGGACGGAGGGATGATGGCTGCGGACAGGCTCTCCCCGGTACGTCGAGCAGGGCCGCGAGGGAAGGTGGCTGTCACCGTGGAACACGTGCACCAGGTCGCCGATGCGCCGGCGATCCCTCCGACGGACGGACGCCGTTCGCGGTGGACCGAGCACCGGCGGGCGCGCCGGGAGGACCTCGTCGGGGCAGCCGTCGAGGCCGTCCGCCTGGCCGGTCCCGACTTCTCCGTCGACGACGTCGCGCGCAGCGCCGGGGTGTCGAAGACGGTGATCTACCGGTACTTCAGCGACAAGGATGAGCTGATCGACGCCGTCCTGGAGCGCATCTCCCAGGCCATCCTGCTGCCCCGCTTGCTGGGCGAGCTGACCGCCGGCCGCGCCGACGACCGTGCCCAGCTCCGGACGGTGATCGCCGCCTTCGTGTCGCTGATCGAGGACGAGCCCGCGCTCTACCGCTTCGCCTACGCCCAGGCCGGGCGCGCGGGGCGGGCGGATCTCGTCGCGGCCACCGAGCACGCCGTCGCCACCGCGCTCGGCGGCCTGCTGGCTGCCCGGCTCACCGAGGCCGGCCGCCCGGTCGACGGCGCGATGACGTGGGCCTACGGCGTCGTGGGCATGGTCCAGCTGGCCACGCACTGGTGGTCGGGGGCCCGCACGGTGTCCGCCGCCGACCTGGTCGACCAGCTCACCGAGCTCGCCGACGGCGGACTGGGCACGCTGCTCCCGCCGCGCGGCTGAGCGCCGCCGCCGAGAAGGCAGCCCCGGTCGCGGGCAGAGGGATGGTGCGCCGCCTCAGCGCCGCGCGACCGGCAGCCGCCCGGCTGCGCGCTCGGCGACCGACAGCAGCCCGGCGACGTCGTCGGCGTCGGCGGGCCAGCAGCCGGCACCGGTGCTGACCCCGGCGACCACGGGCGTGCCGTCGAGCGCCACCGGGCCGCCGGCCGCCTCTGCCAGCTCGGCGCGGATCCGTGCCGCCTCGCGGACGGCACTTTCGGCCGCGAGGCCGGGGAGCACCACCACGAAGGAGTCACGGGCCCAGCGCGCCACGAGGTCTCCCCGCCGGAGCCGGCCGCGGAGCCGCTGCCCCGTGGCGGTCAGCAGCTCCTCGGCGGCGGCCGGCCCGTAGCGGTCCTCGATCGCGGCGAGCCCGTCGACGGCGACGACGATCAGCGCCACGGCGTCGCCCGCACCGCGCGCGTTCCACAGCGCGGTCTCCGTCTGCTCCTGCACGTGCCGGCGGGTCGCCAGCCCGGTCAGCGGATCGGTGACCGACAACTCCTCGATCCGGGCCAGGTATCCGCGGGCGCGGTCGCGCTCCTGCTCCAGTGCCCGCTGTGCCAGCACCTGCTCGGTGACGTCGACCTGGACGCCGATGTACTGGACCACGGCGCCGGCCGCGTCGGTGACGGGCGCCAGGTGCAGCTCGTTGTACCAGGGGGTGCGCTCGGGGCCGCGGAGGTTCACCAGCACCTCGCGGCACTCCTCGCCGGCCGCGATCGCCGCGCGGATACGGGCCAGCGCTCCGGGGTCGGTGTCGGGGCCCTGCAGGAGGCGGCAGTTGCGGCCGAGAAGTTCCCCGCGCGACACCCCGGCGAGCCGCTCGAAGGCCGGGTTCACGTACACGAGCGGCTGGTCGGGCAGGCGGACGTCGACGAGGCACACGCCGCTGGGCGTCGCCTCCAGAGCGCGCCGCACCAGACCGGCGTCGCCGAGCAGGTCGAGCCCCGCGGGCGCCGGGGAGCCGGGCCGTACCGCGGAGCGGGTGGGTGCGGCGGGGAGCGTCCGGCCGGCGCGGGGCGCGACCCGGCCCAGCAGGCTGCCCGCGGCGCGGACGGCGACGTCGCGGTCGTAGGTCAGGGCGTACTCGAACTCCCGCTGCAGGTCCGGGCCGGTCGTCCCGAGGTCGCGGGCCAGCAGCGCCACGGCGAAGTGCGGGGCCAGGACGACGACGTCCCACTCGCCGCGCACCGGGTCGTCCCCGGCCAGGTCGGTCCCGCGCAGACCGGGCAGCGGCTCGGTGGGGAGCCCTTCGCCGAGGGCGGCCACGAAGCCGGTGCGCTCCACCAGGTCGCGGTACCGCTGCGTCGTCGACGGGGTGAAGTGCCGGGCCTCCTGGAAGGTCGCGGTGACCACGCAGGTCTCGCCGAGGCGCAGCGCCTCCCGTTCGAGCTGCTTGCTGAGCTCGATGAGCAGCGCCTTCGGGGCCCGGCGCAGCGCGGTACCCGCGGGCAGGCAGGCGAACGGTGAGCCGGGCTCGGTGCCGGAGCCGGGGGGCGCGACCGGCGCCGGCAGTGATCCGAGGGGGCGCTCGCAGGCCGGCTCCGGGCTGGGGCGGCCGAACAGCCAGCCCTGGCCGAGGGTGGCGCCCAGCGCCCGGGCCATGGCCAGGTGGGCGTCGTTCTCGATGCCCTCGGCCAGCACCGCGGCCCCGGTGGCCTGCGCGTAGGCGTTGACCGCGTTCATGATCTGGGCGATGGCCGGGCCGGGGCGTTCCTGCACCAGCCGCAGGTCGAGCTTCACCACGTCGGGACGCAGGATCGGCATGAACGCCAGCGACATCGCCTCGGCGCCCACGTCGTCCAGGGCGACGCCCCAGCCCAGCTCGCGGACGCGGGCGACCGTGCGCAGCAGTTCGGCCGGACGGGCGGCGAGCGCGCGCTCGGTGATCTCCAGGACCACCCGGAGGCCGCCGGGGGCGGAGCCGGCGATCGCCAGCAGCTCGTCCAGCGGGGCGGTGTCGAGGACCTCGGGCTCCACGTTGACGAAGAGGGCCAGCGGAGCCGGCAGCCCGTGCCCGACCGCGCCGGAGAAGGCGGCCACGCGGCAGGCGGCGTCCAGCTCGGCGAGCACACCCGCCTCGCGGGCGGCGGCGAAGAGCAGATCCGGTCGCTGCAGCGGCCCCTCGGGTCCGCGCGCGAGGGCCTCGTAGGCGACGACCGCGCCGGTGTCGAGCTCCACGATGGGCTGGAAGACGCTGCGCACCCCGCCGGGGCGCAGGGCCGCGGCGAGGGCAGCGTCGAGCTCGGGGCGCACGGGGTCCACGGAGGGGGGATCGGCCGGCGGGTGCCGGGGCCGGAGCCGGGTCCCCGCACCCTCCCCCGAAGGGGGGAGTCAGCCGGGCAGGGTGATCAGGACGACGGCGGCCGCGGCGGCCCCCAGCCCGGTCAGCTGGGCCGGCACGAGCCGCTCGCGCAGCACGAGCTGGGCGAGCACGACGGTGCTGACCGGGTACAGCGAGGCGAGGACGCCGGTGATCGCCAGCGGGCCGCCCTGCTGCGTGGCCAGGAGGAACAGCGCGTTGGCCGTCATGTCGCCCAATCCGGAGACCAGCACCAGCGGGAGCGCCGCGCGCCCCGGCTGCAGCGACTGCCGGGTGGCCAGCGCGACCCCGACCACCAGCACCACCGAGGCGAGCCGGGCGGCGACGAGCGGGGTGAGGCCGGCGTCGGCGGAGGTGCGGTCCAGCAGCACGAAGAACAGGCCGAACGCCGTTCCGGCGACCAGCGCGGGCCCAAGGCTGGCGGGGCGGGCGGCGCGCAGCGCCCGCAGCCCGCTCTCGGCCGAGACCAGGACCACTGCGGCCAGGGCGAGCACGATGCCCGCCGTCGCCCAGGTGCCGATGCGCTCGCCGTCCAGCACGCCGACCAGCACCGGCACGGCGGCGGCGGTGAGCGCGGTGACCGGGGCGATGACGCTCATCACCCCGCCGGCCAGCGCGCGGAAGAAGACCAGCAGGCCGCCGGCACCGGCCAGCCCGGCGGCGGCGCCCCAGGCCAGGTCCGCCGCGGTGACCGGCCCGCCGAGCCAGGGCAGCAGCGCCACCAGCGCCAGCAGCCCGGCGGCCTGGGACACCGCGACGACTGCGGAGACCGACGCCCGGCGGCTGGCGAGCCCGCCCAGGAAGTCGGCGGCGCCGTAGACGACGGCGGACGCCAGCGCGAGCACGACGGCCACGCCCACCTCCGGAAGCTCCCTCGTGATCAGTGGAAGGACCCCGTCCCCCTCGCGCCTCGCCCGCTCGGCACGAGCCTCTGGACGGGGCCGGGGTGAGCCTGGACGCCGGTTCCGGCGACGTCCGGCATCCTCGCACCGGAACCCAGGCGCGGGCGCAGGCGGTGGGCGGGCAGAATGGCTCCCCGTGTCTGGCGCCAACGATCCCTACGACCCCAAGCAGGTCGCCGCCCTCTCGCCCGAGGCCCTCGACGAGGCGGTGCGGGCCGCGCTCGGGGCCTTCGCGGCGGCCGCGGACCTGGAGGCGCTGGCCGCCGCCCGCTCGGCGCACCTCGGCGACCGCGCTCCCGTGCTGCTCGCCCGCCGCGAGCTGGGCGCGCTGCCCCCGGCCGCGCGCAGCGACGCCGGCAAGCGGGTGAACGCCGCCCGGGTCGCGGTGACCGAGGCCTACGAGGCGCGGAAGGCCGAGCTCGAGGCCGAGCGCGACGCCCGCGTGCTGGCCGAGGAGCAGGTCGACGTCACGCTGCCGTGGGACCGCAACCCCCGCGGCGCACGGCACCCGCTCACCACCCTCATGGACCGGATCGCCGACGTCTTCGTCGGGATGGGGTACGAGGTCGCCGACGGCCCGGAGCTCGAGGCCGAGTGGCTGAACTTCGACGCGCTGAACTTCGGCCCCGACCATCCGGCCCGGTGGCTGTCGGACACGTTCTTCGTCGCGCCCGAGGACTCCGGCCTGGTGCTGCGCACGCACACCAGCCCCGTCCAGGCGCGCACCATGCTCGACCGGCAGCCGCCGATCTACGTCGTCGCCCCGGGCCGGGTCTACCGCACCGACGAGCTGGACGCGACGCACCTGCCCGTCTTCCACCAGGTCGAGGGCCTGGCCGTCGACCGCGGGCTCACCATGGCCCACCTGCGCGGCACCCTGGACCACCTGGCCCGCCAGCTGTTCGGCCCGGACGCGCGCACCCGGTGGCGGCCGCACTTCTTCCCGTTCACCGAGCCGTCGGCGGAGTTCGACGTGTGGTTCCCCGAGCACCGCGACGGCCCGCAGTGGGTCGAGTGGGGCGGCTGCGGGATGGTGAACCCCCGCGTGCTGCGGGCCTGCGGGGTCGACCCCGACGAGTACACCGGGTTCGCGTTCGGCATGGGCATCGAGCGGGCCCTGCAGTTCCGCTCCGCGGTGTCGGACATGCACGACATCGCCGAGGCCGACGTCCGCTTCACCCTGCCGTTCGGAGTTGAGCAGTGAAGGTCCCCGTCAGCTGGTTGTCCGAGCTCGTCGACCTCCCGGCGGGCATCACCGTCGAGGAGTTCGACGACGCCTTCGTCCGGCTGGGCTTCGAGGTCGAGGACGTCGTCCGCCCGCCGGTGACCACCGGCCCGCTCGTGGTCGGCCGGGTGCTCGAGATCGAGGAGCTCACCGGTTTCAAGAAGCCGATCCGCTACTGCCAGGTCGCGGTGGGGGAGAGCGAGCCGAGGGGCATCGTCTGCGGCGCCCGGAACTTCGCCGTCGGCGACCTGGTGGTGGCCGCGCTCCCGGGCGCCGTGCTGCCCGGGGACTTCGCCATCGCCGCGCGGAAGACCTACGACCACGTCTCCGACGGGATGATCTGCTCGGTCCGCGAGCTGGGCATCGGCGAGGACCACGCGGGGATCCTCGTGCTGGGGCAGGAGGGCTACGAGCCGGGCACCCCCGCCGCCGACGTCCTCGGCCTGGACGACGTCGTCTTCGACCTCGAGGTGACGCCGGACCGCGGCTACGCCATGTCGCTGCGCGGGATCGCCCGCGACCTGGCCGGCGTGCTGGGCGTGACCTGGCGTGATCCGGCCGACCTGCCGCTGCCCGACTGGTCGGGTGCCCCGGCGTGGGAGGTCACCGTCGCCGACCCCGACCGCTGCGACCGCTTCTCCATGCTCGCCCTGGAGGACCTCGACCCGGCCGCGCCGAGCCCGTGGCCGCTGCGCCGCCGGCTCGCGCAGTGCGGGATCCGCAGCATCTCGCTCGCCGTCGACGTCACCAACTACGTGATGCTCGAGCTCGGCCAGCCGATGCACGCCTTCGACCGCGCCGCCGTCACCGGCCCGATCGCGGTCCGCCGGGCGACGGCGGGGGAGCGGCTCACCACCCTGGACGGCGCCGACCGCGCGCTCACCGACGACGACCTGCTCATCACCGACGGGTCCGGCCCGATCGGGCTGGCCGGCGTCATGGGCGGGGCGTCCACCGAGATCGGGGACGCCACCACCGCGGTGCTGCTGGAGGCCGCGCACTGGGAGCAGAACGGCATCTCGCGCGGGGTGCGCCGGCACCGGCTGCCCAGCGAGGCCGGCAAGCGCTTCGAGCGCGGCACCGATCCCGAGGTCACCGTCGTGGCCCTGGCCCGGGCGGCGGCGCTGCTCGTCGAGCACGGCGGTGCGCGGGTCGTCGGCGCGCCGGTGGACGTCGACGTCCGCGCGCCGCGCGCGGCGATCGCGCTGGATGCCGGGCTGCCCGGCCGGATCGCCGGTGTTCCCTACACCCGGGCCCAGGTGCTCGAGGTGCTCACCGCCGTCGGCGCCGAGGTGAGCGGCGACGGGGACGCGCTGCGCGTCACCCCGCCATCGTGGCGCGGCGACCTGCAGGAGCCGGCCGACCTGGTGGAGGAGGTCGTGCGGTTCCGCGGGTTCGACGAGATCCCCTCGATCCTGCCCACCGCCCCGCCGGGTGGCGGGCTCACCGAGCGGCAGCGGCGGCGGCGCAGCATCGGCCGGGCGCTGGCCCACGCCGGCTACGTGGAGGCCCCCGCGTTCCCCTTCGTGGGGACGGCGCAGCTCGATGCGCTCGGCCTGCCCGCCGACGACGACCGCCGCCGGGTGATCACCGTCCGCAACCCGCTGTCGGAGGAGGCGCCGGCGCTGCGGACCACGCTGCTGCCCGGGCTGCTCGCCGCCCTGGGCCGCAACCTGGCCCGCGGGCTCCGCGACGTCGCCCTCTTCGAGCACGGCTCGGTCTTCCCCGGCGGGAGCGGCGCCGCCGCCCCGCTGCCCGGCGCCGACCGCCGCCCGGACGACGCGACGCTGGCCGCCCTGCTGGGTGCGGTGCCGGCGCAGCCGTGGCACGTCGCCGTCGTCCTCACCGGGCAGCGCGAGCCCCGCGGCTGGTGGGGGTCGGGCCGGCCGGCCGAGTGGGCCGACGCCGTGCAGGCCGCCCGCACCGTGGCCGAGGCAGCCGGCGCCGAGCTCACCGTCGAGCAGGCCGAGCGGGCGCCCTGGCACCCGGGCCGGTGCGCCGCGCTGCTCGTCGCCGACCGGGTCGTCGGGTACGCCGGCGAGCTGCACCCCAAGGTCTGCGAGGCGCTGGGGCTGCCGGCCCGCACGTCGGCGATGGAGCTCGACGCCGACGCGCTGCCCGTGCCGCCTGTGCCTCAGGCGCGGTCGATCTCCACCTTCCCGCCGGTCCGCATGGACCTCGCGCTGCTCGTGCCGGAGACGGAGCCCGAGGCCCGGGTGCAGGCGGTGCTGCGGAGCGGGGCGGGCGAGCTGCTGGAGGACCTGCGGCTGTTCGACGTCTACACCGGCAGCTCGGTGCCCGAGGGGCAGAAGTCGCTGGCGTACTCCCTGACGTTCCGCGCGCCGGACCGGACGCTGACCAGCGATGAGGCGCGGGTCGCCTTCGACGCCGCGGTCGCCGCCGCCGTCGTCGCGAACGGAGCGCAGCTCCGTGGCTGACGAAGGACCCCGTCCTCCCCGCGACGGGGCCGTCCTGTCGGGTTCGGTGGCACTGGTCACGGGCGCGTCCACCGGGATCGGGCGGCACCTGGTCGAGGGCCTCGCCGCGCGCGGCATGGCTGTGGCCGGGCTGGCACGCACCGAGGACCGGCTGCGCACCGCCATGGCCGAGGTCGCCGAGGCCACCGGTGCCCGGACCCTCGCCGTCGCCGCCGACGTCACCGACCGGGCCTCGGTGGAGGAAGCCGTGGGCCGGGTCCGCGAGGAGCTCGGCCCGGTCGAGCTGCTGGTCAACAACGCGGGGCTGATCGACGAGCTCGAGGTGCCGCTCTGGGAGGCCGACCCCGACCAGTGGTGGGACGTCGTCACCAGCCACATCAAGGGCGGCTTCCTGCTGGCGCGGACCGTGGTGCCGTGGATGGTGCTGCGCAACCGCGGTCGGGTGGTGGACATCGCCAGCGGGATGAGCGTGCGGGCGCGGCCGGAGTACTCCGCCTACTCGGTGGCCAAGACCGGTCTCATGCGGATGACCGAGGCCCTGGCCGGCGCCCTGGAGGGCACCGACGTGCGCGCCTTCGACCTGTCACCGGGCGTCGTGGACACCCCGATGACCCGGTCGATGCGCATGTGGGAGGGCTACACCGACTGGACGCCGCCCGAGAAGGTGGTCGAGCTGGTCGCGGCGATCGCGGCCGGCGAGCTGGACCAGTGGTCGGGCCGGTTCCTGCGCGTGGGCGCCGACGACCTCGACGTCGTCGGCTCGGTGACCCCGGAGGACGCCGCGCGCCAGCTCCGCCTGCGCCCCTACGGCGACGACGACCCGGTGGCCTGACCTCTCCCGGAGCGGGCACACGACCGTTGACCGCGCCGCACCGGAGTGCCACGGTGCGGTACCGGCGCGACGGTGCCGACCCCGGGCCGGTCGGGAGATGTGTCATGACCGCTGGTTCCTCGGGTGCGCGGATGCTGATCAGTTTCTCGCTCGGGTGCCTCGTCGCGGTGACCGCCTGGTTGTGGCGGATGGTGTGGGCGGACAGCGGGGCGTTCGCGTTCCTGCTCTTCGGCGTCCCGCTGGCGTGCGCGGCGCTCGCCCTGTGGGTGGAGAGCGCGACGGCGTCCCGGCGGGCGCCCGCGGTCCTGGTCGTGCTGGCGGCCGTGTCCGTCGGGTGGTCGTTGCTGAACGGCCTGGGGATCGGGCTGGCCCTCCTGCTGCCGTCGCTGCTCCTGCTGGCCGCCGCGGTGGCCTCGTGGACCCACCGGGCGCGGTCGCTCCCGACCTGACCTCCGGTCCCCAGCGAGGTGCCGGCCGTCTCCGGCGCAGGGCCCGGCCGTGAGAACCGCCTGACCGGGTCGGGGCCGGCGCCGACCCGTCAGCCGGCCGGGTCGGCCAGGATCTGCCGCACGTGCGCCAGCGCGGTGGCGACCTCGGTGAAGCTCGTGCTCAGCGGGGAGAGGCCGACCCGCAGCCCGCGTGGCCGCCGGAAGTCCGGGATGACGCCCCGCCGCCACAGCTCCGCCACGACCGTCTTCATCGCGTCGTGCTCCAGGGTCACGTGCGCGCCCCGGCGCTCCGGATCCCGCGGGGAGGCGACCGTCACGCCCAGCGGGGACAGGACCTCGTCGGCCACGGCGATCGCGAACTCCGTCAGCTCGACCGACTTGGCCCGGACCGCCGGCATCCCCGCCCGGTCGATCAACGCCAGCATGTCCTCGATCGGGATCATCCCGAGGATCGGCGGCGTACCGCTGAGGAACCGGCGGATGCCGGCCGCCGGCACGTACTCCGGCCCCATCGCGAACGGGTCCGCGGCGCCCATCCACCCGGTGATCGGCTGCACCAGGTCCTCCTGCAGCCGCCGGGCCACGTAGCCGAAGGCCGGGGCGCCCGGCCCGCCGTTCAGGAACTTGTAGCTGCAGCCCACGGCGAGGTCGACCTCGTCGGCGTCCAGCCGCACGTCGACCGCGCCCGCGGAGTGGGAGAGGTCCCACAGCACCAGCGCCCCGGCCTCGTGGGCGGCCGCCGTGATGGCCGGGACGTCGGCGATGTAGGCGGACTTGTAGGCGACGTGGCTGAGCAGCACCAGCGCCGTCCGGTCGCTCAGCAGCCCGGTCACCTCCGCCGGCTGCACGCCCGTCGCCGGGTCGGGTTCGATCCAGCGGACGGTGCGGCCGGTCTCCGCGGCGACCCGGTCGAGGACGAACCGGTCGGTCGGGAAGTTCTCGGTGTCGGCGACGATCTCCGCCCGGTCGGGACCGGCGTCCAGCGCCGCCCGGAGCAGCTTGTAGAGCATGACCGTGGTCGAGTCGCCGACGACCGTCTGCCCCGGCGCCGCCCCGAGCACGACCCGGCCGATGGCATCGCCCACGGCCGTGGGGCGGTCCATCCAGTGCTCGTCCCACGCCCGGATGAGCCGCTCACCCCACTCGCCGTCGACGAAACGGGTGAGCCGGTCGCGGGTGACCCTCAGCGGACGGCCGAGCGAGTTCCCGTCGAGGTAGGCGACCACGCCCTCGGGCAGGACGAACTCGTCCCGGAGGTCTGCCAGCGGGTCGAGCCGGTCGAGCTGGGCCGCCCGCTCGGTGACCCCGGCCGGGAGCAGGTCCAGCACGTCGGGCGATGGCTCGCGACCCATCGAGGCAGCGGTCACGGGATCAGGCACCGATCCCGGACCGGACCGTGTAGAGCTCGGGGAAGAAGGTCAGGTCCAGGGCGCGCCGGAGGAAGTCCACCCCCGAGCTCCCCCCGGTGCCCGTGGCGAACCCGATGGTGCGCTGGACCGTGCGCAGGTGCCGGAACCGCCACAGCTGGACGCCGTCCTCCAGGTCCACCAGGTCCTCGCAGGTGGCGTACTCCGCCCAGTGCGCCTCGGTGTCCCCGTAGATCGTGCGGTACACCGGCAGCAGCGCCGGGGTCTCGACCCACGCCTGCCGGACGTCGCGGTGCAGCACCTCCTCCGGCACGGGGTGCCCCCGGCGGTCCAGGAACCGCAGGAAGGCGTCGTAGACCGTCGGCGAGTCCAGCAGCTCGGTGAGCAGTTCCTGAGCGGCCGGCTCGGCGGCGAAGACCGCCAGCATGCGTTCGTTCTTGTTGCCGAGCAGGAACTCCACGGCCCGGTACTGGTAGGACTGGAAGCCCGAGGAGTTGCCCAGCACGCCGCGGAACTCGGCGTACTCGCTAGGGGTCAGGGTCGCGAGGACCGACCACTGCTCGGTGATGGTGCGCAGGATGTGCTTGACCCGCGCCAGGCCCTTGCGGGCGTGCTGGACGTCGTCGCGGTCGAAGTCCGCGCGGACCGCGCGCAGCTCGTGCAGCGCCAGCTTCAGCCACAGCTCGGTGGTCTGGTGCTGGATGATGAACAGTGGCTCGTCGTGGTGGTCGCTGATCGGGCGCTGCACCGACAGCAGGGTGTCCAGCCCGAGGTAGCCCCCGTAGCTCATCCGTGCGCTGAAGTCGGTCTGCACGCCCTCCTCGAGCGGCCGGACCCCGTCCTCGATCGCCATGGCGCCGCTCCTCCCGGATCCGGTGACGCGTTCCGCGGTCCGGTAGTACTACCGCATGACCAGTCTGCGCGGCCGGGCAGGCGCCGGAGGTGAGGACCGGTCGGTCCTGACCCGGCCGGCCTCCGCGCCGGACGCCGTCCTGACCTACGGGCCGGGCCCGGACCAGGTGGCCGACGTCCGCTTCGGCCGGTGCGCCCGGGGCGACCGGCCGCTGCTGGTCGTGCTCCACGGCGGGTTCTGGCGGCCGGCGTACGACCGCGTGCACCTGCGGCCGATGACCGAGGCGCTGGCCGCCGCCGGGTGGACGACGGTGACCCCCGAGTACCGGCGCGTGCCCGGCCGCCCCGACCTGACCGTCGGCGACGTGGACGCGGCGGTGCGCTGGGCGGCCCGGGCGGAGGAGCTCCCCGGCCGGCCCGGGCGGCGCCTCGTGCTCACCGGGCACTCCGCCGGCGGGCACCTCGCGCTGCTGGCTGCCGCCACGGTCCAGCCCCCGGACACCCCGGCCGGGGTCGTGGCGCTCGCGCCGGTCGCGGACCTGCAGCGGGCCCAGGTCCTGGGCCTGGACGGCGACGCGGTCGCCTCCTTCCTGGGGGACGACGCCGTGGCGCGGCCCGACCTGGACCCCGTCCGGCTGCCCGCGCCCCGGGGCCGGGTGCGCATCGTGCACGGGACGGGCGACCGCATCGTCCCGCGGGAGGTCGCCGAGTCCTACGCCCGGCGCCACCCGGCCGCGGTGCTCACCACGGTGCCGGCCGGCCACTTCGCGGTGGTCGATCCGCGCAGCGCCGCCTGGCCGGCGGTGCTGGGGGCGCTCGACGACGTCGGCGGCGCGAGATGACGCCCGGGTCCGGGGAACCCGCATGAACGGTCATGCATGGTCGTGTATGGTCATGCATTGTGAGCGCAGCGCAGACGTGGACGGTCGGGGTCACCGGCGCCACCGGGTACGCGGGGGGCGAGG
The DNA here is from genome assembly GCF_054051015.1 of Blastococcus sp. SYSU DS0616. Classification (NCBI taxonomy): domain Bacteria; kingdom Bacillati; phylum Actinomycetota; class Actinomycetes; order Geodermatophilales; family Geodermatophilaceae; genus Blastococcus; species Blastococcus sp. SYSU DS0616. Next base: position 184,793 of record NZ_JBJHAJ010000007.1, read on the forward strand.
TGTGCCGGCTGCTGGCCGGGCACCCGAACCTCCGGCTGGCCGGGGTGCACGCCAACTCGAGCGCCGGCCGACGCCTGGGTGAGCTGCAACCCCACCTGCTGCCCTTCGCCGACATGGTCGTCCAGCCCAGCGACGCGGCGAGCCTCGTCGGCTACGACGTCGTCGTCCTGGCGCTGCCCCACGGCGAGTCCGCAGCCATCGCCGACCAGCTCCCGGCGGAGACCCTGGTCATCGACTGCGGCGCCGACCACCGGCTGAACGACCCCGCCGCCTGGGCGCGCTGGTACGGCGGCGTGCACGCCGGCACCTGGCCCTACGGCCTGCCCGAGCTGCCCGGGCAGCGCGAGGCGCTGACCGACGCGACGCGGATCGCCGTCCCGGGCTGCTACCCGACCTCGGTCACCCTCGCGCTGGCCCCGGCGCTGGCCGCCGGCCTGGTCGAGCCCGACGTCGTCGTGGTCGCCGCCAGCGGCACCAGCGGCGCCGGCAAGTCGCCCAAGCCGCACCTGCTCGGCAGCGAGGTCATGGGCGCGGCGAGCGCCTACGGCGTCGGGGGAGTGCACCGGCACACGCCGGAGATGATCCAGGGCCTCTCGCAGGCCGCCGGTGCGCCGGTGGGCGTCAGCTTCACCCCGACCCTGGTGCCGATGAGCCGGGGCATCCTCGCCACCTGCTCGGCCCCGCTGACGCCCGGCACCGACGCGGCCGCCGCGCGCGCGGCGTACGAGCAGGCCTACGCCGACGAGCCGTTCATCCACCTGCTGCCCGAGGGGCAGTGGCCCACCACGGCGCAGGTGCTCGGCGCCAACACCGTCGCCCTGCAGCTGGCCGTGGACGCCGACGCGAACCGGCTGGTCGTCGTGGCGGCCGTCGACAACCTGACCAAGGGCACCGGGGGAGCGGCGATCCAGTGCGCCAACCTCGCCCTGGGCCTGCCCGAGACCACCGGCCTGCCGGTCGTAGGAGTAGCGCCATGACGTGCACGGCACCGAAGGGCTTCGCCGCCGCCGGCGTGGCCGCCGGCCTGAAGTCCAGCGGCGACCGCGACGTCGCCGTCGTCCTCAACACCGGCCCGGACGACGCCGCGGCCGCCGTCTTCACGACCAACCGCTTCCCGGCCGCGCCGGTGCTGTGGAGCCGCCAGGTGCTGGCGGGCGGGCGCTGCCGGGCCGTCGTCCTCAACTCCGGCGGCGCCAACGCCTGTACCGGGCCGGAGGGCTTCCAGGACACCCACGCCACCGCCGAGCATGCCGCCGCGCAGCTGGACATCGGCGCGGTCGACGTCGCGGTCGCCAGCACCGGCCTCATCGGGGTCCGGCTGCCCATGGACAGGCTGACCGCCGGCGTCACCGCCGCGGTGAAGGGGCTGACCGAGGACGGCGGGGCCGACGCGGCCCGGGCGATCATGACCACCGACAGCGTGCCCAAGACGACGGCGCAGGAGCGGGGCGGCTGGACCGTCGGCGGGATGGCCAAGGGCGCCGGCATGCTCGCCCCGAGCCTGGCCACGATGCTCGTCGTGCTGACCACCGACGCCGCCGCCGACCCGGACGCCCTGCAGCGGGCGCTGAAGGCGGCGACCGCCGTCAGCTTCGAGCGCGTGGACTCCGACGGTTGTCTGTCCACCAACGACACCGTCATCGCCCTGGCCAACGGCGCGAGCGGCTCCGCCCCCACGGAGGCGGAGCTCACCGAGGCGCTGACCGCCGCCTGCACCGACCTCGCGATGCAGCTGCTGGCCGATGCCGAGGGCTCGACCAAGGACATCGCCATCACCGTCCGCAACGCCGCGACCGTCGAGGACGCCCTCACCGCCGGCCGGGCCTGCGCCCGCAACAACCTGCTCAAGACCGCGCTGTTCGGCAACGACCCGAACTGGGGCCGGGTGCTGGCGGCGATCGGCACCACCGACGCCGCGTTCGAGCCCGACCAGGTCGACGTCACCATCAACGGCGTCACCGTCTGCCGGGGCGGCGCGATCGGCGACCCGCGGGAGGGCGTCGACCTCACCGGCCGGGAGATCACCATCGACGTCGACCTCCGCGCCGGCGCCGAGCAGGCCACCATCTGGACCAACGACCTGTCCATCGCCTACGTGCACGAGAACTCGGCCTACTCCACATGAGCGAGCACCAGGACCCCGCACCTCAGGACGCTGCACCTCAGGACCCCACGCCCCCGGACGTGCGGATCGACGAGCCGGCGCCCCCGCCCAGGCTGCCCCGCCGGGTCGGCACCAGCCGGGTCATGCGCACCAAGGACCCCGAGGGCGACGCCGCGAAGGTCGCCGTGCTCACCGGCGCGCTGCCCTGGCTCAAGGAGTTCCACGGCAAGGTCGTCGTCATCAAGTACGGCGGGCACGCCATGGTCGACGACACCTGCCGCCGGGCGTTCGCCGAGGACATGGTCTTCCTGCGGACCTGCGGCATCCTCCCCGTCGTCGTGCACGGCGGCGGGCCGCAGATCAACGCCATGCTGGCCAAGCTCGGCATCACCAGCGAGTTCCGCGGGGGCCTGCGGGTGACCACGCCGGAGACCATCGACGTCGTCCGCATGGTGCTCACCGGCCAGGTGGGCCCCGACATCGTCGGGCTGATCAACCAGCACGGCCCGATGGCGGTGCACCTCTCCGGCGAGGACGGCGGGCTGTTCACGGCGCGGCGGACCACGGCGGTCGTGGACGGCGCGCCGGTCGACGTCGGGCTCGTCGGCGACATCGCCGCGGTCGACACCACCCCGGTCACCGCGCTGCTGGACGCCGGGCACATCCCCGTCGTCGCGAGCGTCGCGCCGGACGCCGACGGCGTCGTCCACAACGTCAACGCCGACACCGCGGCCGCGGCGCTGGCCGCGGCGCTGGGCGCGGTCAAGCTCGTCGTGCTCACCGACGTCGAGGGCCTCTACGCCGACTGGCCCGACCGCGGGTCGCTGGTGCAGCAGATCGACGCCCGCGAGCTGGCCGAGATCCTGCCCACGCTGGACGCCGGGATGATCCCGAAGATGGCCGCCTGCCTGCGCGCGGTCGAGGGCGGGGTGAAGCGGGCGACCGTCGTCGACGGCCGGACGCCGCACGCCCTGCTCCTGGAGACGTTCACCACCGAGGGCACCGGGACGATGGTCGTCCCGGCGAGGGACCAGAAGGAGGGCACAGCATGACGACGCACACCGAGGAGCTGGCCCGCCGCTGGTCGGCCGTGATGATGAACAACTACAAGGCGCCGCCGGTCGCGCTCGACCACGGCGCCGGAGCGCAGGTCTGGGACGTCGACGGCCGCGAGTACACCGACCTGCTCGGCGGCATCGCCACGACGATCCTCGGCCACGCCCACCCCAAGGTGGTCGAGGCGATCACCACGCAGGCGGCGAAGCTGGGCCACGTCTCCAACCTGGCCATGCACGAACCCGGGATCCAGCTCGCCGAGCGGCTGCTGGAGCTCGCCGGCCGGCCCGGACGGGTGTTCTTCTGCAACTCCGGCGCCGAGGCCAACGAGGCGGCCTTCAAGCTCAGCCGGCTCACCGGCCGCTCGCAGGTGATCACCGCAGAGGGCGCCTTCCACGGCCGGACCATGGGCGCCCTGGCGCTCACCGGTCAGCCGTCGAAGGCGGCCGCGTTCGCGCCGCTCCCGGGCGGGGTCTCCTACGTGCCCTACGGCGACGAGGCGGCGCTGGCCACGGCGGTCTCCGAGCAGACCGCCATGGTGCTGCTCGAGCCGATGCTGGGGGAGGGCGGCGTGCTGCCCGCGCCCGCCGGCTACCTCGCCGCCGCCGCCGCGGCGGCGTCCGGTGCCGGGGCGCTGTTCGCCGTCGACGAGGTGCAGACCGGCATCGGCCGCACCGGCTCGTGGTTCGCCCACCAGGCCGACGGCCTGCACCCCGACGTCGTCACGCTGGCCAAGGCGCTCGGCGGTGGGCTGCCGATCGGGGCGATGCTCGCCTTCGGCGAGGCGGCCGACCTGCTGACGGCCGGCTCGCACGGCTCCACCTTCGGCGGCAACCCGATCGCCGCCGCCGCCGCTCTGGCCGTCCTCGACACCATCCGCGACGAGGGCCTGCTGGAGCGGGCCAAGGAGCTGGAGCACCGGTTCACCGCCGGCATCGAGGCGCTCGGGCACCCGGGCATCAGCGGGGTCCGGGGGAGGGGCGCGCTGCTCGGCGTCGTCCTCACCGCCGACGTCGCCGCGCCGCTGGAGACCACGCTGCGGGCCGCCGGCTTCCTGACCAACGCCGTCGCGCCGGGCGTGCTCCGGCTCGCGCCGCCGCTCGTCCTGACCGACCAGCAGGTGGACGCCTTCGTGGCCGCGCTCCCTGCCGCCCTCGACACCGCGATGGAGAACCATCAGTGACCCGGCACTTCCTCAAGGACGACGACCTCACCCCGGCCGAGCAGGCCGAGGTGCTCGCCCTGGCCGCCTCGCTCAAGGCGACCCGGCACACCGCCGAGGCGCCCACCCCGCTGCGCGCGGCCAACGGGGTGCCCCGGGCCGTGGCGGTGCTGTTCGACAAGCCCTCCACCCGCACCCGGGTGTCGTTCTCCGTCGGCGTCGCCGAGCTCGGCGGGTACCCGCTGGTCATCGACGCCGGCAGCAGCCAGCTGGGACGCGGCGAGCCGATCGAGGACACCACCCGGGTGCTCGACCGCCAGGCCGCCGCGATCGTCTGGCGGACCTTCGGCCAGGACCGCATCGAGGCGATGGCGTCGGTGAGCCGGGTGCCCGTGGTCAACGCGCTCACCGACGAGTACCACCCCTGCCAGATCCTGGCCGACCTGCAGACGGTGATCGAGCGGAAGGGCTCGCTGGCCGGGCGCTCGATGACCTACCTCGGTGACGGCGCCAACAACATGGCGCACTCCTACCTGCTCGGCGGCGCCACCGCCGGCATGCACGTGCGGATCGGCTCACCGGAGTCGTTCCGGCCGGACCCGGCGGTCCTCGACCGCGCAGCGAAGATCGCGGCGGGGACCGGGGGCTCGGTGGCCTGGACCGCCGACGCCGCGCAGGCCGCCGAGGGCGCCGACGTGCTGGTCACCGACACCTGGGTGTCGATGGGGCAGGAGGACGAGTACGACGCGCGCGTCGCACCGTTCCTGCCCTATGCGCTGGACGGCGCCGCCCTCGCCCGCGCCGCCGACGACGCCGTCGTCCTGCACTGCCTCCCGGCCTACCGCGGCAAGGAGATCGCCGCGGAGGTGATCGACGGCCCGCAGAGCGCGGTCTGGGACGAGGCGGAGAACCGGCTGCACGCCCAGAAGGCGCTGCTCGCGTGGCTCCTGGAGCGGTCGTGACCGGGCCCGTCCGTCCCGGAGGGCGCGCGTGACCTCCGCCCTCACCCGCTCGGCGCGCCAGGCACGGATCCGCGAGCTGATCGAGGCGCGGGCGATCACCTCGCAGACGCAGCTGGCCGTGCTGCTGGCCGAGTCGGGCATCGAGGTCACCCAGGCGACGCTCTCGCGGGACCTGGAGGAGCTCGGCGCGGTGAAGCTGCGCGGTTCCGACGGCGCTCCGGCGTCCTACGTGCTGCCGCCGGAGAACGCGCCGCTGCGCCCGGCGCAGGCCGCGCCCGCCCGGCTCACCCGCCTGCTCGCCGACCTGCTGACCGGAGCCGAGGGCAGCGCCAACCTGGCGGTCCTTCGGACACCGCCCGGCGCGGCGCAGTTCCTGGCCTCCGCGCTGGACAAGGTCGGCCTCCCCGACGTGCTCGGCACCATCGCGGGGGACGACACTCTGCTGGTCGTCTCCCGCGCGCCCGACGGGGGGCCGGCCCTGGCCGACCGGCTGCGGGCGCTCGCGCAGCGCACGCCGGCCGTCTATCCCGAACTGAGCGCCGACCTGGAAGAGGAACCCGGCACGTGAGCAGCACGGCACCTGGATCGCAGACCCGCCTCTGGGGCGGACGGTTCGGCGGTGGCCCGTCGCCGGCGATGGCGGCGCTGTCCAAGTCGACCCACTTCGACTGGCAGCTGGCTCCGTTCGACCTGGCCGGATCGCGCGCGCACGCCCGCGTGCTGCACCGCGCCGGTCTGCTCGCCGACGACGAGCTGGAGCAGATGCTCGGCGCACTGCGCGAGCTGTCGGCCGAGGTGGAGGCCGGCACGTTCACCGCGATCGAGAGCGACGAGGACGTGCACGAGGCCCTGGAGCGCGGCCTCACCGAGAAGCTCGGCGCGCTCGGCGGCAAGCTGCGCGCCGGCCGCAGCCGCAACGACCAGATCGCCACCGACCTGCGGCTCTACCTGCGTCACACCGTGCGGGCGCTGGTCGGCGAGCTCTCCTCCCTGGAGTTCGCGCTGCTCGGCCTGGCCGAGCGGTACCGCGACGTCGCGGCCCCGGGGATGACGCACCTGCAGCACGCCCAGCCGGTGCTCATCAGCCACCAGCTGCTCGCGCACGCCCACTCCTTCGCCCGCGACGTCGACCGGCTGATCGACTGGGACAAGCGCGCGGCCGTGAGCCCCTACGGCTCCGGCGCCCTCGCCGGCTCCTCGCTGCCCCTGGACCCCGACGCCGTCGCCGCCGAGCTCGGGTTCGACCGCGCCTCGGACAACTCCATCGACGGCGTGAGCGACCGCGACTTCGCCGCGGAGTTCTGCTTCGTCGCCGCGCTGCTCGGCGTGCACCTCTCCCGGCTGGGCGAGGAGGTCGTGCTCTGGACGTCGACCGAGTTCGGCTGGGCCCGGCTCGACGACGCCTGGGCCACCGGCTCGTCGATCATGCCGCAGAAGAAGAACCCCGACATCGCCGAGCTGGCGCGGGGCAAGTCCGGCCGGTTCGTCGGCAACCTGACCGGCATCCTCACCATGCTCAAGGGTCTGCCGCTCGCCTACGACCGGGACCTGCAGGAGGACAAGGAGCCGGTCTTCGACTCCATGGACCAGCTGCTCCTCCTGCTGCCCGCGGTCACCGGGATGATCGCGACGCTCACGCTCCGCCCCGAGGTGCTCGAGGCCGCCGCACCGCAGGGCTTCGCGCTCGCCACCGACGTCGCGGAGTGGCTGGTGCGCCAGGGAGTGCCGTTCCGCTCGGCGCACGAGATCAGCGGTGCGATGGTCGCCTTCTGCGAGGAGGCGGGCCTGGAGCTCGACCAGCTCGACGACGACCAGCTGGCCGGCATCGACGAGCGGCTGACCCCCGACGTGCGCTCGGTCCTGTCGGTCCGCGGCGCGCTGGCCGCCCGCAGCACCCGGGGCGGGACGGCGCCCGAGCGGGTCGCCGAGCAGCTCGCGACGCTGAAGGACCTCGCCTCCGAGCACGGGCGCTGGGCGTCGGAGTCGCCGGTGGCGCCGGCCCTCTGAGCGTGTCGTCCCACCCCGCCCGGCCCGGGCCCGGCCCCCTCGTCCGCGCGGAGGACCTGCTCGGGCCGGTCGACGTCGTCGCCCGCTCGCTGCTCGGCTGCTGGGTGGTCACCGAGCGTCCCGAGGGCACGGTCGCGCTACGGCTGACCGAGGTCGAGGCCTACTCGGGGTCCGGGATCGATCCCGCGGCGCACTCGCACCGGGGCCCGACGCCGCGGGCGGCGATCATGTTCGGACCACCCGGGCGGCTCTACGTGTACTTCTCCTACGGCGTGCACTGGTGCGCCAACGTCGTGGTGGGCCCCGAGGGCGACGGCGAGGCGGTGCTGCTGCGCGCCGGTGAGGTGGTCGTGGGGGAGGAGCTGGCCCGGGCGCGCCGGCCCGCCGCCCGCACCCCGCGCGATCTCGCCGGTGGACCCGCCCGGCTCACCCAGGCGTTGGGCATCGGGCGCGCCGATCTCGGCACCGACCTGCTGGACCCGGCCTCGCCCGTGCGGCTGCACCGGGGGTCGGCGCCGGCCGCCGTCTCCGCCGGACCGCGGGTCGGCATCAGCGTGGCCGCCGAGCTCCCGTGGCGCTTCTGGGAGACCGGCGCTCCGTCGGTGAGCCCGTTCCGGGCGGGTGGGAAGCCGCGGCGCAGGCGCGCCGGGCAGGATGGACTCCCGTGACCCCCTCAACCGAGCCCGGAGTGATCGACGAGCTGCACCGCCGCGGGCTGATCGCCCAGAGCACCGACGAGGCCGCGCTGCGCGCCCATCTCGCCGAGGGTCCGGTCGCGTACTACGCCGGCTTCGACCCGACCGCGCAGAGCCTGCACGTCGGGCACCTGCTCCAGTTCATGGTCCTGCGCGCCCTCCAGCGGGCCGGGCACCAGCCCGTGGTGCTCGTGGGCGGGGCGACCGGCCTGATCGGTGACCCGCGCCCGTCCTCCGAGCGCCAGCTCAACGACCGCGACACCGTCGCCACGTGGGTGGAGCGCATCCGCGAGCAGGTCGCACCCTTCCTGGAGCTGCCTGCGGAGGCGGAGGGGACGTGCCCCCCGATCTACGTGAACAACCTGGACTGGACCGCCCCGGTGTCGGCGATCGACTTCCTCCGCGAGCTCGGCAAGCACTTCCGGGTCAGCCAGATGCTGGCCAAGGAGGCGGTGTCGGCCCGGCTGAACTCGGAGGCGGGCATCAGCTACACCGAGTTCAGCTACCAGATCCTGCAGGCCAACGACTACCGGGAGCTGCACCGGCGGCACGGGGTCACGCTGCAGACCGGCGGCTCCGACCAGTGGGGCAACCTCACCGCGGGCATCGACCTGGTCCGGCGGACCGAGGGTGCGCGGGTGCACGCGCTGAGCACTCCCCTGGTGACCAAGGCCGACGGCACCAAGTTCGGGAAGTCCGAAGGCGGGGCGGTGTGGCTGGACCCGAAGCTCACGTCGCCGTACGCCTTCTTCCAGTTCTGGCTGAACGCCGAGGACGCCGACGCCCGCGCGTGGCTGCCCCTCTACTCCGAGCGTCCCGCCGAGGAGGTGGCGGCCCTGGTGACCGAGAGCCTCGAGCGGCCGGCAGCCAGGGCGGCGCAGCGGGCGCTGGCCGAGGAGCTGACCCTCCTCGTGCACGGCCCCGAGCAGCTCCGCCAGGCCGAGGCAGCCGGGCGGGCGCTGTTCGGCCGGGACGACCTCGCCTCCCTCGACGCAGCCACTCTGACGGCCGCGCTGGAGGAGGCCGGGAGCACCACCGTGGGCGGCGACGTGCCGACGATCGCCCAGCTCCTGCAGCAGACGGGGCTCGTGGGCAGCCTGTCCGAGGCGCGCCGCACGGTGAAGGAGGGCGGCGCCTACCTCAACAACGAGCGGATCACCGATGCCGACGTCGTGCCGGCGGAGGGGGCCTGGCTGCCCGGGGGGTGGCTCGTCCTTCGCAGGGGGAAGCGGTCGCTCGCGGGCGTGCGCCGGGCCGGCTGAGGCCGCCGCGCCCCGTGTGAACGGCCGATGTCGGGGGCGTGGCCGCAGCGTGTCGGGCGTCACGGACCCCGGGTTTGACCCGCCCTTGGGGGCCGTGTAACTTTCTCTTTGCGCCGCGCGGCCCGGAAGGGCCGCCGGACCGGGGCCCGGGTAGCGGGTCACTGGAAACCGGCGTAGAGTTGGACACCCAGCCAGGGACGAAGCCCGCGAGGGTCTAGTTCTTGCGCGTCCGCTCCTTGAGAACTCAACAGCGTGCCGAAAGTCAGTGCCAAGTAATACCCCGTGCCCTGGCCACTGTGTGGTTGGGGCTGGGATTCCTTTGGTTGATTGATATCGCGAGTGTCAGCTCGCGGTTCTCAGCTGCGATCAAATCATCTACGGAGAGTTTGATCCTGGCTCAGGACGAACGCT